>CAZIVO010000103.1:0-12930 GCA_964542765.1 uncultured candidatus Brocadiaceae bacterium | reverse complement strand
GTTCTGCGACACGGACGAACGCCCATATCTGCGCGACATCGAGAAAACGATTCGCTGCAAGATCACGATCGTCGAAGACCATCCATTCCGATCGAAGACGCCGCTCACACAATTTCCGAACAAGCCAGCGTCGAAACGGAAGACCGCCAAGTTCTCGCTGCGCAACCGCGGGCGTGGACGTGGGCGTGGACGTGGACGTGGACACGGCCGTGGATCCACCGGCGCACACTTATCGAAAGCCACGACCTCGGCCTCCTCCTGATCTGACTCTTGAACCAAAACTCCCGGCAAAGATGAGATCTCTGTTTTCTCTGCTCGGGCTGTCCCTTCTGTGTTCGCTCCCGGGTTGCACCCAGGAACCAATCGATCGCGGTGATGCGCCCGTATCGCGTAGCTTTCGACTCGATTACGGAGCCACCCTGACCGGGATCCCCCGAGGATCTCGGGTCCGCGTCTGGTTGCCAGTACCGCCATCGAACGAGCACCAGGAAGTCGAAACCCTCGGAGCAGATCTCCCGACCAAGGCTGAAACCGCAACCGAGCCCACCTACGGCAACAAGATCCTGCACTTCGAGGTCGCCGGGCCCGCTTCCGGAGAGATCGCGTTCCGGACGTCTTACCGGGTCGATCGCCACGAAGTCCACGGACTGTCCGACAAGGGCCGAACAGAACTCACCGAGGAACAGCGCAAACTCTTCCTCGCAGCCAACGCGAAGGTGCCGCTGGAAGGCAAGCCGCTCGACCTTCTCGCCGAAACCCACATCCCCGATGATTCCCTGGCCATGGCTCGCATACTCTACAACCGTGTCGATGATCACGTGGCCTACGACAAGTCCAGGCCCGGCTATGGCAATGGCGACGTGCTCTGGGTCTGCGACAGTCGCTTTGGCAATTGCACCGATTTCCACAGCCTGTTCATCTCGCTCTCGCGCGCCAAGGGACTGCCGGCACGCTTCGAGATCGGCTTTCCCCTGCCACCCGAGCGCGGACAGGGCACCATCGGTGGCTATCACTGCTGGGCCTTGTTCCACAGCGAGGAAAAGGGCTGGGTCCCGGTGGATATCTCCGAGGCCGACAAGCATCCCGACATGAAGCATTACTACTTCGGCAATCTCACCGAGAACCGCGTCACCTTCACCACCGGACGCGATCTCCAGCTGGTGCCGCCCCAACAAGGCGCGCCGCTCAACTTCTTCGTCTACCCCTACATCGAAGTCAACGGTGAACCGTGGCCGAAGGAGAAGGTCAAGCTCGCCTTCGCCTACACCGATCTTCCATGAGCCTCGGGTACAACTTCGCCACCTCGAAAGACCTCACGCTATAGTCGGCAAGACTTGGCCCGAGAGCACCGGTCGGCGCAGTTCATCAGCCCCAAAGACAGCTCCATGTTGAAGACCATCCTTATCCTCGCATCCTGCTTCAGCCTGCCCACCGCCGCCCCGCAAGAGAGCGAGGCCCCCTCGGTGACGGTGCAGGGTCTCATCGCTTCCCGCGACGACAAGGGCATGTGCGTCCGCCATCCCGACGGACAGTCCGCCATCCAGTGGACCGACCAGACCGAAGTTGCGCTGGAGGTGAACACCCGCATCCTCGGCGGCCTCAGGAACGGCGTCCTGCGTTACAAGGTCCACTCGTCAAACCAGGTCATCGACTTTGCCCTGCCGAAGGGACCGATCACCGGCATCGTGAACATTCGCCGCAAGCATCAGGTGGAAAAAATGCTCGCGCAGGCTCACGACGAACACTGGATCCCTGAGTCCGGGCTGGTGCTGCGCTTTGGCGAGAAACCCACCGAACAGCTTCCCAGCAAGGAAGACCCTCGCTTCGTCGGTCTGTGGAACCCCACCACCAAGCCGCGCACCCTTTCCATCAAGGGCAAGAATTACGAGATCTCGCTGAAGAAGGGCGGTCAGACAAACTCATTGCTCTTCAACGTGATCGACACCAAGGACTGCTTACCCTTCGTCAACCGTGCCCGCGTGGTGGGTCGCAACAAGGGTGGCGTCATCATCGCCGACGAGATCCATGTCCAACCCATCGGCGACCAGACTGCCAAGGATGACCCGAAGCTGCCGCGCTACCTCTTCATCGGCGACTCCATCTCCGGCAATTACACTCGAGGCCTGCGCGAGGCCCTGGCGGGCAAGTTCAACCTGCACCATCCACCGACCAACTGCGGCCCTTCCGGCAAGGGAAAGAGCAGCATCGTCGATTGGCTGGGCGGCTACGAACAGAAGGGGCGGCACTGGGATGTCATCAGCTTCAACTTCGGCCACTGGGACGCCGGCAACAACAAGGCCGCCTATCAGGCCAATCTCGAGGCCGTCATCGGCCAGTTGGAGAAGACCGGCGCCGAGCTCATCTGGGTGACCACCTGTCCGGTTCCGCACGGTTTTCCGCCAGCGGGTGATCTCAACAAGGACGGCAAGGCCCCCAAGCGCACTTCGGGGGTGATGGAAAAGTATCTCAACCCCTGGGCCCTCGAGGTGATGAAGCGCCACCCGGCAATCTCCATCTGCGACCAGTGGCAGTACGTGAAAGACAACGAGACCGAACTCTACAAGGAATTCTGGGCCGGCAAGAATGTTCACTTCCGCGGCGCACCCGCCGACAAGCTGGGTCACTTCCTCGCCACCCATGTATTGAAGGTAACGCGAGGCGACTGAGAACCGACCAGAGTGGGCAGCGTCGCCGCCCCGCACGCAGCCTATTTCTCGCTGTGCGTGACGCGCACCCGCTCGACACCTCCCGCGTAGGTGAACGGCGGCTCGTAGGGACCGACGGACGATCTCGGATCGGAACCGATGGCAGCATCCTCGTTGGGTTGCTCGGAGATCAGCCCACCGGCATCTCCGGTGGCGACTTCCTTGCCCCCGACGAGGAGTTGCATGCGACCATCCTTGCCCAGCTTGGCCATGACCGAAAACGGGGCCTCGGGTGCCGGCGTCTTGGCGGCGATCAGCGTGAGTTCCTTGTCGCGACGGATCGCGAAGTGCAAGCGAGCCTCTTGCACGAAGACCGAGTAGCCGCGGAACTCACCACCGTGCGCGACCAGAACACCATCGGGTGACCCGGGCTTCGGCTTGACCTCGAAGGCGATGCGCAAGGGCTTGCCGGCGATGCTGTTCCGGGAACGGGACTGACGATTGTTCCTGGCCCGCGACTTGAGATTGTACGGCGAGTCCCTGGGGATGCTGCGACTCGGTGCGGGATCGGCAGGAAGCCACTTCGCCAGCCTTGCCTTGATGGCCGCCAGCGATGCGTCCTCGGCGCGATTGGTGAACTCGTTGGGATCGGTCTGCAAGTCATAGAGCTCCTCGAAACCATTGCCGTGACGGATCAAGCGGTAGCGGGTATCGGCGACGGCATGCGAAGACGCCATGACCTGCCCGAAGCGGAACGAGGTGAGCGCGGGCCTCTTTCTGGGCGTGGAGGGTTCCTTCAACTGCGGTACCAGCGAGAGGCCATCGCACTGGGCAGGGATCGGCAGGCCAGCCAGTTCGCAGAGCGTCGGATAGAGATCGGTCAGGGTCGCCGGCTGCTGCGTCTTGACCCCATCCTTGCTGAGGCCGGGTGCATGGATGAAGAGCGGCACATGAGTGGTCTGATCCCAGAGAGCAAACTTCTCCCAGTTATCCTTCTCGCCGATGTGGAAGCCGTGATCGGTCCACAGAACGACGATGGTGTCCTCCTTCATCGGCGATGCATCGAAGCCATCGAGCAGACGGCCCAGCTGGTGGTCGACGTAGCTGATGCTGGCGAGATAACCCTGCATGAAGTGCTCCCACTGCTTGTTCTCGACCACCCACTTGTGCCACTTCACGCGGCTGTGAGGGTAGGCGTCGTCGAGATCGTCGATCCGGTACTCGGGCAGTTCGACCTTCTCGATAGGGTGAAGATCGAACCACTTCTGTGGCACCTCGAAGGGGATGTGCGGCCGGAACAGGCCGACGGCAAGGAAGAGCGGCTTGTCTCTGGGCTTGTTCATCTCGGCGATAGCCCAGTCCACCACCATGTGGTCGCCGGTCTGCTCGTCGGGCTGCTCGAGTGGCTTGGCACCGAAGTGCTGGCGGCCTCCCAGCGGTCGCCCCGCCGTGAGGCCAGCCTCGGAATCGGCAACCAGCTGAGGCCGCGGCCAGTCGGGTGAGATCGGGTCGAGCGGATCGCCACGATAATCGTCCCATGCATCGGGATCGTTCTGCGAATCACCCGGTGTCCATTGCAGGGTATGGAAGATCTTGCCACCGCCGACTGCGCGATAACCGTGATCGCGGAAATGCTGCGAGAGCACCACCGCATCGGCGAGCACGGGCGACTCGTGTCGCCAACGCGGTCCGTGCGCACCGAAGAGATTGCGATAGATCCCCGATGTCGCCGGATGCACGCCGGTCATCACCGCGACGCGCGAGGGATGGCAGGCGGGAGCCGCGCAATGCGCATTGGCGAAGGTGACCGATCGTTTGGCCAGGCGCTCGAAGGACGGTGTCTTGACCCCCGGATGATGATCGAGCGGCGAAATGTAGTCGTTGAGATCGTCGATGGAGATGAAGAGTACGTTCGGTTTCTGGGCCAGGCCGGGCCGAGGAATCGAGGCGAAGAACAGGACAAGGAAGGCAAAGCTGCAAGATCTCATGGCACTGACCAGTGAACAGGAAATCGCGACGGGGCGCGATCCTCGTCTCGATCACGCACCGCAGAACGCCCGAACACTCACCAGACAAACAGAGTCGGGATGCAGGTCGATCGGTCGAAAAACCCCCCGGTGGCGGCAGCGGCCCGGTAGTTCCAGACCATGTGGGTCGGCAGGGTCTTCCTGGTATTGGTCTTGGGCACGACACACCCTTGCGCCGAGGACAGGGCCACCCCGTAGGGCAGCGAGGGATGCAAGGCCACGCACTGCGTGTAGAGGGTGGCGCCACCGTACCAGCTCTTCCAGGGAACGCTCGCCACCTTGGTGGGATCGACCAAACCTGCGGCCGTCGAGGTCCTCACCGGCAGGGTCACCAGACTGTTGCTGTGCAGGGTCGCGCAGAGCCCCGGCAAGTTGATCCTGGGGTCGGTGGTCCCGAGAAGGGCGTGCACCGGCGTCGAGGCCGGAGTGTTCCAGAGTCTGAACATCATCTCCAGCGTCGATCCTGACACTCTCAGCAAGCAGGACTGAAGCATCCTCCCTCTGGACATCTGGCAACCAGCATCGATGGGCGCGGGCCAGTCGGCGAAGGCATGGTTGAGTTGATTGTCCCGATAAAAGTCCATGTGGTAGGCCTGCGGAGAGGACAGGTTGCGCACCACCAACTCATAGAGCAGGGCGTCTTTTCGGTTGTAGATGAAGAAGATGTCGAAGGGCAAAATCAGGTCGAAGCTGGCAGGAGCAATCTTTGGAGCGCGAGACCAGTCGGGCAAGATCACCTTCTTCCGCCTGAACACGGGCCGCGGAACATCCTTGTAGTTCTTGGCGAAATTCGGACCAACGGCGGCGAAGTCCGCGTGCGACATGACCATTTCCAGTTCAGCGGTGCGCTTGATGGAACTGGGTCGGGAGCGACCATCCCGCCGCCAACCAATCCCCTTGAACAGGAAGGGGATGTTGGTGCCCGCAAACGAGTTGTCGATCTGCTGGGTCCGGCTCTGGATGTGGGTGTTGTTGAAGCCGAACTGCACCGCACTGGCCGCAAGACCCTCCTCGAACTCGGCACCGGGCGGCGAAACCAGGTACCGACGGGAGGTCTGGCCAAAAACAGTGGCGGCGGCGAGACACAAGCAGGCCAAGCAAAGGAATGGTTTCTTCATGGTGCCCCTCCTTACCCAAGGGGAACCTCGATCATACAGGCTGGCGCGACCGCCCGGGCAATCGGGCAACCTCGCCCTCAAGAATCACCGACGCTGGTCAGAAAAGCATCGAGAGCCGATTCGACGGCCGCGACCTCGGCATCGGTCATCTCCCACGCGGCAGCCTGCGCGGTCTCGGCGATCTGACCCTTGCGCCGCGCGCCGACAATGGCCGAGGTCACCTCACGACGACGCAATGTCCAGGCCACCGCCAGCTGCCCGACCGTGTGATCGCCCGCGGCGGCAATGCGGGCCAGGCCTTCCTGAAAGTCCAGGAAGGCGTCGAGGTGCGGCTCTTGCAGATACTTCACCACCGGATGGTCGGGCTTGTGCTTGCGCCAATCATTGTCGGGCAGACCCGCGATCCACTCGCGGCTGACCTTGCCGGTCAACAGGCCCGAATGCATCGGGCTGTAGACGACCAGACCGGTGTTCTTGTCCGCGCACCAGTCCAGTTCCCCCTGCTCGACCTCGCGAGCGAGCAAGCTGTACATCGGTTGCGACGAGGAAACATGGCCGAGCGCCTCGGCCGCTTCGAGGTGGTCTTCTGTGAAGTTGCACACGCCCGCCCAGCGAATCTTCCCCTCCGCCTTCAGGTCGAGCATGGTCTGCCAGCTCTCCTCGATATTCTCTACCGGCTCAGGCCAGTGGATCTGGTAGAGATCGATGCAATCGACCTGCAGGCGTCGCAACGATCCCTCCACTTCCTCGCGGATGGTGTCACGCGAGATGAACCGGTAAGGCTTGCTGTCCTCGTCCGGAAGCACACCGCACTTGGTCGCGATGATGACCCCGTCGCCACCCCACTCCTTCACCGCCTTGCCGACGGCGATCTCGGCGACGCCGAAACCATAAGCGTGGGCGGCATCGATCCAGTTGATGCCGAGTTCCAGGGCCTCGTGAACGGCATCGATCGAGTCGCGCTCGTTCTGGTCACCCCAGCCCATCCCCCAATCGCCGCCGCCCATCGCCCAGGTGCCCAGGCCGATCACCGACAGTTCCAGATCAGTGTCTCCCAATCTGCGCGTTTTCATCCTACTCCTTCGGGCGGCTGCGACCGGCGTCGATGATGGACTGCAAACGCGCCTGCATGCGCTCGGCCCGCTCGGGATCCTGCTCAGCGAGATTCTTCTTCTCGCGCAGGTCGTCAGCGAGGTTGAACAGGGTGATCCGCGGCGCAGCCTGCGTCTGCAAGCGAAGCTTGGCGTTGCGCTTCTTCTTCGAATCGCGCCTTTGCAACTTCCAGTCGCCGACGCGGAAACCGTAATTACCACCGCGCCCATTGTCCTGCTGGACGAGATGCTCGCGACCCTTTGCGCCGGACTTGCCGAGCAGGGCAGCCATCACATCGAAGCTGTCGAGGCAGCCATCCTCGGGAAGCTTCACCCCCACCATCGCAGCGAAACTGGCGGCGAGATCGATGGTGCAGACCATCTCATCGGAGAGGCCCGGCTCGATCTGCCCGGGCCAGTAGGTGATGAAGGGCGTGCGGGTGCCGCCCTCGATCACGCTGTACTTGCCGCCCGAGTAGGGACCGGCCGGCTTGTGGCTACCGATCTTCTCGATGGCGCCATCCTTGTAGCCATCATCGAGGACCGGGCCATTGTCGGAGCAGAAGATGACCAAGGTCTTCTCGGTGAGTTGGTGGTGCTCGAGGGCCTTCATCAACTCACCCACGCACCAATCGAGTTGAACGATGGAGTCGCCCCGGAAGCCATTGGCGGACTTGCCATGGAAGCGCTCGTGAGGCATGCGGGGCACGTGCAGATCGTGTGAGGAGAAAAACAGGAAGAAGGGCTCAGCCTTGTGCTCGCCAATCCATTTCACCGACCGTTCGACCCAGGCATCGGCGAGGTCCTCGTCACGGAACCGAGCCGCGTGGCCGCCGGTATAGAAGCCGATGCGACTGATGCCATTGTGGATGGTCGCGTTGTGACCGTGGCTCCAGTCCATCTTGAGGCTGTCGCGATGGCTGCTACCGGTCGGATGATCGGGGCTCGGCTTCTTCCTGCCCACCCACAAGGGATCCTTCGGGTCCAGGTTCAGGACGCGGTGATCCTCGACGTAGACCTGCGGCACGCGGTCATTGGTGGTCGGCAGCAAGAAACAGTGATCGAAGCCGATCTCCAGCGGGCCGGGCTTGAGTTCGCCATTCCAGTCGGGAGCCTTCGGTCCGCCGAGCCCGAGATGCCACTTGCCGATCACGGCGGTCTTGTAGCCAGCCTTCTGCAGCAACGAGGGCAGGGTGGTGGTGCCAGGTTTGATGATGGAAGGCGCATTGGGCGCGGCGATGCCGGTGCCCTTTTGACGGAAGGCATAGGTTCCGGTCAGAAAGGAAAAGCGCGTCGGTGTGCAGGTCGAAGCCGAGCAATAGCCACTGGTGAAACGCAGTCCGCCCGCAGCCAACTTGTCGATCTCGGGCGTCGGGACATTCTCGGTCTTGGCGCCGTAGCAACCGACATCGCCATAGCCGAGATCGTCGGCCATGATGACCACGATGTTGGGGCGCTGGTCCTGGGCCACCGGCGACAGCAGCGTCACCGACAAGGCCATGGCGCCGAGCAGGCGTGAAACCATCGGAGCAGTCCTGACGGAAGGGAGCTTCATCATCGTTCCTCTCGTGTTCTTGGGTGTCGCGGTTCGGCTCGCGGATGGATCGGTCAACGCCACCCCCGGCAATGGCCATGAAGATAGCAGCAAAGCGGTCGATGATGTGAGCATCACTTCAGCTTCGCCTGCCCTGCGTGCCGTTTCGACTCGGCCGTCCATATCGCTTCGAGTTCCTTGCGCTTGGCCGGGTGTTGCTTCGACAGATTGTTCAGTTCGAGAGGGTCCTTCGACAGGTCGTACAGTTCCCACGTCTTCTTGCTGGAGGAGACCAACTTCCACTTACCGTGACGCAAGGCTCGCCCCTTGGCGTGGTGAAAGAAGAGGGTCTCATGATCGGGAACCCGCTCGCCCCTGAAGGCGCCCGCGAGTGAGCGCCCATCGCCGGCGATCGCCTGCTTGCCGTTGATGCTTGTCGGAGCCTGCACGTCACACACCTCGAGAACCGTCGGCATGATATCGATCAGATGCGACACGGTTCTCACCAGCGCTCCGGAACCTTGGATGCCCTTTGGCCAGTGAGCGATCATCGGCGTGCGGATGCCGCCCTCGTGATCGAACTGCTTGAACAGGCGATAGGGCGTGTTCGATGCATTCGCCCAGCCATAGCCGTAACTCTGGTAGGTATCCTCGGGTCCAGGCATCAGGCCGGGGATATTCCCCGGCCGCATCGGTCGGCCATCACGCGTCTTTTCGGGGAGGTGATTACCCTTGCGGTCAACGCCGTACTCGACGTGGCAACCGCCGTTATCAACGGTGAAGAAGATCAGCGTGTTGTCGAGACGACCGGTCTCCTCGAGCGCCGCGATCACCTTGCCGATACCCCTGTCCATGATGGTGATCTGGGCGGCGTAAACCTCCATCCGCCGTTGCTGCCAGGCCTTGTGCTCGGCATCCTCCCAGGACGGCACGTTCGGATGGCGCGGCGACAGACCGATGGAATTGGCGAGGATCCCCAGGGACTCCATTCGCTTCAATCGCTGTCCGCGCAGAACGTCCCAGCCCATCGCGTACTTGCCCTGGTATTGCGCGATGTCCTCATCGGGCGCGTGCAAGGGCCAGTGGGCTGCGGTGTAGGTCAGATTCAAGAACACCCGCTGGTCGGATCTGCTTCCCTTGATCAGACGCACGGCTTCGGCGCTGATGGCATCGGTGAAGTAATAACCGGGATCATCGTCGGCCTCCGGGTCGATATTGGTTCGATTGCGGCTCAGGTTGTCCGGCGCGTAGAAACTCGACGCGCCACCGAGGATGCCATAGAAGTCGCTGAAGCCGCGATCGTTGGGATACACCTGTGCGCCCTTGCCGGCGAGATGCCACTTGCCGCAGATCATGGTCCGGTAGCCGGCCGCACCCAGAACTTCCGGCAGGGCGACACAGCGCGGATGCAAGGCGCTCTTCACCATCGAGGTCTTGTGGTAGATGCTCGTCAAGAGTGCGGCGCGAGAGACCCAGCACATGTTCTCGCTGTAGAAGTTCGTGAAGCGCAATCCGCCTTGTGCCAACCGGTCGATGTTGGGCGTGAGGATCTCACCACCGAAGCAACCGATGTCGGAGTAACCCATGTCATCAGCCATGATGACGACGATGTCGGGACGACTGTCATCCTGCGCCATGGCGCTCGGCATCACCGCCACCAGCAGGGCCAGGCCTAACATGCGACGACTCCTGTGGTTTCCGTTCATCATCACCTCGGTCATTGGATCATGATCCTTCGCATCACCGTGCCGGCGGGACCCTGTTGATCGTCCAGTAGATCTCCTCGGTGAATGAAAGACCCTTCTCATCCTCGATGGCCAGCTTCATGTGGAGTTGGTTCACCGGCCGGATCGAATCCATCTTGAGCTTGACGTTCTTCTTGTCGGCAGAAAGCATCACCGATGCAATCTCGACCTTCTGCTTGCCGGTCTTCCCCGTGACCGGATGGTAAGGCGAAGACCCGTAGCTCTTTCGCCACTTGTAGTCCCACTGCTCGACCGCATACGACCGGGGGTCGGACGCCGTGGCCGGGTCTACAGGAAAGTTGAAGGAAAGGCGCAAGCCATCGCCTTCGACCTGACAATCGGAGACCATTCGGAAAGCTTTGCCAGTGTAGCGAACCCGCTCGATGCCCTTGTCGCGCAAGCCCTTGCGCCCGCCTCCGTTCCACCCGTCGAGCCCGGCGACGTAGATCTGACCGTCCCTGGGATTGACACGGCCGCGCATGATGCCGGTCACGAAATCGTGCGGCAACTTGATGATCGCTGCTTGGCTGATGTTGCCGACATCTTGCAGCATCAGGTAGTAGAGCCAGCCCTTGCCGAAACTCGTGTGCAGCAGCCGGCCCGAAAGCGGTCCCCAGCGAGGATCACCGGCCCAGATCTGACCGCCGGATGAGTTGTCGAACTCCTGAGGCATCCAGATGATCGGCTGATCGAAGGTCTCAGGCGGAATCACCTTGGTGTGATCGATCCTGCCACCATCGGGAGCCCAACGATCACCACTCGAGTGTGTCTGCACGTAGCCGTAAAAGCCACCCGGCTTGACCAGACTGATCTTCGACGCGGGCATCCAGTTCCCCTGATTGTCGCTCACCGTCGGACGGCCATCGGGGAGGATCCCCATGCCGTTGGGCGTACGGAATCCCGTGCAGTAAACCTCCCTCTTGCTGCCGTCCGGCGAGACCTTGATGACCGATCCGGGAAGGACGTAGCTCGTGTACTGACCCGACTTGGCGTAGTAGAAATTGCCTCGCGCATCGGTCTGAAGATCAAAGTTGAAGGCGTGAAAGAAACTCGACACGTCGGTGTCGGCGCTGAAGCTCTCGTAGAAATCAGCCTCTCCATCGCCGTTCAGATCGTGCAAGCGCGTCAGGCGATCCTTGCAGGTGACGTAGATGCTTCCCTTGACCACCTTGACGCCGAAGGGCTCGTAGAGTCCGCCGGCAAAACGTTTCCACTTCAGTTCCACCAGCTTGTCATCGATGCCCGAGACGATCCAGATGTCACCGCCGTGAGTGGCCACCACCATCCGTCCATCGGCAAAGAAGTCCAGGGCTGATGTGCGGAACCATGTGTTCCACGGAGTCGACTCGGGAATGGTGATCGTATCGACCGCGTAAGCGCCCTTCTCCGCGCCGAGATAGCCGACCGTCGTCAGCACGTCCGGCCACCGGCCTCTACCACCACGAGTGAAGCTGACGAGATCGGAGATCTCGCGCTCAGCAGTCGCGCGGCCTCGCAGTTCCTCGAACTCATCCTCGCCGGAGAAACAGATGATGTCGACGAGCCGCGGCCGTGCATCGGCGGGTATCTGCAAGATCAGGCGATGGTGATCATCGACCGACCAGACCATGCCTCTCACATCGCCTGAAACTGCCGACGCGGTGAAAGAGCCGAGACCTTCGCCATCTCGCCGGGCGCTGATCGCGAGGTTCGAGGTCGCCGGGCCCTTCTTGCCGACCAGTCGCTTGCCGACAAAAGGAAGGACGCCTTCGAAATCTGGTCGGGACACGGACGACCGCGCCGTCGCCAGCACCAGGGCCTTGCCCGGACCGATGCGCAGAGTGCGTCGCAGGGATCTCGCATCGGCGCCTGCTTGCGGAAGTTCCAGCACCTCACGACCATCGATCGTGTAACTGAGAAGGAGCCTGTCGCCATCGAGATAATGACCCCGGTAGTCCATCCACTCGGCAGGCAACGGCCCTCGCGGCAACAGATCCTCGCGAGAATAATCGAGGCTGCCATCGTGTCCCCACTGCCAACCTGCGAGTCCCGTGAGCATTTCCCCCCGTGGCTCCGGGACACCTTCTCCGCGACCTCTCATGTGCTGCGTGGCATCCAGTCGCAAGAACCCGCCTCGCCAGACGCCGATCGGGTCCATCGTATGCAGATCGTAAGCCATCGCCATCGCCCCGAGTTTCACGGTCAGGGCGCTGGTGACCTCCCGGCCGAATTGAGACGCCAGTGCCGGTCCGAAATCACGCTCGCCGGCGAGCTTGGTTTCACCTCTGGCCTTCCCCCCGGGCAAGGTCTCGAGATACTTCTTGGTGACCGCTTGATAACCAGGGTTGGATGACTTCATGAAACGTTCACGGATGAAGTGAACGACCTGGTAACGCTCCTTGGCAGACAGGTGCAACATGGGAGCCATCAAGCCATTGCCATGAGTCAGCGTCTGGAACATCCGAAAAGGATCGGAACCAAACTTCATCTCCTGGCGGCCGAAGGCTCGGGCCGTCGGCAGCGACGGGGTATTGCCGTTCGCACCGTGACAGTTGGTGCACAGGCCCATGTAGATCTTCTTACCCTCATTGAAATCACGCTTCTTGAAGCTGCGGATGATGCCGGCGTGATCGAGTTTCTCGTCATCGGCGACCAACTGATCGGGCGCAGGTTTGAGTTCGGCCGCGCGAGACGCGCCACCCTCGGCAACCTCCATGACATAACGCGCCAGATCGAAGAACTCACCCTGCCCGGCCAGCGTGGTCATGAGACCGACAGGCATCATGGATTT
>CAZIVO010000102.1:0-12972 GCA_964542765.1 uncultured candidatus Brocadiaceae bacterium | reverse complement strand
ATGCTCAGGCCAAACGACCACGCCGGGCACGCGCACACCACCTTCGAAAAGGCTTCGTTTACGACCGCGTAACCCCCCAGTTTTTCCTGGAGCCGAATTCTTTCCTTCCGGCCCGTTGTCGGAGCAGAACCAGAGCATTGTGCGATCAGCGATCTTGAGATCTCGCAGTTCCTTGCGCAATCGACCGACCTGTTCATCGAGAGCGGTCACGCAACCGTAGTAGTGTCGTGTTTTTTCATTGCTGACATTTTCATACATCGCAAGGTGCCGGGGCCCCGCGACCACCGGCAGATGGGGGGCGTGGAACCAGATGACCGCGAAGAAGGGTTTCTTTTCCTTGGCCGCAGCGCGCACGAAGGGGATGGCACGGTCCATGATGACTCGGGAGTCATCGCCTTCGAGATTTTCTGTTTCCTGAACACCTTGGTCGGTCCAGTAAGCTGTTCCGTAGAAAGTTGAGGATCCGGGCTTCAGCATCGGGTTCCACGTCGGCACCTTCGCTTCCGTGGAGAAACAGGTTTCGAAGCCGCTTACCCATGGTGGGGAGTAGTGGGCGACGTTCTCTGGCCCGCCGCGATTGCTGTCTTTTTGAGTTTTTGTGAGGGTCCCTAGATGCCACTTGCCGAAGTGGCCCGTCGCAAAACCCAGGTCCTTCATCAACTCTGCGAGCGTGCGCTCTCGGAGTTTCATGTGCCCGGTGTTAGCAAAGGGGATGCCGTAGCGGAAAGGGTGCCGTCCTGTCATGCAACTTCCGCGAGTTGGGCTACACACCGGCGCTGCCGAGTAAAAGCGCTCGAACCGCAGGCCATCCCTGGCCATGGCATCGAGGTTAGGTGTTTTCAATACCCGGTGGCCGTTGAAGCCAACGTCTCCCCAGCCGAGGTCGTCCGCCATGAGGAGGATGATGTTCGGAGCCTGGGCGGAGGCCCTGTCCGCAAGGTTGCCCGAGATGAGGGTTAGCAGGGCAGCAAGAGTCGGGATCGGGGCGCTGGAAGGTCTGTGGTTGCTTCTTGCGGGATCCTTCGGGCCTCTACATTGGCGGTGCGACAGGAACATACGTTGACTTATACATTCAGTCGCGTTGCCATTCCCATCATGAGGCTCAGTGACATTCTTATCACGACCTTGCGAGACGACCCTTCGGACGCCGAGGTTCCCAGCCACCGCTTGCTCGCGCGGGCGGGACTGATCGTCAAAACGGCAGCGGGTCTCTACACCTATTCGCCGCTCTTGTGGCGAACCCTCAAGAAGATCATCGAGATTGTCCGCGAGGAACTGGACCGGCAGGGTGCTCAAGAATTGATGATGCCCATCTTGCACCCGAAGGAGCTATGGCAGAGCTCGGGTCGATGGGACCGCTATATCGCTGACGGCATCATGTTCTCGCTCAAGGATCGCAAGGGCGTGGAGATGTGTCTTGGCCCCACGCACGAAGAGGTCATCACCGACTTCGCGGATACCTTGATCAATAGTTACAAGCAGTTGCCGGTCAACCTGTATCAGATTCAGGACAAGTTCAGGGACGAGATCCGTCCGCGATTCGGTCTGATGCGCGGCCGCGAGTTCATCATGATGGATGCGTATTCCTTTGATGTGGATGCCGCCGGACTCGACGAAGCCTACGCAAAAATGGACCGCGCTTACCGAGCTATTTTCGAGCGTTGCGGGCTTGAGTTCTCGGTGGTTCAGGCGGACGCCGGAGCGATCGGAGGGGCTGGTAGTGAGGAATTCATGGTCGTCGCTGATACTGGCGAAGATGCAATCCTCTATTGCGAGGAGAGTGGCTACGCAGCTAATGTCGAGAAGGCGGAGTCGATTCCTGCAGAGGTGCCCGATGCCGGGGAAGCGCGCCCGCAGGAGAAGCATGAGACTCCCGACATCCGGACCGTCGATCAACTCCAAGAGTTCTTCGACATGGAACCGTCCTCCATGGCCAAGACCCTGATTTACGAGGCTGTCTGGGCTGATCACGAAGAGGTTGTGGTGGCGATGATGCGCGGTGACCTCGAGATCAACGAGGTCAAGCTCGTGAATGCGCTCGATTGTCTGGCGGTCAAGCTTGCGGATGATGCAACGGTCGAGAAGGTCACCGGTGCAGGGGTTGGTTTTGCCGGGCCTGTCGGGCTCGGCGAAGATATCAGGCTCCTTGCCGACCGAACCTTGGAAGGGCGGAGCAATCTCCTGACCGGTTGCAATGAAACCGGCTACCACTGTCTGAATGTCAATCTTGGCCGGGACTGCCGTGAGCCCCAATACCATGATCTGAGACTCGCTCGCGCCGGCGAGCGTGCTCCGGGAGGGGAGGGATCGCTGCGCGAGGTTCGGGGGATCGAGGTGGGTCATATCTTCAAACTCGGGACGAAGTATTCGACAGCGATGGAGGCGACCTTCATGACGCAGGAAGGCAAACCCGGCCCTTTCGTCATGGGGTGTTATGGCATCGGCGTCAGCCGTACTGCTGCCGCGGCCGTCGAGCAGTCGCATGACGACAGAGGCATCATCTGGCCTTCCCCGATCGCACCCTTTGAGGCGGTGGTCGCGGTGCTCGACGTCAAGCGCTCCGAGCAGGTTGAGCTAGGTGAGCGAATCTACGAAGAGTTGAAGGCAGCCGGTGTGGATGCTTGCCTGGACGATCGAAAGATGAGTCCCGGTGTGAAGTTCAAGGATCTGGATCTCCTGGGCTTCCCGGTCCGGGTGGTTATTGGCAGAAAAGCTGATGAGGGAATCGTCGAGTTTTCTGTCCGCAAGAGTGATGGCAAGACCGAGATTCCTGCTGGCGATGCGGCGGCCAAGGTGTGCGAGGCCGTTAATGGCGGCGGCTGATTTTTTGAGAGTATCGTGAGTGGCTACGGCGCTGCCCTCAGATCTTGGCGAAGGGTTCGATTGCGATCTCTGCTGCTGCCGGGGTGTCGGCGACCGTGAAGAGTTCGCGGTGTCGTTCGGCGATGAAGCCTTGTTCGAAACCTCTCTCGAACATGGATAACAAAGGGTCGTAGTAGCCTTCGGCATTGACGATGATCACCGGCTTGTCGTGAAAGCCGAGTTGTTTGAGAGAGATGATCTCGAGCAGTTCTTCGAAGGTGCCGAAGCCACCAGGCAAGGCCACATAGCTGTCGCCTGCCTCGTCCAGTCCCTGCTTGCGTTTGCGCATGTCGGTGACGGTGTGCATGTCTGAGGTCTCCGTGCAATGCAGACCGCGCTCGATGAATCGGTCGAGGATGACGCCGGAGATTTCACCGCCGGCAGCACGCGCAGCGCTCGAAACAGCTCCCATCAATCCATGGCGCCCGCCACCGAACATCAACCGCCAGCCACGGTGACCGATCCGCGTACCCATATCTGCGGCGATATCGAGATGGGCCTGCGAAAGCTTCTGTGAGGATGCAGCGTAGACAGTGACGGTGAACATGATGGGATTGTAGGCCGTTGTTCGGCAATTTCTGCGCCCGTCCCGTGTGGACTTGCTGTTACGAGGGTGGGGATGATCTCGACGTAACCCGGAAAACTGTCTTTCCGTCGGTCATATTTGCGTCCCCACAGGTTGGGAATGCGACAATCACCCCCGGACCATGAGCATGGAATCCCACGAACTCTTCGAGATCCTCGTACGTGAGAATGCGGATATGGTCCGTGCGTTCCTGCTGTCATCGGTAAGGGACCCCGGGTCTGCGGAGGATCTCTTGCAGGAGGCTTTCCTGGTGGCCTGGAAGAACCTGGGGAAATACGACAGGAAGCTGCCCTTCGGCCCTTGGGTCCGTGGCATTGCTGGCAAATTGGTGCTCAATCACCGTCGTAAGCTGGGGCGCTCGAAGGTCTATTTTTGCGACGATGAGATGCTTGGCGTTCTCGATAGGAGCTTCGCGGAGTTCCATACACTAGCTGGGGACACCTTCGATCAGAAACTGGACGCCCTCCGGCAGTGCCTCACGGGGCTCACCGACCATCAGCGTGCCAGCATCGAACTTCACTACGAACATGGCCTGCATTGCAGGGAAATTTCACAGCGGCTCGAGATTGGCTTTGAAGCAGTCAAGAAGCACTTGCAGCGAGGCCGCAACGCGTTACTCGTGTGCATGCGCGGCAAGATGAGCGTCGGAGGTGTGGGATGACCGCCGATGATTTCTTTGATGACACGATCGATGACTCGTCCGCTCCACCGGATCTTTCGCAGGATCAGCGGCGGTGGTTGGCGGAGCAGCGTTTGGTCCACGGCCTCCTTCGTTCCATGGCGACGGCAGATGCAGCAGGTCGCGAGCATCGAGTCGAGACCATTCTTGAGAGTGTCGACGCGCATCGTCCGCATCGGCGGGCATGGGGCCTTGCTGCCGCCGCTCTTTTGCTTGCGGGCTTGATGGGGTATCTGCTTTTCCAGGGAACAGAGAGGCTCCCGCAAGCGAAGGCCATGATGTCGCAGGCGTTGAACCACCTGTCCTCACAAGTGGATCGGACCTACCGTTTGACCGCTGAGTTGCACAGTGACTCGGGCAAGCAAGATGTGGTGCAAGCATTCCTTTTGACCACTCGACCCGGCAAGAAGTTCCTCCTGGAGGGTCAGATCACTTTTGATCCGCGCAGTCTGTTGCGCATGGGTTGCGATGGAGAAGTGCTTTGGGCCCTGATGTCCAACCCAGCCGTGCGTTGGAGTGGTCCGCTGGACCGGCGCGAAAAGATCGCCGAGTTTCTGGGGAAGTATCTCGATGTCGAGTTCTTCGATCTCCACAAAGTGATCAGCACGCTTGGCTGGTACGGGAGGGTTGATCTGCGAGCGGTGCAGAGGTTGCCCGGGACGCGTGCTGGCGAGGGGTCGGTCATCCGCGTCGAGGCGACATGCGAGACCACCGATGTGTTCCGCATCGAGCGCGCCGAGTTTCTGATCGAAGAGGCAACGGGCTTACTCACCTACGCAGAGCTCTCGGGCAATCCTGAGCCGGGCCTGACATGGAAATTGTCGCTCGATTACAGCGGCGAGGTCGATCCGGGCGAGGACCGTTACCGGCGTCCCTGGTAGCGGCACAACATCCGGAGAAGCCAGCGGGTTGTGTAAGGCTGGGACTCGAAGTTGACGGGATTCGCCACTGCCGTCTGCAGGCCGGCGGCAGTGAACGAGGAATCTTGGCGTTACGAAAGCAGTGACTGGCGAGTGCCGGAAGATGGGCAGTTACCTGGCCGGGTTTTCGTACCAGATGACGCCGAGGTTCTGGCGTTCCTCGCAGGTGATCACATCGAGGTCGCCGTCTTGATCGATGTCGTAGAGTTCGATGCGATCGAACTTGACCCCTTGCGGGCCGCTGATGTCGCAAGCACCGGATATGCTCTCGGCGTCTTGTGCGATGGAGCACCAGATAACGCCCGGGCTGTCGGAAGTGTTGCTGGTGATGACGAGGTCGAGCTTGCCGTCGAGATCGATGTCGCCGATACGCACAGCCTTGCCGAGAGGGATCCCGAAGGGTGTGGGGATCTCGCGGCGCGGCCATGACTCATCGAGGTTCGCAGGGCGTAAAAGGATCGTGATCGTGGTGTTGCGCGTCGCGCTGACGATGTCATCAAGACCGTCTCCGTTCATGTCGGCCATGTCGAGAAACATGACTTCGCGGTCGGTCGCACCCAGGACATGCCGCGGCCATTCGTCGGTGACCTGTTCCGGATGTTCGAGCCAGACCAAGCCGCGGTGTTTTCCCTTGCGATCGGATGCGAGGATGTCGAGATCGCCGTCCTTGTCCATGTCGATGGCTCGCAGCGACATGATCCAGCCCGCCGGACAGATTTCATGTAGTTGCCACTCGTCGAGTTTGCGTGGATGTTCGGGAGCCTGTAGCCATGCCACTCTGCCGGCGGGATTCTTCGAACCGACGATCAGGTCGAGGCCGTGATGGCCATCTACCTGTAAGGGCAGGGCATACATCCAGCAGGTTTTCCCTTCTGTTGCGGGGATAGCTTCGGTTTTCCAGGCTGTGGCATCGAGATAGCGGTCCGGTTCACTCGGTGCCCAATGGATGAACATCCGGCGCTCCTTGCCTTCGCAGGAACTCACGACATCAAAGGCGCTGTCGCCATCGAGGTCGACGAAGACGGCATCTTCAGGGGATTTCACTCGTCCGACGGTCACGGCGGGCCAGGGCTTTTGGACCTGCTTTGGACCGGGATGGAGATAGGCGCGGATGACGCCACCCTCTTCCCAACCGGTGGCAATGTCCAGTTGCCCATCTGCGTTGACATCCGTCATCCGGACGCCATCTGCTCCGCGCGAGGATCGGTCGATGGTGTGGCGGACCCAGGGCTGAGCTTGTGCCGCCAGATCAGCGGCGCATCCGGCGAGCGCCAGGGCTGTCGCTGGTAGAAACGAGGAAAGGGGATGGGGCATCGACGGGAGGAACTCTACTACAACTCTGTCCGGGACAGGTTTCGGGAGTGCTTCGCGACCCTTCTTGTTGTTGACTGTATTGCAGGGAGGTGAGGGGTGTCGGGTGAATGTAGCGTTGCGATCATCGGGTATGGGCGCTTCGGGCAAGCGTTCGGGAGGCGGCTTGCCGAAACCGGTGTGAGGGTTCGGGCCTGGGACGAACGGGCGGCGGTTGCCGACGAGTTCGTCACGGGGTCGCTACCGGAGGCTCTGGACGGAGCAGATTACGTTGTGCTCGCCGTGCCGATTGCTTCCACGAAGACTGTGATCTTGCAGATCCGTCCATATCTCAAATCGGAGCAACTCGTCATGGATGTCGGCTCCGTGAAAACATCGCCGGCGGCGGTCATGCAAGACATGCTCGGCGCGGAGATACCATGGCTTGCGACGCATCCCTTGTTCGGGCCGACGAGCTTGGCCTTGGGTGAACGCCCGCTCCGCGTTGTCCTGTGCCCGAACCGGATGCATACGGGTGCCCTGGCGAGGTGTGCACAACTCTATGAGCGAATCGGATGTGAAGTTTTCGAGCAGGATGCGGAGGCTCACGATCAGGCGATGGCACAAGGGCACGCGCTTGCCTATTTCGTCGCCAAGGGCTTTCTCGATGCCGGCGTGGATCTGGAAGTTCCCCTGGCCCCACCGTCGGTTCAGGCTATCGGACGAACTGTCAGGGCGGTTCAAGAGGATGCTGCGCATCTCTTTGCCAGCTTGCATCGTGAGAACCCGTATGCGCCCGAGATGCGCAACCGTCTTCTCGAGGCCCTGACCAAGGTCGATGAGGCCTTGCGAGCGCCACCATTGGCTGAAGAGCAAGCACACCATGAAACCGGTGCTTTGCACATCGAAGAGCTCCGTGAAACCCCGCCGGCTCTGCGTGAGGCGCGCGACATCATCGACGAGATCGACCGGGAGTTACTGGAGTTGCTGGAGAGTCGCGCCCAGGTGTCGGTGCGCGCAGCGCAGGCCAAGGCGGATGTTGGCCGGTCGGTGCGAGACCCTCAGCGCGAGGCCAGCCTCATCGAGGCGAGGCGAGAGAGTGCTTCGCGGATGGGGTTGGACCCGGCCCTGGTGGAGGACATCTTTCATGCGGTGCTTCGGTTCTCCCGCCATTTCCAGTCCGAGCATGCCCCGTAGCGGCGGCGCTTTAGCTCCCGAGGGGGGCGGCCAGGGCGGAGGTCATGGGCCTGAAAGCTGTGGTCTTTCGATGGCTTTCCAAACCGCCCGCCCGAACCAAGATGTTTGACGTAACTCTTTTTATTCAAATAACTTGAAGGAGTATCTCGGGACGGATTGAGCTCCCCGTGGCCGTGTCATCTCCGAAGTTCCCGCGTCATCGGCAGTTCCGGCTCAAGACTTGGCCCCCCGTGGCCGATTTCTGTCAGACGAGCCTTCCCGAGGGCTGGTAAAGGATCGGAGAGCATCTTTCCATGGCATTGACTACCCCACACCCACAGGTGCCCCGTGTTCGTGGTGCTTCTGACCTGGCTCTCGTGCTGCTGGCGCTGTTGCTGGTGCCCGCGTGCCATCGCCTTGGCTCGCGCTCTTCGAGTAGCGAGGTTGGTTATCTCGGCGAGGCCGGCAAGCTGGCATTGCCCGCATCCACGGCCAAGGCCGCCGGAATTCCAGCCATGCTGGACAGTGGTTCGGTGGTGAACTCACATCTCCGGATCCCGAGGCTGCGTCGACGGCACGTGGTTCCGGCTGTGAGCGGGGGATACCTGCCACGACCCGGATGGAATTCCATTGGCGCGAATTGCGAAGGGGAAGGACCTTCTCTCGAGCTGGCAAAAGAACAAACTCCGGCCCCTGGGCGCCTTCTTCGTGGTCGCGTTTCGCCGATCGCGGTGGGGTCCGATATTGCAGCCGTGCTCTTCATCGGAGCGCCCCTCGAAGACAGCCGCGGCGCGGGGCTCTCACTCGAAGTCCTCGGCATGCCGGGTTGCTTCTTGAAGGTCGGCCCGGATCTCGTCACGCCTTTGCCCGTGTCTTCGGGTTCGGCCAAGATCCGGATACAGATTCCCGATAATCCCCTTCTTGGCGGATGCCGCTTCTACCTGCAAGCGATGGTGTCGGCACCTGGCGCGAACGCTGCCCAGAGAATCTTGTCCGATGCCGTCGAAGTTCGTCTCGGACACCTCTGATCCGACAGGGTGGTCGGTGGGCGGAGGTCGGCGGATGGCTGTCAGTCGATGTTCTTGCCGTGGGCGGCGATCACGCTGACGCTGGCCGGTGCGTCGGTGATTCTCACCACCTCGAGAGTGTCCGCATTCCACGCAAAGAGATCGGCGGTGGTCTTCCCGGACACGATTCTTGTGAAGAGGGTGCGTCCGTCGCCGAGCGCTATCCGGAAGGTCTCGTTTCCGCTGGCATCGCTGATGGTGACGCTCTTCTGCTCGGAGTCATCCCAGAGGATCAGGTCCGTTTGTGCGCTGATCTGGACGTGGTATGCGAAGTCGGAGGTTCCGACCTCGCCCGCAAAGGAGCTTCCTGCCGGCGCCACGACGACGGGCGATGGGTTCGCCGGGTCGTAGAGATAGAGGCCACCGGTCGCACCCGATTGCGTGTAGACGACCTTGCCGTTCTCCAGGGCCTTCGCGAGGGCGTAGTCATCGTTGCCGGTCGCTGCGATCACCGTGGAGGTATTCGTGGTGATGTTGTAGTGGTAGATATCGCGCCCGGTTGCGGTCTCGGTGAGGTAGACCACCCCTGCTGCCCCCAGGCACTCCTGATAGATCTCGTTGTTGCTGGTGATGGCTACATCGCTGGTGGTGACGGTTGAGCGGTTGTAGATCTTCAGATCATGGTTGGTGGGCGAGGTCTCAACTCGGTAGACCACCCGCCCATCACCGGTCAGGGCTTCGAACATCTCGTCCGCGCTGGACGTCGCGATGGTTTCGGATAGGCGAGTCAGCGGATTCCAGAAATGAAGATCCTTGCTGGCGCTCTGGGATTGGAAGATGACGAGGCCACTGTCGTCGTGTCCGAGATAAGCCATGTCCTCGTCCTGAACGGAGGCAGCGAGGTCGCCGCCAATCGTGAAGCTGTCCTCGCCCGGGCGAGCATGCTTGATGTCGGTTTCTCCCTTGGTTCCTGAGGTGCTGAAAATGACGCTATTGTCGGGCAGGACGGCCAGGATCGTTTCATCCTGGGAACTCGTGTAGATGGCCGAAGGCCAGGATTGGCCGAGTTGGTAGAAATAGATGTCGGAGTCCGCACCATTATCGCGCTCGAAGTAGATGTTGTCCTCGCTGGTCACGAAGGCATTGCGGTGGTGTGCTCCAGGGCTCAATGCGACCGTCTTGTTTTCCTTGGTCATCAGGTTCCGGATATAGAGCCCGGTTTCGATCGCTGTTCCATCGGTAAAGATCACCCTGTTGTCCGAAGTATGGTTCTCGTAGCGGTTATCCACGCCTGATTGCCCGCCCAACTGGACAGCTTCTTGGGATTGTGGGTCGTGGACGAAAAGGGCATGGCCTGATGACCCCTGCCGTTCGTAGACCAGATGGCCATTGGGCAAGCGGTCACGATAGATATTTAGTTCTGCACCGTTTGTGGCGAGGGAGTGGACCGTTTGGGTTTTCAAATCGAGGATGTCGAGACCGTTTCCGGATTGGATGATGGCGATATCGTCCGCCCGAACCTCGAAGGAGAAGCTTGCTTCGGCTGACTTTCCGTGTGCGTTCGTGACCCTGAAGCGAATCGTGTAGGAGCCCATGCCGTTGAATACCTGCTCGTAGACGGACCCCGTCATCGCGCCACCTCCCGAGAGGATCTCGTAAGTCAGGCTCTCCGTATTGGTGTCGGTCACGTACTGGGAAAGATCGATCTTGCCCGGCATTCCCGTGGAACTAGACAGCGGGGGGATTTCGGTGACGCCCGGCGTGCGGAAGCCGGCGTCCGGGCTGCATGCGGCCGGGATCAGCAGGCCCGCGAGGGCGACTGCGAGGCCTGTGAGTGCATTGCGATGGGGTGATGACATGGCGACGGTCTCCTGACCGCGTTCTGTTCCAAGAAAGAATGGTTAGGGCTCTCCTTTCTTTATCGAGCCGAAGCGGAGTTCGGGTTGAGCCCGCTTCTGCCGAGAGGGCTTATCCCCCTATGGCATAGGGACTTCCACCATATGCCTATCCGCTGCTGCGGCTTGGTTGAGCGCGCGCGGGGAGGCGACGGAACTCCGATGGCAGCGGCTGTGCCCGGTAAGGGCCTCAGCCGCCCCGTTTGGATCGCTGTGCAGCGGTGTCCAGTTTGCCGCCGTCCATGGCCCGCAGAGCCATGTCCAGGGCCGATTGGACGGAGGTATCGCCCTCGCGAGATCTCACCCCCTGCAAGAATTGTTCGAGCGAACGGTCGCGGTGCCAGGCGACGACTCGCGCCGCTGCTGCGCGGACCTTGGGGGCCTCATCGGCAAAGGCCAGCCGGATTCCAGCTTCGAAGCGTTCCCGGTGCTCGAGCAAGCCCAGAGCTTGCGTTGCAGCCACCCGGAATTTGATGTCGAGCACCTTGGTCAGGCCTTTCTTGATGTGGTTGTAGGTCGTCAAGGAGGTCGGTGTGCAGGCTGCCAGGGCCTTCAGGATCTCGCCTTTTGCGGTGACGTCGGCTTCCTTGGCGTATGCCTTGGTCAGGGTGTTCTTGGCCCGGGGAGTGCGCAGAGATCTCAATGCGCGCGCAGCGGCAGTGCGAGTGTCGGCCTGTCCGCGGACGAGCCAGTAGTCGCCTACCTCCCACCAGACAGGCGGCGACATCTCCGCGATCGCGCGCAGCCCTATCACGGCGGACTCTTCGTTCTTCTCCTCGCCACCCCGCCTTCGTCCTTGCTGGCTCTTGCCCATCCTCATGCCGCCCTTGGCATAGCGTCGCGCCTCGTATTCGAGGCTGCGAAACAGGTCCACATACTTACCCACATCGCCGAGTTTGGTGCTGGGAAGGTCCTGAACCTTGGTCGAGAGCTGGCTCAACTCCTTGGGGTTGAGGGCTGGCCGGAGACGACTCCCAGCAACCTTGCCATACATCAGACTCGCTGGTGCACGGCACCGATCGCTCGCTTTCCAGCCCGTTGTTCCGCCGCCGCGGTGGACAGCATCGGCCCAGGCCCATTCGAGTTCACCCGGTGTCACGCGCCCGGCGAAGGAGGAGATCAATTGTCCGTCGGGACCGAAGAACACGTGTGTCGGGACGGGTTGCCGCTCATCGGTGCTGCGGCCGAGGAGGGCGCAGACCTTGCGCTCTTCTTCTTCCCAGCGGGACAGGGGTTCGATTGCCGGCCAGACCTTGGGAGCTTTTTTGAGGTCGGTGTAACACAGGACATTGATGGTCGAGCGTCCGAGCGGTGCTACCCGGTGGTCGGCGTAGAGCTTGAGATACTCGCGGGCCATCCAGTCCTCGTGAATGTGAACCGCGACCACCAGAACGCGCTTTTCTTGCTCCGCCCGTTTCCGGGCAGCGTCGAGATCGATGGTCCAGGTGAAACCCTGCGCGGTCAGACCAGCGCAAAGGGTGAGGGCGCAGAGACTGCTCCAAGAAATCGAATGCGTCATGGGGCGAACCGGCTTTTGAAGGAGGGCGGCATTGTAGCTCATCGAATAGGCGTGGGGATGAGGTCCGGGGAGAAGGGGATGCCGGGGGGCGCGGCTCCGAGCTTGGCTCTATCCGCACGAAGGTGGTGTGTTCAACCGTTGTTCGTGGATAGGACTCGATCTGGTTGAAACCTCCCCCGTCTCGGGATGAGTCGTAAAGCCATGTTTGAAGACCATTTCCGTCCGCCTCTCGCCGTTCAGTCCGCGGATGTTTGCCGAGATTTTGGCGAAACCTGTCACTTCGTGGCCCGCCCGGTCATGGCCTTGTTTGTAACCGAGGCATGTCCTCCCTGGGCCGCAAACACTGATCCAAACTGACTTCCACTGCCCAGGAGAACCAACCTCGATTTTTGGCCCATCGCTGAACGGGATCAGGCGGTGGACATCGAGTTCGATCCCGCAAGGAAGAAAGAACATGCTCAACAAGACTCGAATCATGATGACCGCGCTCGCGCTGGTCGGGCTTTCAGTGCCCTGCGCGAATCTTGCCGCACAGTACAAGTCCGGCTCGTATTCCAAGAGCATTGGGAATAGCTGGCTGGGTGGATCTGTCCATGGGAATGGCACAGCTATCCTCTCTCCCTATTCCGCCTATGTCGGTTTTAGGACCAGTGCCAAGGCGAAAGTTCTCAAGAAGACGCTGAGCATCGCCAGCATCAGGGCGTATGCATCCACCAACAAGGAAAGTCGTTCGACGGCTTACTTCAGCGTCTCTCTGGGTGGCAAGACGCGAATCTCGGAGCGTGCGAGCAAGACTTTGCGAAAGTCTTTCGCGAAGCCCGACCTTCGTCTCGCCAGCATCAAGAACACCTACTGGCTCGGGCCAGTTCCCGTGCGCCTCTCCGCTAGCGTTGGTGTTGGCCTCCGGGCGGGAACGAGTCTCGGTGTCGTTGATGCCAGCAGAGTCGGCGTGGCGGGGTTCGGCCAAGCATGGGCGAATGCGTCTGCGAGTGGTGGCGTTGGCATATGGTTCGCGAGCGCCGGCGTCAGTTGTAATGG
>CAZIVO010000101.1:0-13255 GCA_964542765.1 uncultured candidatus Brocadiaceae bacterium | reverse complement strand
GGAGTCGAGAGCCATGAGATCGATCGTTTGTGTTTGGAGTTTTTTGACCGCTTTGCTGCTGACCTTCGCCCTGCCCGCGCAGGGTGACGATGCTGGAGGCGTGACGGCCAGTCTCGAGGCGACATCATCGGTGGTTCCTGCGGGGTCGGACATCGGACTGCGGTTGACGGTGACGGTCCATGCCAACACCAGCATCGCCGCCGAGATCCTGGCAGGCATGAGGATCGAGACAACGATCAATGGTGCGAAGGGGCCCTCGATGATCTCCGGCCAGTCTTCGAAAAAAGTTGCTGTCCTGGCTGGAACGAAGATCGAACGTTCATTCTCGATCCCCTCGGGCCAGATCACGAGCGACCCAGTAGGTAGTGTGACCCGGGTTACCCTGTCATGGCCTGGGCTCCCCGGGGCGAGTGCAGCCGTGTCGATTGCTCCCGATGCGAGTGGCCTCGATCTGGCCAGCTTCGATCTCGCCAAGACCCGTGTGATGCTCGTTACCAACTACGGCAATATGGTGGTGAAGTTCTTGCCCGAGAAGGCGCCCAAGCACGCCGAGAATTTCATCAAGCTCGCCAAGAAAGGCTTCTATGACGGCACCAGATTTCACCGCGTCATCAAGGGCTTCATGATCCAGGGCGGCTGCCCCAACACCAAGGAGGGAGCGGCCGGAGCGCCGGGGACGGGTAGTCCGGGATACACGATCAACGCCGAGTTCAACGATGTGAAGCATGTCAAGGGCATCTTGTCGATGGCGCGTGGCGGTGATCCGAACTCCGCGGGCAGTCAGTTCTTTGTTGTTCATGGCACGGCACCATGGCTGGATGGACAGTATTCGGCTTTTGCGCAACTCGAGTCGGGGCAGGATGCCTTGGACAAGATTGCCAATGTCGAGGTGGGCATGGGCAGCGGCGGCGAGCAGTCGGTCCCCAGAAAACCTATCCATCTGATACGGGCGGTGGTGCTGCCTGTTTTGAAGAAGGATGGGGGTGAGTGATGATCGATCTTGAGACGGCTGATCTCGCGACTCTCGAGGCCGTCATCGGCACCGACAAGGGTGAGATGGTCATGGGTTTCTTTGCGGAGAAGGCCCCGGGCCATGTCCGGAACTTCCTGGATCTGGCCCAAAAGGGCTTCTATGACGGCCTGGCATTCCATCGCATCATGAAGGGCTTCATGATCCAGGGTGGCTGTCCGAACACCCGTGAGGGTGTCAGTGGTATTCCTGGAACCGGTGGGCCGGGCTATCAGATTCCTGCGGAGTTCAACGATGAGCAGCATGTTCGCGGTGCGCTTTCAATGGCCCGCTCCGCGAACCCCGATTCCGCCGGCAGCCAGTTCTTCGTGGTGCATGCCGAGCATGCGCAAGCGCTCGACGAACAGTACACGGTGTTCGGCAAGCTCAAGGATGGCTTCGATGTGCTCGATACGATTGCCAGCACCGAAGTTGATTTTGGGAATTCTGGCGAGCGCAGCTTGCCCAAGGATCGAATAGAACTGCTCTCGGTCACGGTGCGGGTCGCTGAACCGGAACCGGAACCGGAAGAAGAATCTGAGCCTACCGAATCCTCGGCCAGCGAAGCTCCAGCTGAAGACGCCGAGGTATGAGCGATACGCTGATCCTTGACCGTGAGGGCAGTATCGCGGTTGTTACCATCAACCGCCCGGACAAGCTGAACGCCCTGCATGTGTCGATGATCGCCGATCTCGAGACCTTGATCGGCGAGCTTTCCGCAGATGATGGAGTTGGCGTCATCGTCTTGACGGGTGCGGGCGAGAAGTCCTTCATCGCCGGCGCGGATATCGGCGGTCTGGCCGAGCAGGGTGTGTTCGACGGTCGCGAGGGGGTGCGCGTGGGCCAGAGTCTCACCCGCGCCTTCGAGCTATCTCCCAAGCCCGTCATCGCGGCGATCAATGGCTACTGCCTCGGTGGAGGCCTCGAAATGGCGCTCGGATGCGACCTTCGGTTTGCTTCGACGAACGCTCGACTCGGCTTGCCCGAGGTCTCTCTGGGTTTGATCCCGGGCTATGGCGGCACCCAGCGTTTGCCGCGTCTGATCGGTATGGGGCGGGCGCTGCAGATGATCCTCACCGGCGATCCGGTGACTGCTGAAGAGGCTTTGAGCCTCGGCCTGGTCAATGGCGTATTCGAACCCGAGGGGCTGATGGAGGGGGTGTTCGCGGTCGCGCGCAAGATCATTTCACGCGGTCCGACGGCGGTCGGTCTCGCCAAGCAGTCGGCAAGGCGAGGCGCGCAGATGAGTCTGGACGAGGGACTCGAACTCGAAGCCGATCTTTTCGGGATCATCAGCTCGACCGACGAGATGCGCGAGGGTCTGGCCGCCTTCCTGGGCAAGCGCAAGCCATCCTGGCTGCGGAGCGAGTGAGAGGCTGACCCGAGGCGGGCGTGGGACCCGCCTCAGGCGATCTCCCGGGCTAGCGTTCGACGCCGAACTTCTTTATCAGGTCTTCGACATTGACCGGATTCACCTGCTGCGTCGACACGGTCATGGTCCCGAGCTTCAGGTTGCGCACCAGTTCAAGGGCGACCAGAACCTCGCCACCCGGTGTGGCCAGCGCGGATCGCCGCAGCGTCTGGCCGTCGGCCTCGGCCTTCTTGAGGACCTCGATGCCCTTTGCCTCCTGCTGCGCAGCATAGAGATCCGCATCCGACTTGGTCTCGACCACCTTGCGCTCGTAGTCGGCGATGATGGCCTTGACCTTCTTGTCGTTCTCGGCCCGCATCTCGGCAATGGTCTTCTCTTTTTCCTCGTTGATGACCGTGACATTCGCCTGCGTCTCCGCCTCGATCTTGTCGGTCAGGCCGGTTGCCGCCGCCGCCCTTTCCAAGGCGATGTTCAGATCGATGCGCTGCGAGGCCAGCGTCTTGTCCTTGATGACCCGCTGGAATTGCTCCTCGAACTCGAGGTCGCGGATCAGGATAGAAACGAGTTCGACGTTCTTCTCCGCCAGGCGTTCTTTGAGGAGGCTCTCCATCTTGTCGGAGACCTGCTTACGGTCGCTCGCCTTGTAGAAGGCTTCCAGGCTCAGTCCGCCGAGAGCGATACGCATGACGTCACGGGCAAAGTTGTAGACGCGGTTCTTGTAGGCGTCGCCCGGTCCGTTGGCTTCGAAGACCACCCAGGTCATTTTTGGAGCAATTTTGTACTTGAGGGTGACGTCGAGTTTGACATCGGCGCCTTCCTTGCTCTTGACGACCAGTGCTCCGTAGACATCTCCCTGCCCCTGTTGGCTGCTGCGAACCATGTGCAGCGTCTGCACGGTCGTGTCGAACACCGTCCAGGTGTGGAAGGGACCTATATCCCAGTGGTAGCCGGGCCCGAAGTCTTCCTTCACGAGACCGACGGTCCACTCCGCGTTCAGGACTCCCGATTGCCCCGGCTTGATCTTGATGACCATCATGCGCAGCACCAGAGAGGTGATGGCGAGCCCGAGAAGAGAGATGAAGATGATTCGTTTGGTTCTCATCGTTTTCCTCCCACGGCCTTGAGGGGCGCGTCGTTTTCGCCTGAGATCTCGAGTTTCTGGATTCTGGGGTCAGTGGAGTAGGGCAGTCCGTTGATGACGGCGTTTTCGAGCACCTTGGCGTATTCCATCTTGACGAGGTTCTTGCCGCCATCCCCGGAGAGCGAGGCTGCCAGTTGCCTCACACCCTCTGCCTCGGCGGTCGCCTTCACGAGCAGGGATTGAGCCATGTTCTTGGCGTCGTAGAGGCCTGCGTCCGCTCCTTGCTTTTGAGCGTAGGCGTAGGCCTCGGCGGCCTTGGTCTCCCTGGCCGCATCCGCCTCAGAGATGAGTATGGCCTTGGCGAGGTCGCCGGTGATTGTCGCAATCTCGACATTCGCCCTCGCCGTCGCCGTGGTCTCTTGCTTCTTCTGATCTTCGAGTGCGGCATCTGCCTTGCGTTTTTGGCTGTCCACTTCTTCGTCGGCAGCCTTGGTATCAGCGATCAACTTCTCGAACTCGGAATAGAACTCGAAATTGTCAGGGACCACCTGTTGCACCTCGATTCCGTGTGGGTTGAGCAGTCGGTTCAGTTCGGACACCGAAGCACGGGTCTTGCCATCACGCTCGGCAGCGTTGTAGAAGGTCTTGGTGTCGAGTTCACCGAAGACATACCGGACGACGCTTCGCGCGTAATCACGGACCCACTTCGCCTTGTAGGCATCGACGAGTTCCGTGGACATCGATCGGCGCCCTCCTCGTCCGGAACTGGTGGTGCTGACAGCTTGTGTGACTCCCGACTCGGGAATCACCTTGTCTCGGATGAGGTTGGCGTCCTGGATGAGGCGGTAGTTGACCTCCACGTCCATGGTCACATCCGATCCGTCATCGGTCTTGATCCGGACCTCATCGCCATGTTCGGCGACCATGCGGATGGTCTGGACAGAGTTGTCGAGGATATCGAAGTCCGTCAATAATCCGTTGTAAACGATAGCGCCGGGCGTCATCTGGATGGTCACCTCGCCCGACAGGTTGTTGACAAGAACGCCGATTTGGCTTCCCTGCACCCGCCCGACGCGAATTGACATGAATAGCAAGATGGCGACGGCGATCGCCGTCAGGATGGGGAGGACCGGTATGCTGACCGGCTTGCGATTGATGATAATGTCCATGGCTGCTCCTACGTTACCCACCGACCCGCGATGGATTCACACAAAACACGGCAGACGCCGAAGAGGTCCTCGGAAGCCTTCGAAGAACTCCTCGAAGCTCCCCGCGGTAAGCCTCTGGCGATGCTGCACTCGGGCGATCGCGGGCCTGCTCGCCTGTTCACCGAGCCGGTCGGCGAACTGACCATTGCGCCCGAAGACTGGGAGGGGGCGTGGGCGCGGCTGGAAGATTTTCTTGCCCGGCAAGCCGGGCAAGTTTGTGTGGGATGGCTCGGTTACGACCTGCGGGATGACGTCGAAACGTTGCCCCGCAGTATCTCGGATGATTTCCCGGTTCCGGTCCTGCATTTCGTGGCCTATCAGAAGTCGCAGGAGTGGGAAGCTTGTGCTCCGCCCGAGGGTCTGTTTGCAGAGCCGGCCGATGAACTTCGAGCCCATACGAGCCAGAGCGATTACCAGGAGCGAGTGGCCAGGATCGTCGAACATATCCATGCGGGCGATCTGTTTCAGGCCAACCTGACACAACCCTTCACCGGTCGCCATCGAGGTGATCCACGAGCCTTGTTCGCAAGTCTCTGCGCGGCGAGCCCGGCGCCGATGGCGGCTTACCTGGAGACGAGTGACGGCGTGTCCGTCCTGAGCTCTTCGCCGGAGGAATTTCTGTGGCTCGACGACCGCGCGGTGCGCACGCGTCCGATCAAGGGGACACGGCCGCGCGGCGTGACTCGCGAAGAGGATGAGCGGCTACTGAAGGAGTTGCGCGCGAGCGAGAAGGACTGCGCGGAGTTGGCGATGATCGTCGATCTTCTGCGCAACGATCTGGGCAAGGTGGCGGAGACCGGCACGGTGCAGGTCGGTCCCTTCCCCGAGCATGATAGCTTTGCTCAGGTCCACCACCTCCTGGCCACGGTCACAGCGACTCTGCGCGAGGATCGGTCGATGGTGGATCTCTTGCGGGCGACCTTCCCGGGAGGATCGATCACCGGCGCGCCCAAATTGCGAGCCATGGAGATCATCGAGGATCTCGAGATGGTTCGGCGAGGGGTCTATACCGGTGCCATCGGATGGATCGGCCCGGGCTCACGCATGCATCTGAGCATCGCTATCCGCACGATGGTCTGGAAGGATGGGATCATCCGCTTCAATACCGGAGGAGGCATCACCGCCGAAAGCGATCCTGCGGAGGAGTTTGCCGAGACACTTCACAAGGCGGCCGGCCTCGCGGCGGCATTGCGAGCGGAGATCCAGATCCCGTGAGCGGCCTGTTCGAGACGATCGGCGCTCATGACGGCCGGCTTTTGCTATGGGAGTTGCACACCGAGCGGTTTTGCGCTGGAGCGCGGAAACTCGGGATCGAGATGCCATCCCTGCAGGGCCTGCGCCGCCGAGGCGAGCAGGAACTGGCCCATAATGGTGACGATGTGCTGCGGATGGCCTTGTTGCCCGCTCCTTCAGGTGGTCCCGCACGGATCTCCTTGACGACCCGCCGTCGTGTAGCAAGGTCTTCGCCCTTGGGGCTGCACGTGGCGGGCGACCGCCGCGATGGTTCGCATCGAGATTGTGACCTCAAGCTCGAGGATCGCAGTTTTCTCGATCACGCGCAGGATGAGGCCGTTGCTGCCGGGGCCGATGAGGCCCTCTTGCTCGACGGCGAAGGGAGAGTTCTGGAAACCTGGGGGCACAATGTTTTCTTCCTTCGCGAGTCTCGTTGGTGCACACCGGGTGAGAACGGCCTGCTCTTGCCGGGGATTGCGCGGCGATTGTTGATCGAAGAAGTTCAGGCCAGCATCGGCGATTGGCGGCTGGAAGATCTCAAGGCCAGTCCGGCGATCTTCGTCACCAATGCCGTCTATGGTGCCAGGCCAGCGTATCTGACATCGGAGCAGCAAGGCGCGAACGGGACGAGTCTGGCAACCGCGTGGGAGTCCATTCTGGCTCGGCTCATGTGAAGACCGCATCCGGACCATGGCGGTCTGCAAGTTGGAGCCCTACCCTCACTTGCGATGAGCGCTTCCCCAGAGCCCGAGGCCCGTATTCGCTGGTGGCCGCTCGTCGTGATCGTTGGCATCGCCTCGGTGGCATTGGCCTGGGTGGGCACCGGCGAACTTCACGATCGTCAGGGAGCCTACCTGATCTCGGCGGCTATCGGCGTGTCTGCGCTGACCTTGATCTTCATCTGGCTCGTTTGGTTGTCTCGGTTGCCGGGTCGCTCGCGTCTGTGTGCTGTTTTGGCGGCCGTGGTTGTTGTTGTTGGCCTGGTCACGACCGTTCGTATTCGGGGTGTGTCGGGCGATCTGGTGCCGATTTTCGAGTGGCGCTGGGGTTCGGAAGGCGGATCCCCGGATGCAGGGGTAAGAGAAACTTCGGAAGCCGTGCGGGTGCCCGAGTCTTTGGAAGGGCTGGTCGACTCGCCGCAGTTCTTCGGGCCGAACCGCCTTGGCAAGCTCGATGGACCGAGATTGGCACGCGACTGGGTCGCCCGACCGCCCAAACTTCTCTGGCGGCGTCCGGTGGGGGCGGGCTGGTCGGGTTTTGCCGTGGCTTCCGGGCGCGCGATCACGCAGGAGCAACGCGCAGAGCAGGAGTTGGTGGTTTGCTACGAGGTCGCGACCGGCGAGCCACTGTGGACTCACTCGAACCGGGCGCGCTACTTCACGACGCTCGGCGGCACCGGCCCACGTGCGACGCCAACGATCGTGGCGAACCGCGTCCTTGCGCTCGGTGCGACCGGAATTCTTGACTGCCTCGATCTCGCCACGGGCGCACTGATCTGGTCCAGGGATATTCTCGAAGAGCACGGCGCGGGACTCCCCGAGTGGGGGGTGGCGGGTTCGCCGCTGGTGCGGGGAAATCGTGTGATCGTCTGCGCTGGCGGCACAGACGGCCGCTCTCTGGTCGCCCATGACCTCGCCACCGGTGCCTTCGTGAGCGGCGGTGGCTCGGCGCCCGCGCATTACGGCTCGCCCTTGTTCGCGGTTCTCCTCGGGCGTCCGCAGATCATCATCTTCCACGCGCACGGTGTGACTGGCCACGACGAGCAGAGTCTTGCGCCTGTGTGGACCTATCCGTGGGATAGCAGCCATCCCCATGTGTGTCAGCCGGTCGTCGTCGGCAAGGATCGGATCTTCGTCTCGAGCGGCTACGGGACCGGCGGAGAACTCCTGAGCCTTGAGCGCGACTCGGCTGGTTCGATCCGAGTTTCACGCCGTTGGCGCTCGCTCTCGATGAAGGCGAAGTTTTGCAATGTCATCGAGAAGGGCGGTTTCGTTTATGGACTCGACGATGGAATCCTCGCCTGCGTGGATCTCGCCAGCGGCCGTCGCCGCTGGAAGCAGGGCCGCTACGGTCATGGTCAGATCCTGTTGGTGGGCGAACTGCTGCTCGTCATGGGCGAGGGCGGCGAAGTCGCGCTGGTGGAGCCCGGGAATGGGCGTGAACTCGCACGCATCGCGGTGTTCGACATGAAGACATGGAATCCGCCGGCGCTGGCAGGCCGCTATCTGTTCGTGCGCAATCACCGCGAGGCAGCTTGCTACCGCCTACCGATTGCCGATGGCTGACCGGTCGCTACGGCCCGCTTCAGGGGGTGCGTCGGGGCTCTTTTGGAGCTTTCGATGAAGGCTTGCCCACGTGTGGGTCGCGCTCTATGTTTCTCCGCCCCTGAGTGCCGGTAGCTCAATTGGATAGAGCACCTGACTACGGATCAGGAGGTTGGGGGTTCGATTCCTCCCCGGCACGCCAGTTTATCCGGCCCACGGGTCCGCACTTCGCTGCGGACCATGGCGAGGCAGGGGGCTTTGGTCGCCCACCTGCAGCAGGGACTTGGCCTGTATCCGGGTTCGTATTCTAGTGGTGCGATCATGAAGAGATTCTTCCCGGCCCGCTGCCTGTCCTGTGTTCTGTTCGCTCTGATGGCAATGCCTGCGATGGCGCAGTCGGGAGAGCGAGCCTCGCCTGACGGAGGTCGACTGAAGGTGTTCGTTCTCGCCGGGCAATCCAACATGCAAGGTCATGGGAAGGTCGCGGCAGATCCATCGCGCAACGAGGGTCAGGGTAGCCTCGAATATCTGGTCACCAAATCCGAACATGCCAAGCGCGCCGCGCATCTCGTCGATGAGGATGGCGCTTGGGTCGCCCGTGACGATGTCTGGATCTGGTACATGGGCCGCAAGGGAAAACTCGCGCCCGGCTACGGTGCGCGGGAAGGCCTGATCGGTCCGGAACTGGGCTTCGGGCATGCGGTCGGCATGGCGCTGAAGGAGCAGGTCTTGATCATCAAGGTCGCATGGGGAGGCAAGAGCATCCACAAGGATTTCCGGCCACCGAGTTCGGGCGGGGAGGTCGGAGCGTATTACGAGGAGTTGGTCCAGAAGGTGAGGAGTGTCCTCGATGACATTGGCAGTCACTTTCCTGATGAGCGTGGCAAGGAATACGAGCTGGCAGGTTTCGGCTGGCATCAAGGATGGAATGACGGCGGCAAGATGGACCACGTCGAGGAGTACGAGACGAATCTGGCGAATCTGATTGGCGATCTGCGCAAGGAGTTCGCTGTTCCGACCCTGCCGGTCGTGATTGCCAGCAGCGGCTTTGGTGGCTGGGAGAACAAGAACGCTCGGCGCGTCGGGATCATGAAGGCGCAATTGGCCGTTGCCGAGCGCCCCGAGTTCAAGGATTCGGTCTTTACCGTCGAGACACGATCATTCTTCCGTGGTCCGGAGGTGTCGCCCTCCAAGCAGGGCTACCACTGGAACCACAACGCCGAGACTCACTTTCTCATGGGGGATGCGATGGGCCGGGCGATGGCGATGCTTCTGGAGGGCAAGCAGCCCCGAAATAGTGAGGGCGGAGGGGTCAAGTAGAGGTTGTCGGTTCCTGGCGCAGCGCGAATGGATTGTCGCTGGCAGCATGCAAACCATCGCTCGATGGCCGATGATGCCGGTCATGATCTCCACCAGTTTTTTCAAGGTTCTCGCCAGCCTGCTCACGGCTATTTCCGCCTGGCTGGCTCATCCCCATTACTCCAAGGCCATCGTCGTTGGTGGTGCTGCGGGCAGTGTCAAGATCCTGTACCTGACCGAGCCATTCAATGCTGACCACCTCAAGGGCAGGCGAGCAGGATTCGAGTGGCACCTTGGTTATGCGCAACTACACACGGATGTGCCTTTGCAGGTTGGCGAGGTGACGGTGCCTGCTGGGAAGCACAAGCTCAATGCCAGACTCAACGAGAAGGGTTCCTGGGATTTTGTTCTCGGCAAGCTCCGTCGCCCTCGATCGGAAGCGGCGCAGGGACCGGTTCTTTCCGCAACCGATTTCAAGGCGGCTCAAGAAGAGCATCTGTCGATGGTCGCCATGCACAGGGGATTCGCCACACGCTCGATGAGAGACTCCGGACCGAAAACCGGTGTCGAGTTTTCCTTGCGGGTCAGTTTCGGCGACCTTCACCGGGAGTTGGTGGTCAAGGAGGTCTTCCCTGTGGAGGCTCCCGAGCCCGGCAAGAAGAAGTGACGACCGGGCTGCTTTGGCGCGGCGTGAGGCGTCAGGTTAGTTTCCTGTCGGTACGGCATCCCACTCGGTGAGCCGATCGTACCAGCCGTTGTTCGGTCGCCGTTGGGCAGCCCGAACACGGTTGAGGATCGTCTCCGCACGCTGTTGGAGATCTTTGTCGTCACGGCGCAGAGCCGCCTGGCGGGCGATCTCGACGGCGCCGATGCCCCACTGGGAAAAGCCGGTGCCATACGACCAGAGGACTTTTTCGGGGTCGTCGAATTCCTCGGCAGAGGGAGGCGCGCCACCGTCTTCCCAGCGGATTGCCGTGGCGATGATGGTTTCCGAGTCGGTGACTTTCCAACCGTGCCGGACGATGGTCATCGCGATCTCGTCCGCCATTTCTCGGGCATGTTTGTTGCCGGTCATCTTTGCGAAGGCGGCAAAGCCGATCACCGCCAGACTGTCTTGCCAGGGTGTCCAGTAACGCGTCGATCCGCGCAGCATGCGTGCATCGGGCGCTTGCACCTGGAAGGTTCGCATGCGGTCTTCGCCCAATTCTCGCCCCGCCCAGGACGGATAATGGATGCGGTCGATTCGAGCGTGCATGCGCTCGAGCAGTTCTTGATTCCCGGTGCACAGATAGAGCCAGCAGGCGGCCATGATCGAGCGGCCTGCTCCGCGCGGCGCGCCAGGTCCGGAGGTTGCCTTGTCGGCGCCGAGGGTTTGTCCGGCCAGATAGAGTTCCACCTCGTTTTCGATCTCGCGAAGGGCCCAGTGCTTGCCGGTCAAGAGGTGGTAACTGGCGAGATAGTTTGAACTCCAGTGCTGGCGGTCCTTACCGGTCCAACCGTGAGATTCAAATTTGGGTGCCGGACAGGGCTTGCCGAGGCGGTCCTTGGATTGCTTGCAGTGCCAGTGCGTGCGCCCGCTCCAGACGACCCATTGCGGATGCTTGGAGGAAACCACGCGCGATCCGTCAGCCTCGAAGAAGTGAACCGGTCGACAGGCCTCCTGCAGGACGGATAGTTCGGCCTCGTGGAGCATGGACGGCAGACCGCTGGCCGGGACACAGGAGAGCTTGACGACCCCGAAGTCTTCCTGATCTCCGGTTTGGCCGGCCCGCTTGGCCAGACCGAGCCCGAAGCTCTTGAATGGATCGCCAGCACCCGGCTTGCCGAGTTGTGTCTGTCCGGCGCGAACGAAGGCGGAATGCCGTCGTGCCAGGCCGCCGCGGAGCGCCGGTCCCTGCAGCCAAGGTGGCGGCTCCGGCACATGCCCGAAGGGACCGAAGGCCCCGCTGCTACCCCACCGGACGGCGCCGAGCAGGGGGCAGGTGACCGCCGCCATCAGGGACTCGTCGTTCAGACCACCGTCACCGGCCAGGCGAGGTACGAGGACGCCGCTGCGCCGGATCCCTTGCCCATCACCGAGCACGGTCTTTCGCAGCAGCACCACGCGACCGCCGGTCTTGTCGATCTGATGTTCCATGTTGAGTGAACCAGCGTGGCGAAGCACGAGAGCGACTCCGTTGGTGGAGACGGCGAGTTCTTCTATCTGGCATTGCAGAGCCTTCTTTCGCGGATCGCTGTAGAAGACCGCCAGATCGATGGGGCAGTGGGCTTGGCCGGCGTAGGCTTCCAAGATCATCTCGAAGACAAGGCCGGATTGTCCGATGCGGCAGCGAAACAGACCAACAGCACGCACTGACGAGACCTCCAGAAGGCGCACCAGCTTCGGTGTCGCCGTCGCGACTTCCGCTCCTTGTCGCACGGAAACCACGGGTAGCTTGGCTGGAAGTCCGGGCAGTTCCGAGGCTAATGCCGGGCCGGAACCAGGCAGCAGGGGCAGACGGAGTTCACCAAATTTTGTGATCTCGATGCGGACCAGGCATCGCGCGAAGCGCAGGGACCCATCGGGCCAGCGAGCGCCGAAGGGTAGCCACAGGGTGGCGCGCTCACTGACGTGGAGGTCAGGCAGTTCTCCGGCCGGAACCTCGCCGGACTTGAAGGGGACGATCGTCGCGACCCATTCCCGTCGGGCGAAGGGCGCGAGGTTCTGAAAGGTGATGTGGCGTGCGGGAACCGGTTCGGGTGCGTTTTCCTGCGTGGCCAAGGAGCCTGCGATCAGGGCTGTTATTGCGAAGATTCTTCCCAGGGTTGTGAACATGGCTTCCCGCGAGGATATCCCTTGCCGGGCTCATGCCCACAAATCTGTTCGGTTGGGATTTCATCCGGCTCGATGATTCGTCCGGATTCCTCCTCCGGGACCGGGCTTCGATCCTCGATGGGAGGGGGGTTGACCGGTTCATCTGATTTCCGTAGCTTCGCTGGCATCTCATCGAGACCGGCTGAGGGATGGGCCCTTTGAAGCCGGGGCAACCACCTGGGAAACCAGGAAGGTGCCAATTCCCACGGAGAACTTGCGAGTTCCTCCGGAAGATGAGTCGACGATCGTTGGGTCGAGTCGATTCATCTCCCTGGCGCGTTCGCAATTCTCCTGATCATTCCAACGGAGAAACAACAATGACTGCGAACCAGATCGATTCTCAATCACCGATCCTTCTCGAAACCTTCTGTACGTCAGGATCTTCACCAACTCTGCATCTCGTTGGCGCGGGTCAGGTGGGCCAAGCCTTCCTGCGGTTGCTGGCGGAAAAGCCGCTGCAACTGATCGGAATTTCCGATTCGAGCGCGACACTACACGACGCCGATGGCCTTTCCGCCCTGGCATTGGCTTCGTTCAAGGCGGAATCTGGGCGACTGGTCGAGCGAGATGGAGCCGAGGCCCTCCCGACCGGACTGGCTGTTGATCTTGTCAACGCGGATCTGGTGATCGATGCGACGCCATCCGGTCTCGAATCTGCGGGCGAGTCCTTGGCCCGCTGCCGCAAGGTTCTCGGTGGCGATGGCAGACTCATCCTTGCGGCCAAGAATGCGCTGGCCCTCGGCGCATGGGAACTCCTCGCCGAGCCTGTTCTCGCCCGCATCGGCTTCAATGCCGTTCTCGGCGGCACGGGCTTGTTGCTCAAGCGCGAACTGGCAGGGCTGCGTCGAGACTGTGCGTCGATTGCTCTGGTCGCGAACGCCTCGACGACGGCCGTGATCGAGAGGGTCGAGAAGGGAGACTCGATCGACGAAGGC
>CAZIVO010000100.1:0-14015 GCA_964542765.1 uncultured candidatus Brocadiaceae bacterium | reverse complement strand
AAATTGAGACCAAACTTCTTGGTGAGATTGGGCGTTCCACTTCCAACGATGGTCAGAGGCCCACGGCCACAACCATTGCCGTAGTCCGTGAAGGATCCGTTAGGGGTTCCGGTGCACACCCTCATCTTCAAGGCCGCGGTATTCCCTATGGTTCCGCTCGCCGGCGGAGCACCCACCCAAGTAAAGGTATAGAGCCTCTGACGAGCGCCGGTGTGACAAGAAGAGTTACCGGAGGGGGTAGCATTGTTGCCCGTCACCAGGACATCGAGCAAGAGGTCGCCCTTGGATGGGTCGTAGCTGAAAAAGCCAGTGAGGCCGACCTTGCTCCATGTATTGGCTGTTCTGGTCCATGAATGGTTCTTCTTGTTCAGCACCGTGACCGCAGCATTGCCAAGATTGGTCGCGAAGTTGGTTGTCAAGGCTCCCTTGTGGTGTGCCAGCTTGATGACCAAGGTGGTCGAGGTGTGGGTGCCTGTGTTACATGGCGCAAAAGCCAGATCGGTGATCGTGCGCTTGGCATTGCCGAGATCGGCAACCGTCATCTTGGTTTGATAGCGTTGGTTCACCCAGGTCGGGCTGGAGCTGTTAGTGCCCCACGGGATCACGTTGCAGCCGCCAACACCAGCATTGCTATCCGGCGCAAAATAACAGTTCTTCTGAGCTCCGAGGGGAGCCGCCACGAGAACGGCGAGAAGGGGCAGGTATCGATATAGCATGGAAAGAGGCCTCCTTGCGGCCGGTTGGTGGACTATCTGTCGAGGGAGGTGTTGAGCACTTACCTTGGTAAGGCTGGGGCCAACTCTAGCAAAAAATCAAACCGACCGGGGTGGGAACGCCACTCCCGACGATGAAACCAAGAGTCCCCGTGGAGCAGAACCTATCATCGGAGGCGAGATGATCACGGCGGTAGCGTCCCGCATACGGCGCCATACAAGCCCCTGCGCCCACCGCGGAGTGCCGGCGAAACCTTGGCGCCCGGTGAAGGCAAGCCTCCACCGAGCACCGATCTTTGACCACAATGTGGCTACTTGCCGAAGACGATAATCGCTCCGTTACTCGAGGTGAGATTCAAAGCGTTGCTGCCTGCATCGATATTGGCACCCGTACCGTAGATCCTCTTACCCACAAAGTAGGCGTTGTTCGGCACTCCGAAGCTCAAGGCCGCCGATACGCCCTTGGAATCCAGGGCCACGCCCGCCGAAAAGATCGGGTCGACATAGAGAGTGCAACCGGGCATGCCAATGAGTGCCAGGCTCAGGTTCTTTTGCACTGCGCCCACGAGGATAAAGCCGCCCGAACTCGCGCGGCCATTGGTCAAATTGAGGCCGAACTTCTTGCCGAGATTGGGCGTTCCACTTCCGGCGATGGCCAAAGGCCCACGACCGCAACCCTTGCCATAGCTCGCGAAACCTCCGTTAGGCAAACCGGCGCATACGCTCATCTTCAAGGCCGCATTGCCCACGGTTCCGGCCGCTGGCGGAGAGCCCGTCCAACCAAAGGCATAGAGCCTGGGACGAGTATCGCGATGACAAGCAGCATTTGCGGCAGTGGGGCTATTCCCTGTCACCGTGATATCGACCAAGAGGTCGCCCTTGGATGGGTCGTAGGCGAAGATGCCGGTGAGGCCAACCTTGCTCCATGCACCGGCTGTCATGGTCCATGAATGGCTTTTCTTGTTCAGCACCGTGACCGCAGCAGTGCCAAGGTTGGTCGCAAAGTTGGTTCCCATGACTCCCTTGTGGTGCGCCATCTTGATGACGAGAGTGGTCGAGTTATGGGTGCCTGCGCTACATGGCGCAAAGGACAACTCTGTGATCGTGCGCTTGGCATTGCCGAGATCGGCAACCGTCATCTTGCTTTGGTAGCGTTGGTTCGCCCAGGTAGTGCTATTCATGCCCCAGGGGATCACGTTGCAGGTGCCAGCAGCCGGCGTGTTGCTCGGCGCATAGTAGCAAGTCTTCTGAGCACTCAGTTGGGTCACCGCTACAACGGCGAGAAATGGCAGGAATCGATATAACATGGAAAGAGGCCTCCTTGCGGCCGGTTGGTGGACTATCTGTAGAGGGAGGTATTGAGCACTTACCTTGGTAAGGCTGGGTCTAACTCTAGCAAAAAATCAAACCGGCCGTTGTGGGAACACCACTCCCGACGATGATACCGGGAATGCCCATGACATACCGAGAGCGGAACCTGTCACCGGAGGCGAGATGACCACCGTAGTAGCGCCCCGCATACGGCGCCCCGCATACGGTGCCATGCAAGCTCCTGCCGCACTCCGCGAAGTGACGGCGAAACCTTCGCGCCCGGTGAAGGTCACCCCTCACCGGGCGGTGAACGCAGCGCGGTTACTTGCCGAAGGTGATGGTCGTTCCCTGACTCACCGTGAGGCCCAAACGGTTGCTGCCCTGATCGATATTGGCACCCTGGCCGTAGATCGTCTTGCCGACGAAATAGGGATTGTTCGGCACCGCAAAGATCAAGGGCGTCGATACACCCTTGGAATCCAGGGCTACACCTGACGAAAAGACCGGATCGAGATAGAGAGTGCAGCCAGGCATGCCAATGTTCCCCAGACTCAAATTCCTTTGCACTGCGCCCACGAGGATGAAGCCACCCGAAGTCGCACGGCCATTGGTCAAATTGAGTCCGAACTTCTTGGTGAGATTGGGCGTTCCACTTCCAACCATGGCCAGAGGCCCACGGCCGCAACCATTGCCGTAGTCCGTGAAGGATCCGTTCGGAGTTCCGGTGCACACCCTCATCTTCAAGGCCGCGGTAGCCGAGATGGTTCCGCTCGCCGGCGGAACACCCACCCAATTAAAGGCATAGAGCCTCTGACGAGCACCGGTGTGGCAAGAAGAGTTACCGCCGCCGACAGCATTGTTGCCCGTCACCAGGACATCGAGCAAGAGATCGCCCTTCGAGGGGTCGTAGTTGAAAAAACCAGTGAGGCCAACCTTGCTCCATGTATTGGCTGTTCTGGTCCATGAATGGTTCTTCTTGTTCAGCACCGTGACCGCAGCATTACCAAGATTGGTCGCGTAGTTGGTTGTCAAGGCTCCCTTGTGGTGTGCCAGCTTGATGACCAGCGTGAACGAACTGTGGGTGCCTGTGCCACATGGCGCAAAGGCCAGATCGATGATCGTGCGCTTGGCATTACCGAGATCGGCAACCGTCATCTTGGTTTGATAGCGTTGGTTCACCCAGGTCGGGCTGTTGCTGTTAGTGCCCCACGGGATCACGTTGCAACTGCCAGCACCAGCATTGCTATCCGGCGCAAAATAACAGTTCTTCTGAGCGCCGAGGGGAGCCGCCACGAGAACGGCGAGAAATGGCAGGTATCGATATGACACGGAAAGAGGCCTCCTTGCGGCCGGTTGGTGGACTATCTGTAGAGGGAGGTTTGAGCACTTACCTTGGCAAGGCTGGGGCCAACTCTAACAAAACGGGCAGGACCCATCTCCCCCCCTACCATCCTGACCCGGGTATCCGCGTACAAAAGCAACCGCTACTCGCGCAACCAAACAGCGATCCGCCTGTAATCAGGACCGAGCCACCAAAACAGGGCAGGGCGCCGCTTTAAGGATCTCGCCAGCCATATCACCCATCAAGGCCTGCATGATGCCGTGGCGTTCGGTCGCACGCACCAGGATCATGTCGACCTTTTGCACGAGAGCTTCCTTGAGGATCCCCGCAACAACATCCTCGCCAACGGTCGCATGACCGAGCGCCTCGACGCCGATGGCAGCCGCCTGATCCACATAAGGTTGCAAAATAGTCTTCGCATCCGCCACCAGCGACGCATTGAAGCTCTCACTGCGACCTTCCACGGCCTTGTGCTGGCCGATCATCTGCACCATCGCCGGCGTGTCGATCACCGCAAACAGAATCAATTCAGCGCCGAGTTGCTGCGCCACATGGACCGCATACTGCATATCCGGCAACTCGGATTCGGAAAGTTCGACAGGTGCGAGAACTCGCTTGATGACCCGATCAGGCATGGCGAGAGTCTACCGATGTATACGGTCGGCGCATCATGAGAATCAACAGCGCTCAAACACTCGGCCACCCCGCAGCCCCGCCACGGAGGGCATTCGGACCACCGTCTCGGCAAGACCTGCCGAACGCACGGAGCAGAAGCCTCCTCGAACACCCTACCAATCTCGATCCACGCCAAGAGAAGCAAAAGCACGGCCCTCCGCGGCCATGAGATTCTCGCGAATTTGCTCCGTGACCCTTTCCAGTTGCTCGTCATCAGCATCGGGGGACACCCGCAAGAGTTCTCCGTAGGAGATCACCACCCGAGCCCACGGTTTGGGTATCAAGAAGCGATCCCAGCTCTTCAAGCGCCACGCCCGATCACAACCTACCGCCACGGTCATGATCGGCGTCCCGGTCTCGCTGGCGAGCCAGGCCAGCCCCACATTCATGCCATGTCGCGGTCCGCGAGGGCCATCAGGGGTGATGACAATCATCTCACCCTCGCGAATCTGATCGCGCATCTCACGCAACGCACGAGCTCCCTGGCGACTCGATGACCCTCGGATCGTCCGATACCCGAATCGGTCGAGCATCAGCTTGACCAGACCGCCATCATCACTCGGCGAGACGAGAATGCCTATGCCCCGATGACGGTGCAAGGGCAACGGCGGCAACATCCGACCATGCCACATCGCCACCAGTGCTCCGGACTCCGCTTCTTCGAGATGATCGGAACCGATCCGCTCGACCCGCCACGACCATGCCAGAAGGCGCAGCATCGAAGGTGCGAAGAGAGCCATCAACAAGCTTCCAAATTGCCGGCGAATGATCCGGTAACCCCTCCTCCACCAGGCGTTGCGCCCGCGCCGGTCACGCTCTTCAGCGAGTTCCCGACGCTGCTGCGCGCGAAGATCGCGAGGACGCTCGGGTGAAGTGGGATGCCTGTCCATCAACGGTGCTTGAGGCTACTGCCTGGGGCCGTCAGGCACTCACTCGACGCGAAACTTGAAGGTAGAAACCTGCCTGTATTCCTCGCCCGGCCGAAGGATGATCGAAGGCCAGTCCGGCTGGTTGACCGAATCCGGAAAATGCTGCGGTTCCAGGCAGAGACCACCATGCTTGAGGTAGGTCTTCTCGGACTTCCCGACCAAGGAGCCGTCGAGGAAGTTGCCGGTGTAGAACTGGACCCCCGGCTGATCCGTCCAGAGTTCCATGACCCGGCCACTGCCGGGATCCTTCAGGACAGCAGCCAGGAACGAAGAAGTCTTCGCGTCTCGATCGAGGACAAAATTGTGATCGTAACCTCCCACCACCCGGTCGATCCGTGCACCGACGGTCACCGGTTTGCGGAAATCGAGATCGGTGCCGGCCACCGGATCGAGCGCACCGGTCGGAATCATGGTGTCGTCCACAGGCGTGTACCGATCCGCATGAATCGTCAGTTCGTGATCGAGGATCGTGCCTTGCCCTTCACCCGCCAGATTGAAGTAGGAGTGATGAGTCAAATTGACCGGTGTCGCGGCGTCGGTGGTCGCGCGGTATTCAATCTCCAGCCCGTTGTCCGGCGTCAGGGTATAGAGCACCGAAACATCGAGCTTGCCGGGGTAGCCCTCCTCGCCATCTTCACTCAGATAACGAAAACGAACCCATGCGCCTTCCGAATCGCCACCTACCTCAGTGATCTTCCAGACAACCTTGTCAAAACCCTCGAGACCTCCATGCAGATGATTGGGTTCGTTGTTCGTGGCCAGACTGTATTCCTTGCCATCCAGACTGAATCGACCCTTGGCGATCCGATTGCACACGCGCCCGGTGGTGCAGCCGAAATAAGGTGACTTCTCTTCGAAATCCGAGAGCTTGTCGAAGCCGAGTACAACATCGCCGAGCAACCCCTTCCGGTCGGGCACGTGCAATTCGGTCAGGGTCGCTCCGTGCGACAGGAAGCAAGCGCGCATCCCACGGGCATTGGTCAAGGTGACATGTTGGACCGCACGACCGTCTTTTCGCTCGCCGAAGCCCTTGCTCACCGCATCCACCACGGTGCACGAAGATCCGCCATGAGATGCACAAGCCGCAAGGAGCATGAGGCCCAGACTCGCCAGAAGCGCTAACTCGATTCGGGTCTTGATCAGCATGCCACCATCTTCGCCACCGAGAGCAACCGATGAAAGCTTCCGCCTAAAACGGCACAATGCAGCCTCCACAATACGGAGAAAACCCGATGAAACTGCACGCCCTCTCACTCTCCCTGGCACTGGCTGCCGCTCCTCTTCATGCCCAGGAAATCGAAGTGCTCCGCCAAAAGATCTTCGCGGCCATCGAGCGAGACACTGCCGAATTGATCAAGATCAGCGATGCCATCTGGCGGCATGCCGAAACCAGTCTCGAAGAAGTCCGCTCGAGCGAGGAACTCGCCGGCCTCTTGAGTTCACGCGGTTTCACCGTCAAGCGCGGGATTGCCGGCATGCCAACGGCCTTCATCGCCAGCTTTGGCGAGGGGTCGCCGGTGATCGGAATCCTCGGTGAGTTCGACGCGCTTCCGGGCATCAGCAACCAGGCCCAACCGCGCCAGGCGCCCCGGATCGAGGGCGCACCCGGACACGGCTGCGGTCACAATCTGTTCGGCACGGCCGCCGCCGGCGCTGCCATCGCAGCCAAGTCCGTGATGGAACAAGCAGGACTACCGGGAACCATCAAGTTCTTCGGCTGCCCCGCAGAAGAAACCGTGATCGGCAAGGTCTACATGGCGCGCGCAGGAGTCTTCGACGCGCTCGATGTCTGCCTCGACTGGCATCCCAGCAGCAAGACCGGCGTTGATTTCTCGCGGACACGCGCGATGAACAACTTCACGGTCGAATTTCGTGGCAAGACCGCTCACGGCGCCGGGGACCCCTGGAATGGTCGCAGCTCCCTGGATGCCGTCGAGTTGATGAACCATGGCGTCAACCTCCTTCGCGAACACGTCAAACCCTCGACTCGAATTCACTACGTCATCTCCGACGGCGGCGGCGCACCCAACGTCGTTCCCGGCTATGCCAAGGTCTGGTATTACGTCCGCGATCTCGACCGCAGCGGCGTCGAGGCTACCTACGCACGGGTGCTCGACTGCGCCAAGGGCGCCGCCTTGGCCACCGGAACCACCCACGAGGTCACGCTCATCACCGGTGTCCATTCCTACTTGCTGAACCGCCCGCTGGCCGAACTTCTCGACCGCAACCTCCACGCCGCCGGAGCGCCGCAATGGAGCAAAGCCGAACAAGCCTTTGCCAGGGCCATCCAAGCGGCCACGGAGAAACCTGAAAAAGGCCTGTATGAGGGTATTCGCAAGCTTCCCGAAGAAGAGGTTCCCGCCCAAGGTGGTTCGACCGATGTCGCCGAGATCAGCCGCATCGTCCCGACCGCCAAGATTCGCGTGGCCTCGGCACCGATCGACACCCCCTGGCATGCCTGGCCCGTCGTCGCCTGTGGCGGCATGAGCATCGGCCACAAGGCACTGATCACGGCTGCGCGCAGTTTGGGCTGTGCCATCACCGACCTGATCCTCTCACCCGAAGTCATCGCCGCCGCCAAGATCGAGTTCGAAAAGAAGATGGCAGGAAAGCCCTACCGAAGTCCGCTACCTCCAGGGCAGAAATTACCGCCCACGGGCAAGTAGATGCCTTTGGCATCAGTACATGAAAAAGCCCCCCGACGTTACCGCCGGGGGGCTCTTACAGTCGAGCCAGGCTCGACTCAGCAAGGCCAGATCACTTCAACATTGTTGACGTGGTGACGTTCGTGAAGCGGGGGTTAGCCAACTTCGCACCAACAGTGAGGCCCTGGAAGACGATGGTCCCAATGAGACCCTTGGGCAGGGCCTTGGTGAGCACGTGGTAGCCAATACCACCTGTCAAGGTCGCCTTGCCGCCATACATGATAAAGGTCGGGGAGATCCACAACCTGGAGTTGGGGCCAAGAACCGGAAGGCCCTTCGGCGAAACACGCAGGCCGACAAAGAGGTGGGATTCCACCTGTCCGGCCAGCTTGTCCGTGATCTTGACCTGCAACCCTTGGCCGCCGATAGCAGCTGTGTTGGGATGCTGGCCACCTTCGCCACAAAGAGGCGCTGCCGATGCCGGCGCGGTATTACACGTCTGTGCAACGGCCGACGTGAAGCGCGCCTTTATTCGCCAGGCGCGCTTGGCACTTGGGTGCTTGGCCGCAGCCGGCGTGCCATAGATCTGCCATGCATGGTCTTTGGCCAATGCATGCTGCTGGTGCTTGCTATTGTTACCAGCGTGGCAGGAAAGGCCATCCGCGCTCCAGTTTGGAGAAGCACCGGTTTGAATGCCGAGGAAGTTGCTGCCCGTGCAGGAAAGGGCAACCGGCGTCTTGAAGGTGAAGCCGAAGCCCCACGCTGCGGCGCCTGGAGTAGTACCCTTCGGGGTTCCGTACGGACCGGCGCGACCGAGTTCACCAGCCTTGCCGAGGACAGGGCCCTTCACATTGTCGCCCTTGCGGACAACAACCGAGAACTTCTCCTGGGTCATTTTGTTCTGATCCTGGAGAATCGCCCCAGCGTGGCCCATGACGCAGCCTTTGCCATTGTCACCAAGACCGGTAAAGGAACTGCCGTCGAACTCTTCAACAAGCTCGACCGGGTTCTTTCCGGCATTACCGCGCGACGTGTAAGACGTGCCGGCCCAGATCTCAAGCTCATTGCTTTGAGCGGACAACGAAGTAGCCATCGCCAGAGCGGCGAGAGCGAATAAACGGGAATACATGGTGAACACCTTTTTGATAGGAAGAAAAATGGAGTGGAAGAAGAAAGACAGGGAGTGAACTAAGGCAGGATGACCGAGCAGCAATAACTGAGAACGGCAATGCCCACTAACGAGAGCCTCCATCCTAGAACAGCTTAGCTCGAAACGACAAGCCCCGGCGATGCGAACTGCCGCTAAATTCAAGTTCAATCTGCATAAAAGACGAGAGGGCAAGGATATACTCTTGATACTACGGACGTTTTGAGCAACTTCTGTGTTCCGCGATTCGACAGGCCAGACACTAAAAACAGCCATACGAACCATGTCACCGAAACTTACGCTGGGCTTCCTCCTGTCCTTGGCCGCTGCGACCTTGGGCATCTGGTTTCTGAACTCATCGTCCAACGAGGGTAGCGAACCACCTTCCGGCCTCCCCGTTACACCCGGTGATGCTGGCAACTCGGGGCAACCGACCCCCGAACCCGTCGACGTCAAACGGCCGGAGAAACCCAGCACCCCCGAACCCAAAAAGGGCAATCCCGACAGGGTGCTGCTGTTGCCAGACGGCTCCAAGGTTCCGGTGCTCAATGGTGCCTGGGGTGCCCCTGCACTGGACTGGCCGAGCGATCGCCCCTGGAGCAAGATCATCGGCCGCGAGCGCGATGACAGCAATCTTGAGTGGTACGTCCATGCCGATGGCAGCAGATCGATCACACAAAATATCTGGCGAGACGACCTGAACCGGTTCGATCCCTCCACGGTCGTGGCCACCCCGATCAAGGCCTTGCCGATGCATCCCGATGATATCGCGAAGAACAAGGCGGAGCAGGAAGCCGCGAAGAAGCAAAACGAGGCGACTCAGAATCCGAAAAAGGACTGACCGCCTCGCCGCCCGGTCACGCTGAGCGCTTGACCAGCTTGCGGAACCGACGCGTCGAAAAGAACGTGGCTTTTTTGGCTGGCAGGCGTGACAGGTTGCCCCGCAACTCGGCAACTTGATCATAGACCGGTTCAGATGCTCCATGGAGCATCTGTGCGCCCCTGCATTCTTCTCGAAGGTCGAGACTCAAAGACCCCATGATCACACGCTTCTTCGCTGTCCTTTTCTTCACCATCTCCGTCAGCGCGCAGGACCGGACACTGCTGAGCCTCCCGCAAGGAGGCAATCCTCTGGCCTCGACCGAGGAAAAGCTCTTCCCCCTCCCCAGTCGCTTCTTCCAGGCAAAAGACACAACCAGCCGAACAGGGGTCCGCTCCTCCTACCCCGCCAAGGCTGTCAGTGGGCCGAGGAGCCTCTTGCCCGTCGACTTCTCCGCCTTCAACTCCGCCGATGGCCACTCGCCTTCTGCTCCGCTTCTGGTGCACTTCGGCATCGATGTCGCGGATGAGTTCCTCGTCGATCAGAGCAGTTTCGAACGCTCGCTCGAAGCCGACGCCCCGATCGCCTTGTTCAACCTCGATTCTGGCGAACGCATACCGGTCATGACCGAGATGGACAGGAATCTCCGCAAGCAAAAGCATCGAGGAAGGCACCCCTTGATCATCCGGCCCATGAGCCCCATGAGCATGGGCTGTCGACATCTGGCTGTTCTCACCACAGCACTGCGAGACACCGATGGTCACAAGATCATGCCGCCACCCGGATTCCTAGCCTTGCGTGACCGCATCGCCACCGACCACTCGGCCCTCGAGGAATCACGCGCCAGTTACGAGGACTACTTCAAGTTCCTCGCCGACAAGGGTTATCCCCGTGACGGCCTCCTTTTGGCCTTCGATTTCATGGTCTCGAGCAAGCAGCACGTACTCGGCGGAATCCTGTCGATGCGTGACCAGGCCCTGAGCCACGCATCTGAAAACAAGATCGGCTACAGGATCGACCGCGTCCTTCACAACCCGAACGAAAATGTTGCCATTCAGGTCGAGGGAAGCTTCGAGGTCCCGTCTTTCTTGAACCGATCCAATGCCATCGAGCGGCGGGCTGACGGCTCCGCAATCCTGCAGGATGACCATCTGCACTGCCCCTTCACGATGATCGTTCCGCCGCAGATCAATGAAGGGAAACCATTGCCGCTGGTTCTCTTCGGCCACGGCATCTTCGGCAGGGGCCGCGACTACCTCATCGGCCGTCGGGGCATTCACCTCACGCAACCCTTGGCGAGACGGGGTGGCTCTGTCTTGATCGCAACGGACTTCATTGGCTTGTGCCGTGATGACAGAACGCTGGTTCTGAGCCAAATCGGCGTCAACCCGAACCGTGTTCACGTGATCACCGACCGTCTGCAGCAATCCTTGATCAACAATCTCCTGCTGGTCGAACTCGCACTCGGCGATCTGAATCGCGATGAGCGCATCGGCCTGAACGGGCAACCGCTGCTCAACCCACAACGAGTCCATTATTACGGTGTCAGCCTCGGTGGCTGCCAAGGGGTGTCGCTGACGGCCCTCTCGTCCAGGATCTCTCGAGCCTTCCTCGCCGTCCCCGGTGGCGCCTGGTCGACCATGCTCTCGCGATCGATCGTCTATCGCCCTCTGAAGATACTGATCGACAGGATGCATCCCGATCCGCTTCTCCAGCAAACCTTCCTGACCCTGATCCAGTCGCGTTTCGATGGCTGTGACGCCGTCAATCTGGGGACCCTGCTCTACAAGGATCGACTGGCCGATGCCCCCAAGGATCGTCGCATCATGCTGCTCGAAGCGATCGGCGACTGCCAGGTTCCCAACATCGCCACGCGCATCGTCGCGCGGGCCATCGGTGTGTCTCAACTGGTCCCCATGATCGAGCCCGTGTTCGGACTCGAGCCGGTCACCGGCCCCACCAAGATCCCGGTCCTCGCCCAGATCTCGATGCCTGAGCGGCTGGCCAAATACCGCCCGCCCGATGAAAACATCCTGCCCGAGCGTGACAACCGCACCCACTCCGACGCCATCCTGCTCGAACCGGCGATCAAGCAACTCATGGATGTCCTGTCCCGTGGAGTCGCGGACAACTAGTCCGCATCCGGCAACCATGGATCTCTGCTCAGGGTGTCGGTGGAGATGAATCACCACCGACACGAACAGCCTGTGGTTACTTGCCCAGTTGCAACCGGATCTCGGAGAAACCCACAACACCCGGCGAGAAACTCCCCGGACGCCGATCCGTGATCTTGATCTCCACATCCGAAATCCGCAACTTCTTGCCGAGCAAGACGGTGATCGGCAACAACGGATCCTCGATCGAAACCTTTGCCTCGATCTTGAAACGCCCATTGACCACCACCTCGATCCCGGTGATCTGATCGTGATGACCTTGTGCAAGCAGGTTGCTGTCAGCAGGTGACAGCCACAGGCGGTCCGCACGCACGGACTTATCCAAGCTCACCTTGAGCGAAGGGTGCGCGTCTTCGGGCGCGCACAACCAGGGCGTTGCCTCGCGTCCATCTATGGCCATGTCTGCGCCATGCGTTTCTTGCGCTGACGAGGAACTTGCGCTGACCTTCACAACGGTCAGAAGGTTCTTGCCACGAGAAGTCAGATTCTTCGCCATCCATACCCGCGGATCACGGGTGGCCTGCACCGACAGGCCTTCACTCTCCAAACGGCGAGACTTACCTGCTTTGTCAACGACCACCACTTCCGCACGAAACTCATGAGCACCTGGCTGCTCGAAGCGATGCTGCAAGAGATAGGCATCACTTCCCCACACCTTGTCTCGGCGGCCTGGCAGAACCGCGATCTCGGCACCATCCAGGAAGTAATGCACCTCGGCGACGCGCGGTTGCTCCTTCGCAAGTTCCGGCGAGGCTTCAACCCAGATAGAAAATGCCGATCGACCCACCGCATGAAGGCGAACATCGCCCTTGGAGGTCACCCACGAACTTGCTTTGCGGCTGATCTGCGGACCGGTCGTCGGAGCCGTGGCCTTGGTGAGGAAGAGCAAGGCGAAACATGTCTGGTCGTGGCGCTTCCAGCCACCATCAGAGGCCTGCTGCCCGACGAGCCAGTGCGCTCCCTCACGGTACCAGGGGCGGCCACCGAAGGTTTCGATGTCGAGGAAGGCACCAACGCGCTCGAGGCCATACAGGTAGTAATAGGTGGTGCTGGGATAGCCGGGATTGGTCGAGGCACTGAAGTTCTCGGTCAGCCAGCCCAGTGCACGCTGCTTGGATCTTTCGATCTTGCGCTCGACCTCGCGCCCTAGTTTCTTGCCCGCCAGGCGCTCGGCCAAAGCCAGTACGCAAAGGCCTGCAGTGGTCATCGATCCTGAAGGCTCGTAGCTGCGCCCGCCCTTGAAATACGTGAATCCGGCAATCTCCCGCTTGCCTGTTCGCGTCGCATCCTCCCACGGAATCTGCTGCACCACCGGCTGATGGTGATCGATGGTCCCGGCCGCCATGCGCCGCCAGGTGCTCGCCGGTATCTCGACACCCAGTTGGGAGGCTCCGAAAAAACCAAGCGCCGCGAATTGAGTATTAGAGATATCCACCGACCCACTCGGATAAGCCCACCCTCCCTCTTGCCCGTCACTCTCCATATCCAGGAACCGCGACACCAGACGGCGTGCCCAGGTTCGGTGCTTGGTATCTCCCAAGGCGCCTAACGCAAGCAACTGACAACCGAAGCTGTAGACACGATCGGGATCGTGAGCGGACAGAAACTCCAACGCAGCCTCGATCGCCGGATGCTGATGATCGAGACCCGCCTCGACCAGTGCCAGCAAGGCCAATGCCGTGGCTCCATTTCGATATCTGTCGATGACATAGCCCCATGAGCCATCGCGATTCTGCGCCAGCAACAAGCTCTCCACGCCGCGGTCGATCGCCGTATTGATCCTGGGTTGCAGTTCAGCGAGAGGAGGGACTGTCGACAGGGATACACCGGTGAAGCTCCCACCCTCGGGCTCGGGGAGAATGCCGCGTCTGTCCTTGTAGCGCTTGGCGATGACCTTCGAAGAAAGGGCCTGCTCATGAATCAAGACCTCATGGATGGCTCCATGCATCCGGAAGTCCTCATTCTCGTCCTTGTAAGCTCCTACTGCGAAGCGATGGGTCGGGTGGTAGAGGATCGCACCCGACTGCTCGCTCGCTTCCTTGACGAGTTGACCGTTCACGTAGAGCCGTTGCGACTTACCGTCATAGACTCCGACCAGGTGGTACCAGCGGCCGGGGCGGAAGGTCATCGGCGCGGTCAAGTAGGTCAGCCTCCCAGCTCCCTGTGTGCTCAGGGCAAAACAAAAAGACTGCTGCCGGAATCCAAGTAACCATCCGCGCTCGTAACTCCCATTGTCCTCCAGGCAAGAAACGATCCCGC
>CAZIVO010000099.1:0-14031 GCA_964542765.1 uncultured candidatus Brocadiaceae bacterium | reverse complement strand
GATATATTTTCGTCGCTGGCTGAAGGCATCAAGGGTAGCCGCGCCGTGGAATGGGGTTTGGTCGATGGTGTGTTCCAGCGCTCGCAATTCGAAGACAGGATTGCTGAGCGGGCCAAAGAGGTAGCCGGCACCGGTCACCCTGATGTCAAAGGGATCGAGTTGGGACCGCTGGAGCCTGAAGTGACTGATGAGGCGATCGTCTACCGACATGTGCGGGTCGATTTCAATGAGTCCGATAGGATGGCGGTTCTGACGTTGACGGTGCCTGACTCGATGCCGGATCTTCCGCCTGATCCTGGCGAACTCGGCTCCGACTGGTTTGCTCTGCGGGCTTTCAGGGAACTGGACGATGCACTTCTCCGATTGCGGTTCCACTACCCGGAGACTGGCTTGGTGATGGTGCGCACCCAGGGGAGCATCACCGCTGCGCTCGAGATGGACCGTCAACTCGTCGAACGAGAGGACCATTGGTTTGTTCGTGAGGTGGCGCTGCACCAGCGGCGAGTCCTCAAGCGGATGGACGTTACGGCGAAGAGTTTCTTTGCGCTGATCGAACAGGGATCGTGCTTTGCGGGCACGCTGTTTGAGCTTGCTCTGTCGGCGGATCGCAGCTACATGCTCGACGAAGAGGGTGTCGAAATTGCGCTGAGTGCTCGCAATGCCGAGACTCTGGAGATGGGCAATGGCTTGACACGGCTGCAGACTCGCTTTCTGGGGGATCCATCGCGCGCCAAGGAGGCCTCGGACATGAGGGACCGAATTGATGCACATCGAGCTGATGAACTGGGTCTGGTGACGACCATTTTCGACGATATCGACTGGGAAGATGAGATTCGTCTGGCGGCCGAGGAACGCGCCAGCTTGTCGCCGGATGCTCTGACGGGCATGGAGGCCAATTTGCGCTTTGCGGGCCCGGAAACTCTGGAGACCAAGATTTTCGGGAGGCTGTCGGCTTGGCAGAACTGGATCTTCCAGCGTCCCAATGCTGTTGGTGAGCGTGGAGCTTTGACTCTTTACGGCCAGCCAGAGAGTGCCGCTTTCGACTACAGGAGAACGTGATGAATGTGTCTTCCTTGAACGACAAGATTCCCAACAACGTCAATCTTTCCAGTGACAGGAGATTGCAAAGGGCCCTGGAGTCGTGGCAACCGAGCTTTCTCGACTGGTGGGGGGACATGGGACCTGAAGGTTTTCAGGAGGACCGCATCTACCTGCGCACGGCTATCAGTGTTGAGAAGGGTGGCTGGGCAAATTTTGACTACGTCAAGATGCCTGATTATCGCTGGGGCATTTTCCTGGCGCCGCAGGAGTCGGGACGAACGATCGGTTTTGGCGACCGCATCGGCCAGCAGGTGTGGGACAAGGTGCCCGGTGACTCTCGCAAGGAGCTGCGCAGGATCATCGTCACCCAGGGCGATACCGAGCCAGCATCGGTAGAGCAGCAACGGTTGCTCGGGAAAACGGCTCCGAGCCTCTACGACATGCGCAATCTGTTCCAGGTCAATGTTGAGGAGGGCCGTCACCTTTGGGCCATGGTCTATTTGCTGCACTCATACTTCGGTCGGGATGGTCGTGAGGAGGCCGAAGATATGCTGACTCGCCGGTCGGGCAACGAGGATACTCCGCGTATCTTGGGCACGTTCAACAAGCCGATCGAAGATTGGTTGTCATTCTTCTGCTTCACGATGTTCACCGATCGTGACGGCAAGTACCAACTCGCTTCCTTGGCCGAGAGCGGCTTCGATCCTCTGGCGCGCACGGCCCAATTCATGTTGACCGAGGAGGCACATCACCTGTTTGTTGGTGAGACTGGTTTGCGGCGGATTGTGGCGCGTACTGCACAACTGATGCAGGAAGACCCTAACGAAGATGCACGCAACGCCGGGGGCATTCCTATCGATATCATCCAGAAGTACATCAACGAGTGGTATTCGTCTTCGCTCGATCTGTTCGGCGGCGAGGATTCGTCGAACGCAGCGAGTTATTTCGCGCAAGGCCTCAAGGGTCGCTACAAGGAAAGCTCGGATCGCTACGACGACCACGTTGCTCTTGAGGGAGTCTATGGTGTTGAGAAGCCTGTAGACGGAAAGATCACGATGGAAGAAGTCCCATTGCGTCGAGCGATGAATTTGGTGTTGCGAGATGCCTACACCAAAGACTGCGAGCGTGCGCTCGCGCTTTGGAACAAGACGCTGGCGGAATACAGCATCGATCAAAGGTTGTCGCTGCCATCGGATCGCTTCAACCGGCAACAGGGCCTCTACGAGGGCATGCCCTATGCGCCTGATGGCAACCTACTCAGCCAGGCTGATTTTGACGCCCGACGGGGCGAATACCTGCCGACTCAGGCGGATTATGACTATGTCCAGTCGCTGATGGTGCCGTGTTGTGAGCTCGGCGAGTTTGCCAACTGGATCGCGCCGCCGAGCCGCGGCATCAATGATCAGCCCCTGGGCTTTCTCTACGTTGACTTCGATCGGCAGGTGCGAGCCTGATGGCCAAGCAACTCGAAAGCTACGTTGAGGGTCGTTGGGTGCAAGGCAGCGGCGAAGGGACGCCGATCATCAATCCGACGACCGAGGAGATGATTGCCGAAACCTCGACAGCAGGCATCGACTTTGAAGCCGCCTTGCAGCACGCAAGACAGGGCGGTGCAGCTTTGCGGCAGATGACGTTTGCTGAGCGTGGTACTCTGCTCGGCGATCTTGCCAAGGCGATTCATGAGTATCGTGCTGAGTTGCTGCAACTATCCACCGACAGTGGCGGTAACACCCGGTCAGACGCGAAGTTCGACATCGATGGTGCTACAGGGACCATGGCCTTCTACGGAGCGCTCGGCAAGAAGCTCGGTGATCGCCGAGTGCTTGCTGATGGCGATATGGAGCAATTGACCCGGGCACCACGCTACGTGGGTCAGCACGTCTACGTGCCCAGGCGCGGTGCCGCAGTGCACATCAACGCCTTCAACTTCCCTGCCTGGGGCATGGGAGAGAAGCTCGCTGTTTCGACGCTCGCAGGGATGCCCGCCGTCATCAAGCCAGCGACTTCAACCTTGCCTGTGGCCATTCGGATGGTCGAGATCATGGTCGATAGCGGCTTGCTACCCGCTGGCATGCTGACCCTGATCTCCGGATCGTGCGGCAATCTCGTCGATCTTCTTGGCGAGCAGGATGTGCTGGCCTTCACCGGCTCAGCGGATACTGGCAACCTTCTGCGCGGCAAGCCCAATATCGTTGAGAACTCGGTGCGTGTGAATGTCGAGGCCGACAGCCTGAATTCAGCTGTGCTTGGTCCGGATGTTGATGGCGATAGCGAGACCTTCGGTCTGTTCCTGCGTGAAGTCGTGCGCGACATGACACAAAAAGCTGGCCAGAAGTGTACGGCCATCCGCAGAATCTTCGTGCCCGATGCCATGCGTGACATCGTCGTCGAGGCTCTCGGTGATCAACTGGGTGGTATGAAGGTTGGTGATCCCAACCTGCGAGAAGTCCGTATCGGACCGGTGGCGACGGCTGCACAACTTGAGGATGTGACTGCGGGCATCGACCAGCTCGCGGCGTGTGCAAAGATTGTCCATGGTGATGGTGGTCGCGGTGAGGTTGTTGGCGTCGAGGGAGACAAGGGTTTCTTCGTGGCTCCGACACTTTTGGTGGCATCGCAGCCTGCTGCTGCGACCGCGGTGCACAATCGCGAGGTGTTCGGCCCTGTCGCCACGGTCATGGGCTATGGCAGCGACGTGGACGAGGCCTGTGCCTTGGTTGCGCAAGGCCGAGGTAGCTTGGTGTCGTCGATCTACTCCGATGACCGCGTTTTCGTCGAGGCGGCGGTTCTCGGGATGGCTCCCTATCATGGCCGGCTGACTGTCGGCGATGCGCGCGTGGCCGAGCATTCTCCCGGCCCGGGTACGGTTTTGCCGAGCATGGTGCACGGCGGTCCGGGTCGTGCTGGTGGCGGCGAGGAACTTGGCGGTGTGCGCGGCCTGGGTTTCTACTCACAACGCACCGCTGTGCAGGGGCTCAAGCCGCTGCTTGAGAAGATTCTTTTCTGACGTTTTGAGCAACTACCGCGAAGCCTCGGCGGTTCTTCTCTTGCGCGGCTCTGGCGCTGATCTTGAGATCTATCTCGTCGAGCGCTCGCCGGAACTGCGATTCTTCGGCGGTTACCATGCTTTGCCTGGCGGCGTAGTGGAACCCGAGGACGATTCCGCTTGCTCGGACCGCGATGCGATATTGCGTCGATGTGCGATGCGTGAGCTGTTTGAGGAAACGGGGGTGCTCCTGGCCGATGCTGATAAATCGCAGCGCGCGGCTGTGCGCAAGGCATTGCTGGAGGGCGATCATGGGCCCTGGCAGTTGTTGCTGGAGAGCGCAGGGGTTGTCGCTGAGTTTCGCGAGGCCTGCGAGATCACCACGCCGCCGTTTGCGCCGGTGCGCTACGAGACGTTGTTTCTCGCAGCCGAATTGCCAGAAGGCGAACATCCGGAGATCTGGGCGGGCGAACTGGTGTCGGGACGATTCTGGCGCCCGGCTGACGCTCTCGAAGCGTGGCGTTGTGGCGATCTGTTGATTGTGCCCCCGGTACTGTTGTTGCTTGAACTCCTGATCGATGGCGATGTTGATGCCGCATGGGTTGCTTCTCGAAACATGGCCGACGGTCTTGCAGCGGGCGATCTCCATCGGGTGCGATTCTCTCCTGGCGTGATCATGGCCAGCCTTGTTACTCCGACCGTGCCACCGGCGACGACGACTAACTGTTTGATCGTTGGTGAAGAGAGCTTGTTCATCATCGATCCAGCGCCTCCTGACGCGACTGAACAGCAGCGGCTGTGCGATCTTCTGCGGGAACTTCAGGGAGAAGGTAGGACCCTTGAGGCTATCTTGCTGACCCATCACCACCCCGATCACGTTGGTGCGGTACCGGTTGTTAGCGAGGAGTTCGATCTCCCTGTGCGCGCGCACCCACTAACCCTTGAGCGTGTGGCTCCGGCGAATGTGGGTGCCCCGATCCATGATGGTGATCGACTGCAATTAGGTCGGGCACCTGACGGGAGTCCGGGCTGGTTTCTGGAAGCGGTATTCACTCCAGGCCACGATCGCGGCCACTTGTGTTTTCGTGAAAGCCGGTACCAAGCTCTGATTGCTGGCGATATGGTCTCCACCGTGTCGACCATCGTGATCGATCCGCCAGAGGGTCACATGCAGACCTACATGGACAGCCTCGACAGGCTGGCGCGCCTGCCGATGTCGATGCTGTATCCCGCACACGGTCCGGCCTTCCGCGACGGACAAGCCCTGGTGGAACGATATATCGACCATCGTGGCTACCGGCAGAGCCTGATCGAGGAAACTTTGAAAGCCGGTTCATCGACCGCTGAGGGTCTTTTGCCGGTGGTTTACGCCGACACCGATGAGCGGATGTACCCGTTGGCAGCGCGTTCATTGCTCGCAGGTCTTGAGATGCTGGCGGAGCGTGGCAAGGCGAGCGAAGACGGGGGAATCTGGGGCTATGACTGATTCCTTGGCGCCCGGCTACATTCGGGCTGTGTTGTCGCGGTTCGTGAGAGGTGATGAAGATTGAGTGAGCGCAATGTCGATTCGAGGTAGAGGAGCAGTCATCACGGGAGGCGGTCGCGGTATAGGCGCTGCGATTGCGCGAGCACTACATGGTGCTGGTGCACGCGTCGTTGTGACGGCACGTAGCAGTGATCAGATCCGGGCGGTTGCCGATGAGCTCGGTGGTGATGCTGCTGGTGCTTTCGCCACGATCTGCGATGTCACCGCTGCAGAATCGGTGGAATCCATGGCGCGCGCTGCCGAGGATCATCTCGGCCAAGTCGACATCCTTGTCAATAATGCTGGTGTTGCATCGTCGGCACCGCTGCGTTCGCTGACCATTGAAGAATGGGACAGGGTCCAGGCAATTAACGTGAGAGGTCCGTTCTTGTGTTCCCGAGAGTTTTTCGCTGGCATGCTTGATCGTGGCTTCGGTCGGATCGTTAATATAGCGTCGGTGGCGGGTCTAGATGGCGCCGCCTACATCTCGGCTTATGCGGCATCCAAGCATGCTCTCGTTGGCTTCACCCGGTCGGTGGCGGCTGAGGGGGTTTCACGCGGTGTTACCGCCAACGCGATCTGTCCCGGCTACGTCGATACACCGATGACCGAGGAGTCGGTGCAGCGGATTGTTGAGAAGACTGGTATGAGCGAAGAGCAGGCACTTGAAGCTGTCGTCGCGAATAATCCACAAGGGCGCCTGATCCAGCCTGGCGAAGTGGCCGAGTTGGTTTTGTCGCTATGCCAAGATGATGCCGGAGGCATCAATGGGCAGGCTATTACCATCGACGAGGATGCTTGAGCATGACCTACTCGATCATCAACCCAGAAGATCTAGGCGCTCCCAAGGGGTTCAACCACGGCATGCTGGCGGAGGTTGGTGGGAGAACGTTGTTTGTTGCGGGAATGACCGCTTGCGATGCGTCCGGTGAAATCGGAGAGATGTCGTTTGCCGGCCAGTTCGAGAAGGCTTTGGCCAACGTTCTGACCGTGGTCCGTGAAGCTGGCGGCGAGCCGAGCGATGTGGGGAGAATGACCATCTACGTTGTCGATATCTCCGCCTACAAGAGTTCGCGCAAGGAACTCGGCGAGGCCTATCGCCGTTTGATGGGAAACCACTATCCGGCGATGGCGCTGGTTGAGGTCAGTGCTCTGGTGGACCCAGAGGCGTTGATCGAGATCGAGACTACGGCGGTGCTGTCATGACCTTGTCCCCTTCGGGTTTTGTTTACGAGCACGACACCGACACGGGTGTGGCCACGATCACACTCAACCGGCCCGATCGCCTCAATGCTTTGACCTTTGAGATCTACAGGGAGCTGACAGATGCGTTTGTAGAGCTCTCAACTGAACCGGGCGTTCGCGTTGTCATGCTGACAGGATCAGGTCGGGCGTTTTGCTCCGGCGGTGATGTGGAGGACATCATTGGAGCGCTGCTCGGACGTAGCCGTGAGGAATTGCTCAAGTTCACGCGGCTGACCTGCGATTTGATTCAGGCGATGCGAGAGTGTTCACATCCAATCGTTGCGGCACTCAATGGCACGGTTGCTGGTGCTGGTGCAGTGATGGCGGCAGCTGCGGACATTCGCATCGCTGCGGATACGGCCAAGATTGCTTTTTTATTCACGCGAGTTGGGTTGTCGGGGGCCGATATGGGCGCAGCCTGGTTGCTGCCCAGGATTGTAGGTTTCGGGAACGCTAGCAGAATTCTGATGACGGGTGACTTCGTTGATGCGAACGAAGCGTGCCGCATAGGCCTCTATCACGAGGTCGTTGGAGTCGATGAGGTTGTGCCCAGGGCCCTCGAGGTGGCCGAGCAACTTGCGAAAGGTCCTGCCGCCGCACTTTCGGTCACCAAGAATGCGCTCAATTGCGAGGCATCGATGAGTTTGCGTGATGCGATGCAGTTCGAGGCCGAAATTCAGGCGGAGTGTATGGAGCACGACAATTTCAAGGAGGCTCATCGCGCTTTTGTCGAGAAGCGAAAGCCAAGGTTCGAGTAGCCATGACAGACGCAACGACGATCAGGGCTTTTCTGGACGACGATCATATTGAGCGGTTGGCCGAGATTGACGCGTTTGTACAGGCCGAGATCGCGCCGTTGAGTGAGCCTGCTGATGATGATGCCGCAAGGCAGCAGGCGCGCGAAGTGCTCCGATCAATGGGCGAGGCCGGTTGGTATGGCGCTATCGAGGCTGGTGATTTGCGCGGTTGCTGTTTGGTGCGGGAAGCTGTGGCCTGGGGATCGCCGCTTGCTGATGCAGTGTTTGCCTTGCAGGGCCTTGGCAGTACGCCGATTGCGTTAGCCGGCAGCAGCGAGATGAAAGACACGTGGTTTGCTCCGGCGATGGTTGGCAGCAAGATGGCTGCGTTTGCGATGACCGAGCCGAATGCCGGCTCCGACATCACATCAATCAGCTCTCGAGCTGTGCGTGACGGTAACGATTACGTGATCGACGGAGAGAAGACCCTGATCTCGAATGCGGGCATCGCGGACTTCTACACGGTGTTTGCTTCAACCGATCCCGAGGCCGGTCGCAAGGGCTTGTCTTGTTTTGTGGTGCCCGCCGAAACGCCGGGCCTGAGTTTCGTGGGAGCTCAGGTGATGAGTGCTCCGCACCCGCTTGGCAGGATCAGGTTCGATGGCTGCCGCATTCCGGAGGGCCATCGGCTCGGCGAGGAAGGTGCGGGGCTGGCGATTGGCATGGCGACCCTCGATCGTTTGCGGCCAACGGTGGGGGCGGCAGCCTGTGGCATGGCAGCTCGCGCACTCCAAGAGGCTATTGGTCATGCTCGTGGTCGCGAGCAGTTTGGCAAGGCGTTGTCCGAGTTCCAACTCATCCAGGGCAAACTCGCCACCATGGCAATCGATCTTGCCGCCGCCCGGCTCCTGGTATACCGAGCGGCGTGGGAGAAGGACGGAGGCAAGGAGAGAATCAATGTCGAGGCGGCCATGAGCAAAGCGTTTGCTACCGAAGCAGCGCAGAGGATCATTGACGAAGCGGTGCAGATTCACGGAGGCGTTGGTTTGCTCAAGGAGCATGTTGTGGATCGGCTTTACCGTTCGATTCGTTCGCTGCGTGTCTACGAGGGAACGACCGAGATCCAGAAACTCATCATTGCGGGTCATCTGTAGAGATGTGGCGCCCGACTGAGCGCATCAAGCACGAGGTTCCCGTAACCGAGTGGCCGACTGCTGAGCAGGCTGCAGGGTCGCGCTGGTTTTCACCGGTGCAGGTTGGCCCGGTGGAACTCGAACAGCGCACCTGGGTGCCTGCGATGGTGCCGTGGCGTGCGACGGAGAATGGTTACGTCACCCCCGAAATTCTCGAATGGTATGAGCGGTTTGCACAGGGTCGACCCGGTGCCATTGTTGTCGAGGCGACCGGTGTGCGCGACATCGCCAGTGGCCCGCTGCTTCGGATTGGCCACGATCGGTTCGTGCCGGGACTGCAGCAACTGGTCGAGACGGTTCGCCGGGCTAGCGATGGCCACACACGCCCGTTTATCCAACTCATCGATTTTCTGGTCGTACGACGTCGCCCGGAGAAGGAGCGTTTCTTCCGTGAATTCTTGGTGATCGATGATGGTCTACGCTCGCGATGTTCAGGTGATGATGAAAGTATCCGTGAACAACTGGTCGCGATGCCGGATGAGGATCTGGATGTTGTGCTGTCATCGCGTCAGCTGGAGTCGTTCCGCTATGGCTATCGCGAGCGTGTTACCGACACGGATCTTCCGCATGTGGATGAATTGCCGAAGGTTTTGCCGGGGATCTTCGCGGCAGCGGCTGGTCGCGCTGAGGCAGCAGGGTTTGACGGTGTCGAGTTGCATTATGCACATGCCTACACGATGGCATCGTTTCTGTCGGCGACCAACACGCGGCAGGATGGCTACGGGGGGTCAATCCAGGGCCGGCTCAAGCTGCCCCTCGAGGTTTTCCGAGCCGTACGCGCTGAGGTTTCGAATTCGATGGCGATCGGTTGTAGGTACCTGAGCGAGGAGTGTGTCGACAGCGGCAGTGGGATTGATGATGCGGAGGCCTTTGGCGTTGCGTTTGCCGGTGCGGGCATGGATTACCTGTCGCTTTCGCGTGGCGGCAAGTTTGATGATGCAGAGCAGCCCAGGGTCGGACGGGCGGTCTATCCCTACACAGGGCCGAGTGGCTATGAGTGCATGCCAACGGTGGTTTCCGATGTGCAGGGGCCATTTGGTCGCAATGTCGATCCGACAGCCAGGGTTCGTGCTGCGGTACGTTCTGCAGGTCATGACACACCGATTGTGGTCGCGGGTGGGATCTGCTCCTTTGAGCAGGCCGAGAGCTTGCTGGAAGGCGGCGACGCCGACATTGTTGCTGCTGCCAGACAGTCGTTGGCCGATCCTGATTGGTTACGGAAGATCCGTGCGGGCATGGGCGATCAGGTGCGCCGGTGTATCTACACCAACTATTGCGAAGGGCTTGACCAGCTTCACAAGCAGGTCACTTGCCAGCTCTGGGACCGATCTGATCTAGATGACCCCGATGTCTGCCTGAGCGAGGATGGCAAGCGACGTTTGATTGCTCCGCCTTCGCCTGATCTGGCTGCCCGCTCCCGGAGAAAACCCTCATGAAGATTGTTAGCATCGGAGGGGGTCCGGCTGGTCTCTTCTTCGCCATTCTGATGAAGCGAGCGGACCCTGAGCACGAGGTTATCGTGCTTGAGCGAAATCGTTGCACGGACACCTTCGGGTTTGGCGTGGTGTTCTCTGATACGACCATGGCCAATCTCGCGGATGCTGATCCGAAGACGAATGCCGAGATCACGCGCCACTTCTCGCATTGGGACAATATCGATATCCGTTTCAATGGAAGGGTCATGACCTCGACCGGTCATGGCTTCAGCGGTTTGTCGCGCAAGGTGTTGCTAGGCATCCTGTCCGATCGATGCGAAGAGTTGGGTGTCGATTTGCGGTTTGAGACAGAGGTTGATGACATAACGCCCTGGCTTGGAGCTGACCTTGTTCTTGGAGCGGATGGGGTAAACAGCCTGGTTCGTGAACAGTACTCCGAGCACTTTCGGCCGACGATCGATTGGCGATCCAACCGATTTACCTGGTTGGGTTCGACCAAGCCGCTTGATGCTTTCACCTTCGACTTCAAGACCGACGAGAATGGTCTGTGGCGGCTGCACGCTTACGAGTACGAGGAGGGTCATTCGACCTGGATTGTCGAAACCAACGAACAAACTTGGAAGGCGTCCGGGATGGATCAGGCCGACGAAGCAGGCACGCTCGCGTACGTTTCCGAACTGTTTGCCGATGAACTTGATGGCTATGAATTGCTCGCAAACCGTTCGCTGTGGAGAAAATTTCCGACCGTGCGTAACGAGCGATGGAGTCACGACAATATTGTGCTTATCGGGGATGCCGCACACACCGCTCACTTCTCGGTGGGATCGGGAACCAAACTTGCCCTGGAAGATGCTATTGCGCTTGCTGATGCGGTGCAGTCTTGCGATGACGTTCCAGCGGCGTTGGCGCACTACGAAGCTGAACGTCGGCAGGGTGTCGAGAGTTTGCAGCGAGCAGCGCAAGTCAGTCTTGAGTGGTTCGAGAACACCGAGCGCTACATGGGTCTCGATCTGGAGCCATTCTGCTTTGGTCTGTTGACCCGAAGCTTGCGTGTGTCACATCAGAGTTTGAAGTTGCGTGATCCAGAATTTGTTGCGGCAGTCGACCGTGAGTTTGCTGATGAGGTTGCTGCAACCACGGGTCTTGACTTTGATCGAGACCCGGTCCCTCCTCCTGCTTTCACGCCATTCGTGTTGCGCGGAATGGCGGTAGACAACCGAATCGTGGTTTCACCGATGTGTCAGTACAGCGCGTGCAACGGTATGCCATCGGATTGGCACTTGGTCCACCTCGGTAGCCGTGCGGTCGGAGGCGCGGGGCTGATCATTACCGAGATGACCAACGTCAGTGAGCAGGGACGAATCACGCACGGCTGTGCGGGGATCTACTCTGATGAACACGTGGTTGCTTGGCAGCGCATCGTCGACTTCGTACACGATCACTCGTCGGCGAAGATCGGCATCCAGCTTGGCCACTCTGGCCGCAAGGGCTCGTGTACGGTGCCTTGGGAAGGAGATTGCCCGCTGCCCGATGCCGAGGGCTGGCCGACGCTGGCACCATCACCTTTGCCGTTTCGCGATGGCGACAGTGTTCCTGTGGAGATGGATGAAACTTCCATGAAGCGAGTGATCGATGAATACCGTCAGGCAACGCGACGAGCAGAGGATGCGGGGTTCGATTTGATTGAAGTTCACATGGCGCATGGTTACCTGCTATCGAGTTTCATCTCGCCGTTGAGCAACGTTCGCAATGACGATTATGGTGGCGATCTCTCCGGGCGAATGAAGTTTCCGCTCGAGGTTCTCGACGCAGTGCGCGAGGAGTGGCCCGAGGCCAAACCGATCTCGGTGCGGATTTCGGCTGTGGATTGGGCCGATGGCGGGCTGACCAGTAATGATGCGGTCGAGGTGGCGCGAATGCTTGGCGAGCATGGCTGTGATATCGTCGATGTCTCGAGTGGTGGCGTGGTGGCTGATGCGCAACCTGTCTATGGCCGCCAGTATCAGACGCCACTTGCCGAACAGGTTCGGATCGAAGCTGGGATTCCAACGATTGCGGTTGGCAATATCTCATCTGCCGAAGACGCCAACAGCATCGTTGCCTCTCGTCGTGCAGATCTGGTGGCAATAGCTCGGGCACATTTGTGGGATCCTTACTGGAGTAGACACGCGGCTCATCAGATCGGACACGAACTGTCTTGGCCCAATCCCTATGGGCCACTGGATTCGTTCACTCCGCGTACCAGTTGATCACCAATCACGATCGGGTCGATCCTCACGGTTCTACTTGCCGGATATGGCAGCCCTGATCTGGCGTTTACCGAAAGGCCCGAGGCCTGCTTTTCGAGCCTGATTACTCGGTGGTCGGTGCGCTAGCGATGCCAGGGCGACGACTCCTTCAAGAGGCTTCGCGGGCGTCGTGATGGCTTGAACAGGTATTCCTCAGGCCGCCTTTCTCAGATGCCGATAGAACCCTTATGTGGTGGGTTTTTGGCATCTGGGTCACGCTGTTGTTGCTCGGGCTAGCGATCTTCAACCTTCGAGCGAACTCGATCCGATATCAGCGTATGTCTGCTCAGGTCTATCGGTTTGTCGATGACCTGCGGCGGGAGATTGAATCTCAGCGCCCGGATGTTCGCCTCATGGGCCTGGTGCCGGGTCGGTTCGCAGCGATTATCTCCATCCGAGGGCAGGAGTTTCCGGTCAGCCTGAGCCAGGCATTCAGCAGATCGATCGCCTTTGCCGACTCCATGCCGGCCATCAGTTCGAACTTGATCCAAGAGATCGAGGAGTGCGGTTTTATGGAGCCTGGCGACCACCTATTTGCCGATGTTGCTTTGAAGATTCTTCCGCAGATCCGTTCCGAGGAGTGGTTGAGTGAGAATGGATCCAGGTTCGGGGACGCTGCCATTGTTCGCCGACCGTTCAGTGACAATCTCGTCATCTGCTACGTGATCGATGAGCCCTCGAGCATGATCTTCGTCACCCGTGCACATCTGGACATGTGGGGGCGATCGGAGGAGGACATGTATCACCTGTCCACGTCGAATCTCCACAGATTGGCAGGCTCGAATCTTCCGGTTCCCGATGCTACGACCGGACCCGTAATTTTGCGTACGGATGATGGCTATGCGGCGTCCCGAGTGTTGCTCCTCGACATCGAAGAGGCCGAAGGCCTTCTCGTTGCGATGCCAGAGCGAGATGTTCTTTGGCTCGGCCAAGAACCGATGTCTCTCGATTGCGTCATGAGGAAAAACCAGGAGCAGAACGGCCGTGCCGTCCATCCGGTTTCACCGCACCTTTACAAGGTGTGTGAGGGTCGCCTGGCTCAGGTCAGCAAGAGGGCTGCGCGGACGATCACCGGCGCAGTTTCCCTTTGAGGGTGAGGCTCTTCTGCTCGGGAACGGTGAAGATCAGTGAGTCCTTGTTGCTCACTTCGAAGCCATCGATCACCAGGCGGTAGGTTCCAGCGGCCAGTTTCTGAAGTTGTAGATGCTCCTGATCCTTGTCAAAAGGAATGGAGTTCCATGAGCCCTCGGTTGCCGGACGTTGCCAGCAAGGGTCATCCATGCGGGACAAGAAGGCTGTGACCAGCGGTGGGTTCTCGATCTTGTGGGTGTGCTGCAAGAAGACTTCGACCGAGTGCTGTGTGCCATTGAGCCTCGCCTGTCCCGCCGGCGGCTGGCCAGAGATCTTGAGTGGTGTGCGAGCTATGTAACGTGAGTGTGCTTGTTCTATGTTGTGACTCAGGACAGCCCAGTGGAGGCCTTCGGGCATCCCCTCGAAGATGATGCGTGAGGGCGAACGATCCAGGCGTTGCCAGCCGAGCACGGCCATGGATTCGCCGTCGAGCAAGGCGACCCCGAGGT
>CAZIVO010000098.1:0-14333 GCA_964542765.1 uncultured candidatus Brocadiaceae bacterium | reverse complement strand
GCATCAACGGAAAGGGGACCGCTACCTGGGACGACCTGCGCGAAGCTGTCCACGACTGCCAAGGTCAGGAACTGGCCCTGGATATCCTCCGCAATCGCGAACCGGTGAAGATCTCCCTCCTGCCGACCCGGTCGACCTTGAGCCTGGGTTTCATCCCCATCCTCAAACCTCTGCGCGAGCAGTACAAGGTCGACACTTTTGGCGGCGCCCTGTCTGCGGGCATGGTGTGCTCCATCGATCTCATCAAGCAGCTCTACGTCACCATCAAGAAGCTCTTCACCGGTGAAGTCGATGCCAAGAATCTCGGCGGCATCATCACCATCGCCAGGGTCAGTTATGACTTCGCAGAATCAGGCTGGACGCGCTTCATCTATTTCCTCGCCCTGCTGAGCCTGAATCTCGCCTTCATCAATGTCTTGCCCATCCCCGTTCTCGATGGCGGCCATATCCTCTTCCTGGCGATCGAAGGCATCAAGGGATCGCCGGTCAGCCCGCGCGTATTCACCTACAGCCAGGTCGCAGGACTCGTCTTCGTCATCGCCTTGATCGTCTTCGTCACCTACAACGACATCCTCCGCTTGTTGTAGTCCCGTGCTGAGTCCCTATCTTCGTCTGCTTCGTGTCGGCACCCTCTTCTCCCCGGCCGCCGATGTCCTGGCCGGAATCTGCCTGGCCAGCGCGGCAACAGCAACCATCTGGACGACCGATGCCTGGCGCGCCATGGTCGCCAGCGTATGTATCTACGCCGCCGGTATGGTCCTCAACGACCACGCTGACCGCGCTCTCGATGCGCGCATGCGTCCCGAACGCCCCCTTCCCTCAGGGCAAATCGCTCCGAACACTGCTCTCGCCATGGGCATGGCCCTCATGCTCATCGGCGTCATCACCGCACCATGCCCCATCTTCCACGGTGCACTCGCCTTGCTGGTCCTCGGCTACGACTACCTGCTCAAAACCAACGTCCTGACCGGCGCCGTGACGATGGGGAGCTTGCGCGGACTCAACCTTTGCGCCGGCGCTGTCAGCTTGCAGCATGAACTCCCCGACCGCACACTCACGATTGCCGCTTGCTGCTACGCCATCTACATCATCGCTGTCACCCTCTTGGGCGCACTCGAAGATGAAAGAAACCCCAAGCGCCGGGTCGTCGTATCCGTCCAACTGGTGCCCCCGATCGTCGCCACACTGGCCTTCCTGGGCATGCCCAACCCCTGGCCGGCGGCTGCCATCGCCGGCATCTCAAGCCTTCTGTTCCTCATACGACTCAGACTCGTCGACAACTGGTCGCGAGCAACCATCCAGAGATCGATGACCTGGCTACTGCTCGGCACGATGCTCTATTCGGGACTCCTGTGCCTGGCAGCCGGACGAGAAAGAGAGTGCCTCGGCATCCTCCTCGCTGCTCACGCTGCACGAATGATTTCTCGGCGAATCATGCTCACATGAGCCAACTTCACGCCTGCGGCTTCGAAAGCAGTTCTCGAGCCTGAGCGAGGGTGAGAAAACCATTATGGACCAGCGAGGCCACGGCCGCCTCACGCCTGGCAGGATCAGGACCGATCGCCTCCAGAACCTCCTGCTCCCAACAGCCTCCCCCTCCCCCATCAACTCCCACGGGAACACCAGACTCCGCCGGCCCAACGCTGATTCCTGTCTGCAGATCATCCTCGATCGGTGGAATCCCGCAGGAAAGATCGCCAGGTTGCTCATGGTCAGAGGGTTCGGGTGAGGAGGCCGCGAACTCATCAGCCACTCCCACGCCGATCAGACTTTCATCATCACTGACCATGCCCGGAGTCTGAGCCTCCCCCAAAAACAAGGGGTCGCTCACCTGACAAAACGGGTCCTTGCCAATGTGCTTGTCGCTGAGACAGGCCGTGCCCTCGTATCGAAACGAGTCGAGCGTCCGCCCAACAATATTGTGCAAGTGCGGCTCCATATTTTCCTGGCCCGAGAAACTGCCTTCTGCCACCTGCAAGAACTGCACGAACGACGATGCTCGATCCACCACGTCACGGAGGAAATCGTCCATGTCTTGAGTCACTCGCGATGAAACGGATCTTTCTTCGTCCTCCGCGACCTTCGAGACGATCGAAGCAGCCGCCCGCGTGGCATCTTCGAAAAAATCACTCACTTCACGGGTGAGGGTTTCCTTGCGAATCTCATCCTCCTCCGCTGCCTCGAGTTCTCTCAAGACATCGGCATGCTGACTTCCATCACCCTCGGCGCTTTTTTCATCCTGTTCACGACTCTCTCGGAACTCATCAAAATCAGACTTCCAGCCAACTTCTTCCATGAACTGCCCCCCAGCACCATCTCAGGGGGAGCTATCGGTCCCATTCGCTCAATGCTTGATATGTGGTTGAGCGGCTTCGCGAAGCAATGCGAGCGCCATGCCGCGGTCCGGATTCTCACAGTCATCGAGTTGAGACTGCACGCAACGCAGAATTTCCCCCACGACCGGGCCTTCGGCCACGCCGAGTTCGATGACATCCTTTCCCGTGCACAGCGGCGGCGGTGGCATGGCCGGTAGACTCTCGTAAGCCTCCCTCGCAAAATGATAGATATCGAGCAAGCCGTGGCTGCCCATGCAATCAGCGCGGTGAAACTCCAGATGTTGCTCGAAGCGGGGCGAGCGCATCCATCGTTCACGCTTGCTCGGTCCCATTTCGGGAATCGATGCAAACCTGATGTGATCTCGACAGATCTCGACCACTGTCTCCCGGAGTTCGGACGGAGCATGCAAACGCAGGAGAACTTCTTCGGCCATTCGCGCGGACAGGACATCGTGCTTCGAAAAGCGGATCCTGTCGGGTGCTCGTTCGAAGGTCGCAGGCTTGCCAATGTCATGGAGAACCGCAGCCCAAGCCTGGCTAGGATCAGCCGGCCGGACCCCGTCCAAAACCATACAGGTGTGAATCAACACGTCGCCTTCAGGATGAAAGCGCGGCGGTTGCTCCACACCTTCGAGTTCCACCACCTCCGGCAAGATCACCGCTGCCAAACCTGTCTCGACAAGCAGGCGCAAAGCCTTACCCCGACCATCGCGCGAAAACATCGCTGTCAACTCTTCGAACATCCGTTCCGGTGACAGTTTCTCGAGCAATCCAGCCATCTCGCGAAGGCCTAGCAGCGCATCTTCGTCCAGGGCCAGATCGGTGCCCGCCGAGAAACGTATCGCACGCAACATCCGTAACGCGTCCTCTTCGAAGCGCTCACGAGCGCTGCCGATGACACGCAAAACGCCATCTTGAAGATCGGTAACCCCCCCGAATGGATCGAAAATACGGCCGCTGCCGGGCTCGACGTAAATGGCATTCACCGTGAAATCTCGACGGCGAGCATCAACGGAACGATCATCGCTGAATCGCACTTCGTCCGGGTGGCGATGATCAGAGTAACCAGCCTCCTCACGGAACGTCACAAAGGCAACGTCATGAGAATCCGTTCGCAAACTACAAATTCCAAACTTCTCATCCACCCCCAGGGCTTCCGGAAAGATTCGCCCGAGCTCGGCTGGCCTCAATGACGTCGCAAAATCGAGATCTGTTGTTTCGCGCTCCAAGAAAGCATCGCGAACCGCCCCCCCGACCAGCATTACCTCAGCTCCCTGACCGGTGATACGAGCGACCATCTCCGCCACTTCTGTCGGCAGATCAATCGCAATCCGCTGTTCCGTACTACCTCTCTCTGCCATGATCCTGCACGATAACCATCATGGTCTCGCGATCTGTTCGTCGTCGTTTCAACCTGGGCAATCTCCTGATCCTCGCCGGGCTGATTGGTTTGGGAGTGAGCCTCGCCCTACCCTACCTCACCTCGCAACGTGTTGCGCGGGTCGAACGCCGAGCATTCAAGATCGCGCAGTTGCTGATGGCGATTGCACAAGAACATATCAGCGATCTCGAATTCGAGGATCCGCAGGGGCAAAAAACCATCGAGGCCGAATTGCGACGCAAGATCCAAGCCGATGGTAGCATCCCCGAATCATCGATCCCCTCCGGCTTCACTCCGGACGGGCCCAGTGGCTACTACTTCCGCGAGCGGCACTACCTATACTTGCTCACCCGCACTCCCGCCGACCGAAAATCCTTGGGGTTCGAGAACCTCAAAAACCAGTCGCTGGAAGTCTATGCATGGCCACACTCAAATCTTTCAGGCGGCCGCGAAGTGTTTTTCCTGCCCGGCGACAGCGGCGCCGTCATCGAGGGGCATACCGTCCAGGCAGTAAGGTCACGAAATCTTCTGCGCCACTACCTGGGAACCAGCCCCATGCCCATACCAGGAGCAGGCCGGCCGCGCGAAGAGATACAGCCCGGAGCCAAATGGTACCGCGGTCAGGACGATGAACGCTGGATCGCATTCAAGTAACCGTCGCCCCCGAATGCAACTTCCTCAGAAATACTCGAACAGATACGCCGCCAAAGCCTTGCGCATGGCTTCACTGGTCTCTTTTCGTTGCTGACGCTGGAAAGCCATCATGTCGGCGAGGGAAACATCCCTGCGGAGATAATCCACTGCCAGCAATCGCATTTGCGGGATCTCTTCGAGATCCAAGGTAATGCGTCGGAAGAGATCGTAGGTCCGGCGCCGGAACTCCACATCATCGCTGACCGCCACAAGGTTGACCAGCGTATGGAGCAAGGTTCCGCGACGTCGGTAGTCCCCCGACTCGAGTTCTTCAAACAACTCCAGGACCGCGGGGCCAACGCCGTCCAGGTTGGGCAAGAGCAACCCCGGATAGCTGATCGTCGTCAGGGTGCCACGATCATCAATCTCACGCTCGGGGCCCATGAAGATTTCCCGCAAAGGTCCCATGGCTTCCGGCAAACGTGATCGCCCCAGCGCCTGTATATAGATACGAGATTCATCGGCCGGCGATTTTTTGTATCGCTCGTAAAAGGCAGTGAGCGCTGCCTTGTCTGACGCCGAAGCAAGGTCGCCGACAGCTTGACGGTGCTTGGACCCCGTCCCCGTTTTCACGATCTCGATCAACCGATCAAGGAGTGGCCGATCCCCTCTTTTGACCAGCGACGAAAGGGCCAGTTGCCGGACTTCCGTTGCCGGGTCCATGGCCAGGATCTGCAAGACATGCGTCGCATTCTCGCCTGAAAGTTCCGCGATCGCTGCTGCCGCAGCCTGCCGAACGGACGAGGCTTCATCGATTGAAAGCTTGAGAATCTCATCGGTCATCGTCGACGCGTCACCTTGCATGACAGCCCCCACGGCCAACGCTTTACCGCGCTCATCGCCATGCTTGATGATCTCAGCAAAGAAACGTGTCCCTCGCCGGTCGCCTGCTACATGGAGAATCAATGCTGCGTCGAACCTCGACTCGCCAGGCACCACCTCCCACAGCGGCCCGACGATCTGGGCTCCGGCCTCCGGCGACATCTTCAGGGTCTCGGCAAGCACCACGCTGGTTATCTGACGAAAGCGTCTTTGCGGACCAAACGATTGCGACAACATCGCCGAGTAGATATCGATCGCCTCCGCTTCCGGGAGGTTTGTCCGCACCGATCTCACCCAATCGCCCTGACCACGGCCCGACATCGACTCCACAAGCACCTGCGCTTGACGTACGCTGCTAGCCGATCCCGCAGTGACCAGAGACCGCGCGGCCTTCTCCCGCACAGCCTGCCGCTGATGCTGCAATGCACGCACAAGCGCCTGGGCTATCTCCTCGCTGCGAAAACGCCCCAAACGCCCCATCGCCTCTACAGTGTTCTCGACGATGTCAGCAAGTTCTGGAGCCTGCATCGCGCTATCCATGGCCTCGATCATGATCGGCAAGACCTCTTGCGGCGCACGGTCGAAGTATTCCTTGGCCATCAACCAACCGCGGCGAGTGCAATTACCACGAAGCTTCTCGACCAGAAGCCGCATTGCCTGACTACGACTGCGCTCATACCAACCACCCGAATTCGAAGGCGACTGGTAGACCTCTTGCGGGAAGTCTTCGTGCCAGACATCGAAGCTTGTCGGGTCTGCCAGTGACGCTGCGTCCTCCGCGGAGATCTCGGGGTCCGGATCACCGCATGATACCAGCCCGGCCATCACGGCCAGCAAACCCACTCTCATCCTTGCCGAGAAGTCAGCGCTCATGGATATCCATAGTCAAACTGGCAAACAGGGTCACACCACAAGAGCCCTTCTGACTCATCGGCAACAGCACTACCCGACATCAAGATGCTGTCATTTCTTCTCTGGCACCGCCTTCGCACCGGCCCCATCGCTCTCGGGGACACCCAGCAGACCCTGGCTGTACAAGTGGTTGGCACGGGCAATGTGATAATCCAGTTGGTTGCGTAAGTGCCGCGTCCTGGCATCCAGCAAGGCCTGATTACGGCGCTGGACCTCGAAGGCAGTGCTCAGCCCTACCCTCACTTTTTGCTGCTCTGTATCCAGGTCCGACTCCGCAAGACGGACACTCTCCTTGCTGGCCAGGATGCTCAATGCCAGCGTTCGCAAGCGACGAACCGCTTCCCTGACCTCCTTGGCAACATCCATCTCGGCAGCATAGAGGAGGCGACGCTTCCGCTCGAGCTCGAGACGGGCACGGTCACGTCTGGCCCTGGGGCCTTTATTGCCTATCGGCAACGACAATTCGATCGTCAGGCTCCAGTCGGGAAGGTCGAAACCCACCGTGTCATCCCACGCCATATGAAAACTATCGCGGGTGCCATCGGTCGCGTATGCGCCAACCAGATCGAGCTGCGGCAGGACATCACGCTCGGCAACGAGTAGATCCTCCTCGGCGATCGAGACATCTGCACGAAGAGCCTTGATATCCGGGCGTTGATCGAGAGAGTCGCGCGCCAGTTGCCGCCAATCCAACGCCTTGGTATCGACCTCAACTTCGAAAGGAGATACCGGCACCGCGGAAGCCTGCCACACCTCTCCTTGTTGATCGTCAAACAGGAGACGGCGAAGAGTATCGTCACGACTGCGGATCTCATTTTCGGTGGCGATCAACTCCTCCTCGCGCCGCGCGACTTCCGCCTCGTCGGCAATCCGATCCCGCTCAGCCTTGGCACCGACGCGAATCTGCTCATTGGTGAAGGCCAGCTGTTCTCCTGCAAGAGCTCGCGCCGCGAACATCACTCTAAAATTCTCGCGAGCGAAGACCAGTTCCCAGTAGGCCTGGACAATGTTCAGCAAGGTCTCCTGAACGGAGCGATCGAAGCGCAGTTGTGATGCTGCCAGCGCGGTCTGCGCCACCCTCACCTCCTTGAGCCCGTAATCGGCCCAGGCACCACGCAACAAGGGCTGCCGAAAACTTCCCCTCAAGGCCGATGTGTACTGGCTTTCGGGGAAACCTGGCACCGTCGTGCTCTGGTTCAATCTCGTCGGCGAATAGCTCAGATCGAAGGTTCCTCCCGTCGAGGTCAACTGCCGAACCCCCATCGTCGCCGTGAACAGTTCCCGCGTGATCTCCGGTTGAAAGATGTTGCGTGTAGGATCCTTGGACTTCGATACCGAGATATTGCTGTACAGCTCCGGATCGAAACTGGCATGTGCCAGTCGAAGATCCTGCTCGGCTTGCAACGGCAGCAACTCGCCGACCTTCAGGTTCGTGTTGTTTCGGCGCCCCAGAATCAAGGCATCGCGCAGGGTCAGCTCGGTCGTCGGACCCTGCGTGTCCGAGGGAATGGGGATCTCGCCCGCGGAAGGCTTTTCACCGCTGGCCTTCTCGTCCTGAGCAGGCAAGAAGGATGAGAGCAAGAGAAGGCAGACCCAGCTTGGAGCGTTTCTTGTGTCGATTGCCATGACGAACCACCCGCGACGATAGCCGCGAGACTAGCCCTTGGCGAGCCGCAGTACGTCAAGGCATCCCGGAGCCGCGAAGTTCGTCGAGAGCGTCATCAGCAATGCTGCCGCATCATGGACGTTTCCCGGCGTTTCCAACGATGCCAGCCCACGGAGTTCTTGCTGGAATTCGCTCCAACCGGGCCGCAGCGGAAACTGACTCCAGGCAAGGTGATGGAGCGCCGTATAGAAACGGCCAACCAGATCCGACGCGTGCCACAGGAGCAACTTCTGATCCACCCCGGACCGATCCACAAGATCGGCAAAGCCATACCGCAAGGCCGCCAGCAGATCCGGTCGCTCATCTGCTCCCGCCGCCAATCTCTCCTGCAAGTGAGCCGCGACGAAGAGCCTGGCACGATGTGCCAGCACGGGATGCACCCCGAAAGCCGGCGCCAGACGCAACACATGCCCGGTATCCGCCAGACTCGCCACGGCGGTCTCGTAGTGCAGCAAGGGAGGCCGCCGCAACGCAGTCCCGGCTTCGACTCCCGCATGCCCGGAGTTTCCACGGCGCGGCTCCAGCGCTGTCTGCGCCAGACGCTGGGCATGTTCGGCAACCAACGACGCTGCCTGACCACCGGTCAGGACTGCAAAATCGGTCAGAGCTGCAAGCGCCGAAGCAAGCTCCCCGCCTTCGAGTCCGCCGATCTCTGCCATCACTCGATCCACACAACGGCGGACCGTGATGCGGTGATCGCCCACCCGAGCCGTAGAGCCCGCCGCAAGCAAGGAACGAAGAGCCACCGAGGTCTCGGTGATTCCTGCTTCCTTCGAGTCGAGCCTGGGTCCTATCATCCCCGCCACATCGGCAGCCATATCCTGGATCCGGTCCTCGAGAGAAATCCGGCCGCCGCAAACCCTGATGGACCGCCGTCGCGACTGCTCGCTCAACCGCTGTCTGAACTCGAGACGAAGCAAGGCCAGATCGTTATCTGCTCCGACAAAGCTACCGAGTACGCCCGCCCGATTGAGTTTTTCCAACGAATCATATTGCCGCTTCAGGCTGTCGCCCCCGACCGCGAACAAGGTCGTGAAATCCTCGCTTTTTGTGGCTTCGTGGATCGACGGCAGGCTGCCAGCAACAGATGACGCTTCGGGCAAGGCCGCAGCAACTTCGGTCCGCACACCGACAGCCACCTCGGAACCCGGACGCCCCCACTGAACCAGCGCCACCAGGACAGCGGCTGCCACCCCGGCGAGTTGTAGCAACGGCCGACTCCAGTGAACCCGTCGCGCACCGTCAGCCACTTTCACCCATCGCGGAGAGTTCCCCCGCAACTGACAATGCCGACGCACCACATGTCGCATCATCACTTCGACCCTGCCTGTCGGCTCGGTGGTCAAGGACCGCAGTCCTTCGACGAGCATTCGAGTCTCGGCAGCCTCCAGCGCCATCTCCGGATCGGATTGAAGCTTCGAGCGGAACCCGGCCATCGCTTCATCCTCGAGGCCACCGCGAGCCCAATCAAAGATCTCGAGTTCGGTCATCCTCTCTTGCCTCCGTCGAGAAAGGAACGCCGCTCGTCGCCCTCGGAACCAGCGTCCTCGTCATCGCGCAACATCGCCTTGAGTGCCTTCACCGAATTGTGCATCCGCGACTTGACGGTGCCGACCGGGATCTCCAGCACTGAACTGATCTCGGGATATGACATCTCCTGGTATACAGCCAGTTCGAACACGATCCGGTGCGGCTCGGTCAGGCATTCCAGAGAAGCCCTCAGTCGCCGCTTGTCCTCACCATCGATCGTCCTCTCTACAGGGCCAGCATCCTTGGCCGGAACCGATCCCGCCTGCGATCCCTCTCTCCCCTCCGGGCCATGGACCGCCTTGTCGAGAGAGTAGAGTCTCGGCTGGGGCCGGATCGACCGGTAATGATCTATCCAGAGATTGGTCGCAACCCTGAAGATGAAGGTCGACAGCTTGCCCTGGGAGCGATAGCGGTGCGCACCCTTGAGAAGCTTTATGAAAAGCTCCTGGGTGAAGTCCTCGGCACGATCTCGATCCCAGCACAGCCGGTAGAAGAACTGGATCAAGCGAACGTGATACTCGCCGACAATGCCCTCGAACGCCGCCTCGTCACCCTGCCGGAAAGCTGCAAGCAAATCGCCAGCCTCCCCCGCAGAGGCAGCGGAGGACCTTCGACGACCGGATCCAGGACGAACGGGCATGGCTTCAGTAATAGAACGGAAAATCAGCGAGTTGGTTCAACAACCAGGAAAAAGTTCCTCGATTCCTGCAATCCACGCAAATAGACCCGATGGATCATAGAAGCAAACTCGTCGGACTTCGGGGTCGGTAGCGGCCTCCAACCGGGCCCACAAGGTTCCTACCGGCAGGAAATCCGCGATTCGCTCCGCCCATTCCACAACCAACACACCGCGCGTCTCGGCGAGGTAATCGATCCCCCCATCCTCGAGAAAGCTCCGGAGTTTGTCGGGTAAATAAGCATCCACGTGCAGCATCGATCGCTCTCCCGGGTGCTCCATCACCAAAAGATACGTCGGACTGCACACCTCATCGGGTTCCTCGACTCCCAGTCCCCTGGCCAGACCACGGGCGAGGCAGGTCTTGCCCGCCCCCAGTTCACCCGACAAGGCCAGCGCCTGCCCGGCCTGCAATCTCTCGCCTAGCCACTGCCCGAGGGCCTCGGTCTCCTCGACACCTGTGATCCGCACCTCGGGCCCTGGCTGACCCGGCGGCAGGAAACCCGGACAGGCATCAGAGGTCATGCTTGAATCCCTCGGGGGAGAGTTTGACGAGGCCGCCCTCAGCCCTGCGAAGACGCAGTCCAGGCCGCCGTGAGAGGACTCCGACAGGCTCCTTCATGACCTCCGAAAAACGCGGCGGCACCCGCAACCTGGCATCCTTCCGGACAGTGAAGAGCAACACATGGTCCTCACCATCCTCGAGAGCATGCTCGAGAGGGGTACGGCCCGTTCGCCGTGCCAAGCGACGACTCGATGGATGCACCGGCACAGCCTCGGCATCGATCTCGGCACCGAGTCCGCCGGACGCGATCAACAGGGTATGGAGATCCAGGAGAAACCCATCACTGACATCGATCACGGCACCGATGCCGGAACATTTCGAGAGCCAGACACCCTCATCGGTCGCGGCTCGAAAGCGAAGATGCCGGCCCAACGCAGAGCCGCCAAGTCTTCCGGTCACGTGCACGGTATCGCCAACACGAGCATCCTTGCGGCGCAGTATACGGCCACAGAGGTGACCCACTGCGGTCACGGTCACGGTCAAGGGTCCCGGAGTGCGAGCGACATCACCGCCGACAATCGCACAACCAGCCCGATCCGCCGCCGTCCGCAGACCACGCAACAAGGAGCGACGGCGTGGTGATGTCAGATCACCAGGCAGCAAAAGAGACACCAGGAGGTAATCGGGGACAGCACCCATTGCAGCGAGATCGGACAGGTTGCGATTGACAGCCTTCGCCCCGATCAGGGCGGCCGGAGCCGTCGATTCGAAGTGCACGCCCTCGACCACCGGATCACAGGCGAGCACGGATTGCTGCGCCTGATTGCGGACCACGGCCGCATCATCGCCGATCCCGACCGTGACCTGACGACCAGGCTTGCCAAACAAGGTCGCGAACGATCGGGTCAACGCGCGCTCATCGACCATCGAAAGACTCACCTGATTCGGGGGGGAAATGTGTGAGGACCAGGGCGATCACGGCTGAACGCGGATAGCTCGCGGCCTCGAAACGCAAGAAACCGGAGTCGCGCATGTCGTGCCGGATGCGAATCGCACCATCGGGCTCGATCGCCTCAACCCTACTCAGAAGATGCTGACCGGGCTCGACCTCGATGAAGACCACCGACCGCTTGGCTACCAGGACCCGAGGGGTCTTTTCCACCAGGCACCATGTTCCTGGCGGATGTGTACCGCTCATGGTGTCCATGCCGGCAGGAACGGTGATCGATCCAAAGCGCAAGAAAAGATAGATGCAACTCACCACGAGGAGACCCAGGCTCGCCGCGACGACCCATCTACGTAATCTCCGTGGGTTCATCGCTGCACCTCGCCCCATGCTTGCAAGATCTCTGCCGCCGCCTCGGCAGGCCGGGAATGATCACAGATAGCACTCATGACGGCGACACCATCGGGCACGAAGCCCCGCCATTCCAGAATCTTGGCCGCCGTGATCCCGCCGAGCCAGATCACCGGCACATCCACAGCGCGACTCATGACCATCGCTGCTTGCGTCCCGAGCGCCTGAGCCCCTGGCTTGCTGGACGTTGGATGAACGGGCGCCAGGACCACGTAATCGGCTCCCTGATCGACAGCCCAGACGATCTCGCCCTCATCATGCGCCGAAAAACCGACCGGTCGAACACCAACCACCCGGCGAGCATCGCTCGGCGTCAGCGAACGCCAGCCCAGATGCACCCCATGAGCCAGATCCGCAGCCGCGATATCCACCCGGTCATTCACGACAAGCCAACCATCAACCTCGTCGAGAATGGCCCGACAACGTCCGCAGAGTCGGGCGAGTTCGCGCGTCGGCATATCACCCTCGCGGATCTGCACGCACCGCAAACCCACATCGACCGTCGCCGTCACCATCTCCTCTATCCGTTCAGCATCGGCGCGGCCATCCGTCACCAGCATGACTCCTCCCGGTGGAGACATCACGAGACAGCCCTCGCATGGAAGAAGCCAAACGCGGACGAAAAGATGGGTGCCCGCCTCACCTCGCCCCCTCCTTCTCAACCGCACCCCGGCGCCGGGGCCCGGGCTTACCGATCAGCTCGGCCAGAAAACGCCCTGTGTGACTCTTCTTGACACGAGCAACTTCTTCGGGAGTTCCCTCTGCAGTGATTTCACCGCCCTCGTCCCCGGCCTCGGGACCCAACTCGATGACCCGGTCCGCCGACTTGATCACATCGAGATGATGCTCGATCACGATGACGGTGTCGCCCCGATCGACCAGTCGCTGAAACACCTGGATCAGCTTTGCGACATCGTCGAGATGCAGCCCTGTCGTCGGCTCGTCGAGCAGGAACAAATTGCCCTCCCTCGACCTCCGCGCCAGATGCGAAACGAGCTTGATCCGCTGCGCCTCGCCACCGGACAAGGTATTGGCCGGCTGCCCCAGGCGCAGGTAACCAAGGCCCACATCGGCGAGAAGATCCAGCGGCTTCGCAATCCGGGGATGATCACCGAAGAACGCCACGGCATCGGCCGCCTCCATGTCCAGGACATCGGCGATGTGTTTGCCCCTGTACCTGACCACGAGGGTTTCCGCGTTGTAGCGTTGCCCCTTGCAGGTCTCACAAGTCACCCAAACATCCGCCAAGAAATGCATCTCGATCCGGAGTTGTCCCTTGCCTTCGCAAGCCTCGCAACGCCCGCCACGCAGATTGAACGAGAAGCGACCGGGACCAAAACCCTTGACGCGGGACTCCGGCAAGGCAGCGAACAATTGCCGGATCGGCGTGAAAAGATTCGTATAGGTCGCGGGATTGCTCGATGGCGTGGTGCCGATAGGACTCTGGTCAACAACGATCACTGCGACCTTCTTCGCCGCCGATCCCTTCGCCTTTAACTCTCCGGTGCGCAAAGCGGGCAAGAGGGCGCCGAGAACCAGCGAGGACTTGCCGGAGCCCGAAACCCCCGTGACCGCTGTCAAGACACCGGCCGGAAACTCGACCGTGAGCTTCTTGAGGTTGTTCACCCGCAGTCCGGCAAGAGTCCATCCCCCCTGTGGCTGGCGGCGGGTCGCCGGAGTCTCTATCTGCAGTTCCTGGCGAAGATAGCGGCCCGTCAGACTATCCGCCTGCGCCACTTCAGCGGGAGTCCCGCAAGCCACCACTCGCCCACCCTTCTGGCCGGCACCAGGACCGAGATCCAGAACCCAATCGGCTGCACGGATCATCCGTTCGTCGTGCTCGACCACCACCACGGTGTTGCCGAGGTCGCGCAGATCCATCAGCGTGCTCAACAATCGATCGGTATCGCGCGGGTGAAGCCCCACGGTTGGCTCATCCAGAACATAGAGCACTCCGACCAGCCTATTTCCAAGTTGAGTCGCCAGACGGATCCTTTGTGCTTCGCCACCCGACAAGGTTGCAGCAGAGCGGTCCAGAGTGAGGTAACCCAGGCCGACAGCGCCGAGGAAACTCAGTCGACTTTCTATCTCCCGGATCACATCCTTCGAAATCGCTCGTTCTGCCTTGCGCAGCCGCATTTTTCGGAGCGAAGCCTGAGCCTCCACCACGGTCTTTCGGGTGAAGGCCGGCAGACTGATGCCGCCGACCGTGACACTGCGTTGCGCCAAGCCCAACCTATCTCCCTGACAGGAGGAACAGGCATTCGATTTCATTACCGGTCGCAAGTACTCGACGGTCTTGGTGGACTCCGGTTGATTGAACCACTGCTCTACTTGCGTCCGAAGCCCCTTCCAGGCGACATCGAGCCGCGATGTTCGGGACGAAGTCGCGCGCCGACGCCGGTACACGATCTCGAACCGCTCGTCGCCCAGGCCATCGAGAAGAATCGTACGG
>CAZIVO010000097.1:0-14429 GCA_964542765.1 uncultured candidatus Brocadiaceae bacterium | reverse complement strand
TGATCTCGGTCTTGAACGGGATCATCCCGAAGACACACACCGCGATTGCGATCATCGACCGACCCAGGCGACGGCGCAACTCATCGAGATGATCGCCGAAGGACATCCTCTTGAGGCCCTCCGAGCTATCCTGTTCCTGAGTCTGCGTCGCTGTCATGCGGAACGGAACTGTAGCCGGAAAACTCGCTGGCTCCAGTTCATGAGGCCGAACCCTTGCAGGTATCGGCCTTCACCTCAACGATCAATCGCTCAGCTTGAGGAAATCGCGCAGCTTGTTCAGGGTGGCGATCTCGATCGACAGGAACAAGGCCTGCTTGTAGTCCTCGCTCTGGGTGACAGATGTAAAACCGTCGCCCGCCTCATTCACCGTGTCGCCCCCGACAATTACCAGATCGACACCAGGACCGATCCTCTCATGCACCTTGTTACCGAGGCTCTTGAGAATCGTCGCAATCGTGGGCTTCGTCAGCGGGTGGCTGAAACGACCCAGCAGATAGATATTTCGCTTCACATGAGGGCTGTAGAGGTCGTTGCGGACGAGATCGCCCTTCACGACCGGCTCGAACTTGTCCCGCAAGCCCGAAACCCGGATCTCGGCCCTGTCCCTCTCAACCTGGATGACCGTTCCGTACGCCTTGATGCCCGGCTTGTCGGGATCAAGAACCTGAAAGGTGGTCCCGCGAGGCAACAAATCCTTGCGGCCCAGATTGATCCAGGCCCGGTTCGCCGCTTCAGAAGAAGAGATCACCTGGCCATCGGGTTCCTGTGGCGGATTGACGAGCTTGGTCAAGCTGGACGCCGCGCCAATTCGAGCCGTGAGGAGATTCTTCTCCTTGCGCTCCTTGAGCAGAGACTGCGCACTCTCTTCGCGAACGCTATCGATTTCTTCGCGGCGCTTCTTGACCTCTTCACGCAGCCCGAAAATCTGATTGTCCTTGGATGCCCATGTCTGCTGAAACTGGTTACGCAACTCGGACTGCTTCATGTTCAGCGCTGCAACCTCTGCCTGCTTCTGCCGGTTTGCTTCGCTGACAGCACTCTCAGCTGCCACCTTGGCGCCATCAGCCTTCTGGTTTTGCAATGCGAGGTCCGAGGCCCTCTTCTCCCTGGCATCAAGGACCACCTTGACCTGCCCGAGGAAACTCGAAAGCCCCTCCGAGAGACTCTTGGGAACACCGGTTTGATCAGCAAAGGTCTCCACGACCTCCTTCACCTTCGAAGGCAAGGCCACATTCTCCAGGTCGCTGGGCTTCGGATCGTAACTGAAGCCCTCCTTGCCGGAATAGGTTCCCGTTGAACCGATCTGACCCGAGATAGCTTCGATGTAGTGCTCTCGGATCAAGAGCCTGCTCTTGTAGTCATCTGCCTCGGCCCGGGCAGTCTTGGCATCCTCGACAAGTTGGTTGTTCTCGCTGAGTTGCACATAGCCAAAGCCCAGAGCTCCCAAGAAGAGCACCAGCATGACCAAGAAGAAGAAGATATTGATGTGGGCAGCGCCGCGCTCACGAATCTGCATGAGACCAGATGCTCCTGATAAAGAGGGAACCGAAGAGGGCTCCGGTCACTACTAGAGGGGTCGAACCGCAATGACCGGGTTAGCCAATGGCTAGGCCTGGATTCTAACGGACTGCATCGGCTGATGGGGAAATTCGTCTAGAAAGCTCCAGGACACAGCAAAATCACAGCTTCCGATAATCCAGAAGCGGAGGATTTTAGGTTCCCTTAGGCTGGTCGGTCAAGGCGAGGCCCTTGAGAATCCCCACCGGGAGGACCGAGAACTCGCCAAGACGGCCGCTCACCTGTATCGATGTTGTTTTGCCATGACCTCTGACCCTGTCAAAGCCTTTGCGCCCGACCGTCCCCTGACCATCGGTCTCATGGGAGGGATCGCCGCCGGCAAGTCTCTGGTAGCCGGGCTTTTCGAACAACATGGCCTGGCCCGGCTGGACGCAGATGAGGTATCCAGGGAAATCACGGCCAAACCTGAGATCCAGGCCCAGCTGGTGGACAGATTCGGGCCCAGAGCTGTCACACCCGATGGCCAGCTTGACCGCAAGTGGCTGGCGGAACAGGTCTTCACCGACCCCTCGGTTCGGCGAGACCTCGAAGCGCTGACCCACCCCGCGATCCGCGTGGTCCTGCTCGAGCAGCTGGAGTCAGCCCTGGCCGCCGGCCAATCGGTCATCCTCGACGCCCCTCTCCTCATCGAGACAAGACTGATCGACCGGTGTGACATCTGCGTTTACGTCGATACGACTGAATCCGTGCGGCGCGAACGGGCACGCTCACGAGGATGGAATGAGGGCGAACTGGAGCGACGCGAAGCAAACCAAACAGAGCTGAGCGTGAAAAAGAGCCGCTGTGCAATTACCATCACCAACGATCGAGCGATCCAGGACACCGCCGCTCAAGTTGCCGCGGCTCTCGCCTGTCTTGGAGGAGATGCGAAAAACGAACAGAACCACTGAGCTTGATACTCCGGTGCATCGCGCCGGTGGGGTTCTTTATTGGAACCACCTTCCCGCATCCAACTCCTCCCGGCACTCCAGCCCCCAACCCCGGAGAGGCGCACCATGACCCCGAGTTCAGAGTCCATCGACACTCCTGACACCACGGAAACCCCGAGCAAAAGTCCGCCCCGAAGAAGGCCGGCGCAAGACCTGATCACGATCAGAGAGGACACACTCCCGGACACCGAAGGTCTGTGTGAAGAGGAACTCGACGAAATCTACGAAGCCGCCAAGCAAAAGGACTACAAACTCTCCGAGTTGCAGGTCATGACCATGCAAGAGCTGATGCACCTCGCGGGGAAAGAGGGGGTGCAAAGCACCTCCGGCATGGGCAAGCAGGAACTGGTGTTCGAACTCCTCAAGGCGCGCGTGATGAACGCCGGCCTCGGTTGGGGCGAAGGGGTGCTCGACATACTCCCTGACGGGTTCGGCTTCCTGCGATCGCCGAGCCACTGCTATGCCGCGGGCCCTGATGATATCTATGTCAGCCCCAGCCAGATCCGCCGGCTCAACCTGCGCCCCGGACATCTGGTGGCAGGTCCGATCAGGCCGCCCAAAGACGGCGAACGTTACTTCGCATTGCTTCGAGTCGAGGCCATCGAAAATGGTCCCGTGGATGAACTGCAAACGAGGATTCCCTTCGATGACTTGACGCCGCTCCTGCCGGATGAGCGGCTTTCCCTGGATCACCAAGGATGTGGCGCCGATGTGCGCCTCCTCGATCTCCTGGCACCCATGGGCAAGGGGCAGCGTGTCATCGTGCAAACGCCACCACTGTCGGGCCGATCCGTGCTACTGACCAATCTTGCCCGCGCCATCTTGCACAACCACCCCGATGTCTACGTGATCATGCTCGTCATCGATGAGCAACCCGAAGAGATCACCGAAATGGAGCAGCGGACAGCCTCATCCTCGATGCGGGAAATCGCTGCTTCGACCTTCGCAGATCCGGCTTCGCGGCATATTTCACTCTCCGAAATAGTGGTCGAAAAGGCACGCCGACTGGTCGAGTCCGGCGCAGATGTGGTCATCTTGATGGACTCACTGACCGCTCTTACCCGCGCCTACAATCAAGAGTTACAGCCTTCCGGCAAGACCTTGAGTAACGGTCTCGATGCCGCCTCCCTGCAAAAGCCCAAGCGCTTCCTGAGTTCGGCACACAAACTCCAGGAGGGTGGCTCTCTGACCATCGTCGCCACCGTGCTGACGGATACCGGTTCACCGATGAACGATGTGATTTGCGACCAGTTTCAGAGCAAGGCGAATTGCGAGATCGTGCTCGATGAACATCTGGCTGACCTGCACATCTACCCGGCCCTGGACGTGTTCAAGACGAGAACGCGGCGGGAGGACAGCCTCATGTCAGATGACGAGATCAAAAAGATCCGCAATCTCCGCAAACAGTTCGGCGATTCCTCCCCGCAAGAAGCTCTCGAGCAACTGATTCAGATGATCGATCAGTCAGAGAGCAATGAAGCCCTCCTCGCCGGACTCTGAGATCTCCTCGTCCAACCCCGACCAGGGATGATATGGGCTCGGAGTCGATCACCGATGCCAACGGGCGACGTCATCGGCCGATGCCCTCTTGCCAAACAAGCCTTCCCAGGCCCCACGACCCTTGGCCCAGGTGTCTTTGAAGCCACCGCCTGTCACGAGGGCGAAGGGCCAGCCCAGCAAGTCGAAAAGGACGAACGCCAGCCAGAGCCGCGCAGTGCCATGCGCGCGCAGGTAGCGCGGCGTGTTCAAAGCACATAGATACTTTCGAAGCGGCGTTCTCCCCCCCCCCGAAGAAGCGCTGACATCATGCGTGACGCGGGTCCAAGGGATCCAGAGAACCTTCTTGCCCGCCTTTCGCAACTTACAGCAAACATCCATGTCCTCGACATACATGAAGTATGACTCATCCAGATCACCCACGGCCTCGAGATCGGACAGTCTGTAGATCGCGCAGGCACCTGGAACGAAGTCCACCGAGACGGGGCCCCCACTCACCGCCGCAGGAATTTCATTCTGGTCGCCAAGCTTCGCCAGGTTCGGAAAGAATCCGACCTTGCCACCCTGACACCAGACCCGACCATCAGGGTCCAGCGCGGTAGGAGCAGCCGCTGCAACCTCCGGATCATTGACCATGACCTCGACCAGGGGGGCGAGAAATCCTTCGGGAAGCCGGATGTCATTGTTCAGCAAAAGCACGAACTCGGCACCCTTCGCCCGTGCCCAGGACAGGCCGCGATTGATGGCCTTGCAGTAGCCTTCGTTGTGATCGAGCGCCTGCACCTCGACGCCATTGCCAGCGCCCTGCAGCAGTCTGTCCGCTGATCCGTCGCCGGACCCATTGTCCACGAGAAGCACCTCCAGCGGCCCGTAACCGCATCCCGCCAGATCTTGCGCGCAGGTCAAAGCCGCCTCGGGCAATCGCCAGTTCAAGACAACCGCCGCAACCAAAGGGTGCTCAACCACAGAGCCTCCTGACCATGCGCCAGTGCAAGTAAAAGACGCGATCCAATGATCGCCGCAAGGCCGCCTTCATGCCGGCCTCGGCGATACCCGGATTGAGGGTGAGGGGCGCGCAGCACAGCAAGTCCCGGTCGCGCATGCGCCGCGCGGCTTGAATCGGCCGTCGCCATCCAGGGATCCGCGGCAACATGCGCAGGAGTCCGAGCTTGCCCTTGATCCAGGGCCATGTGTGGCCACAACTCACCGCGAAGCAAAAGTGCACGGCGCTGTAGAGAAGTTGCGCCGGAAGCAACAAGAGGAGTGAGCGCCAACGCAAGCAAGTGAGCAAGATGAGCCAGCGATTGCGGCTGTGGTAATAGGTGCGACGCGGTGGGACCGTTGCACCGGCACCACGCATCGACAGGCCCGCCGTGCCGCCACGGTGAAGCACTAGCGCATCAGGATCGAGCCAAACGGTGAAACCCAAGATCCGAAGTTTCCAGGCAAAGTCCGCATCTTCATAGAAGAAGAATAGATCCTCATTGAAGCCGCCGACCGCGGCAACATGCTCCTTGGTGGTCAGCATGCATAGCGCAACCCCACAACCAACCGGTCCCGTTGGCCGGGTCGCATCAGCCCGTGGGCGAAACCAGTTGTGCAGAATCATCAATCCCAAATAGTGAAGATCTGCCGCGTCGTAGTGAACGATCTCGGGATCGTCGTGACACAAACTTCGCGCCTGGATCATGCCCGCGTCGGGATGCTCCTCCAAAGAGCAACCCAAACTGCTCAAGGCACCGGGTTGCAACACAACGTCATTGTCCACCAAAAGAACCCGTTCCTCGCGGGCAGCGGCGACACCGACGTTGCGGGCCAGACCCGGACCACCGTTGCGGCCAGTGTCGATCACCCGGACCTCCGGATACCTCTCGGTGACGAATGCGGCCGAACCATCGTCGCTGTGATTGTCGACCACGAGGATCTCGGCGGGCGGCGGCTGCTGCTCCAGCAGGGAATCCAGGCACTCCGCCAGATACGTACGACCGTTCCAGTTGACAACGACCGCGCTGATCTTGTTCCCTCCCACAACCTCCATTCAAACCGCACCAGGGCCCTCTCTCAAAGCCCCCTGCACTCCCTCGCAAGGAAACCATTGACCGAGATGCTATTTCTATCCTCCGTTATCCCATTTCCTTGAAGCGATTATCCTTTCGGATCAGCGTATTTGAATTGTTGTAAATGACTGTTCTGAAACTGATTACCGCAGATTGAGGGGCTAGGCAATCAAGCCGACAACGGGCAGAATCAGAGTTCCCCCTTGCCGTATTCCCTTACCCCGCCAAACGGGACCCCATGCGCCGCGACGAACAAGACCTGGCCCCGCAGACGCTCGCCCAGAAAGCAGAAGCCCTGGGTGGTGTCTGGGGAGCGGCAACGCCTCGCTTCATTTGCAGGCGCGCCGAGGGCTTCCGCATCCAGGACGTGGAAGGCCGATGGTATGACGACCTGACAAGCAGCAAGGGAACGGTCATCTTGGGTGCCGCACACCCGGATGTCTCCAGCGTGCTTCGTGATCTCATCGACCGGGGATTACCTGCAACCTCGGCGCGCGAGATCAGCATCGAAGTCGCATGGATGATCCGAGAACTCTTCCCCGAAGCGGAAAGGATTTCGCTACACGGAAGCACGAAGGAAACCCTGGAAGCTGCCGTGCGTCTGGCACGCCACGTGACCGACCGCGATGTCATCCTCGAGATGAGGTCCCGTGAAACGTTCGATGAGAAGACCCGCACGATCGAATTTGGCGATCTCTTCGCGCTCGAAAACGCACTGAAAGAATGTGCCGGCGAAGTCGCTGCGATCCTTCTCGAACCCATCACCCCCGAAGCTTTATCCCCCGGTGATCTCAAAACTATTCGCATGCTCGCTGACGAGCATGGCGCCCTGCTGATCTTCGACGAATCGATGACAGCATTCCGCCTCGCACCCCGCGGAGTGCAGTCCATGATCAATGTCATCCCTGATCTGACTTGCACCGGAGAATCGCTGGCCGGTGGGATGCCGTTCGGGTCGATGCTGGGCAAGGCATCGCTCCTCGATCGTCTCGGCGAAGCTGGGGTCTACACCAGCCTCGACGGAGACGTCATGGCGCTGACCGCCGTACGAGCCACACTCAGCCAGATCAGCGAGAAGCCGGTCGCTGAACAGGCTCGCAACATCGGCGAGCAGTTGCGGGATGCCTTTTCTCAAGCCTGTAAGGAACACGATGTGCATGGCCGCATGTTCGGACCTGCCGGCCGGATGGACCTGTCGTTCCAGGACCAGGAAAACGCCGATGGCGGACTCATCGAGCAGACCTTCCGGAGCGAAATGATGCGCTGCGGACTGATCGTCGGCGGGATCATCTACCCGAACCCGATGATGAATGGCGCCAGCATCGAACGCGCCAAGAAAGGCCTGCGGACGGCCGTGGCCCGCCTGCGCACGCTGATGATCGAGCACAACTCGTTCCTGAGCGGCGGACTACCCTTCGTCTTCCCAAGAAATCCTACGGTGCTGCGCGAGCGTGGCCTCGCGATCTACCGCTATCCCAAGCTCGGCAAGACCGATGTCACCGCCCAGGGAGCATGTATCCGGATCAGCTTCGAATCAGGATCTCTCGGCAGTGTCACCTCATCCGGGTTCTACGTTCCAACCCGGATTCACGGGGACTTCTCCGTCTCCCTGCACTATCAGCTCCGCCGCTGGAACCCCGGCGAAAAATCCGCGAGCTTCGCACTGTTCGCGCAAGACGAACTCTCCGAGCAGCGCTATTACGCACAACGACGCTCCTCCAAGGGACTCGATGAAGAGCATGAGGTGCTGAGCAGCATGCAAGGAGAACTGTCAGACAGTGCAACAGCGACCGAACTGCAGGGCGAATTCCGCATCACCCGTAAGGGCCATCAGGTCTCATCGTGGCACCGCACGAACGGCCACTGGGATCTGCTCGGCGAATTCACCGAGCCGGACGTGCGCGATGTGATCATAGGCGCCAAGATCTGGGGCATCGAAGAATGCGGAGGTCTGGAAGTGGATCTGTCCGATCTGACGATCGACGGAAAGATCCCCCACGAACAGATCCCGGAGCTGGAAGCCCGGCCGGACCCACGAAACTGAGTCCCGCAGCGGTCTCTCGGCAAAAGTTTTCGCCACCGTCAATCTCGGGTCGGCCGTGGCCATCGCGATCGGATCGATATCCCGCCGTTAGGCGCTCCTCTTGCGAGACAATCCGGGCTAGAGTCCCCGCCCGAGTCTGACATGCTCCAGGTCCACCAACTCCGCAAGGCATACGGAACCCAGCTGCTGTTCGACGGCGTGACCTTCGCGCTCACGCCGGGCGAGCGGCTGGGTCTGGTCGGTCGCAACGGCAGCGGCAAGACCACATTGTTTCGCCTGATCCTCGGCGAAGAGCCCGCCGACGACGGGCGGATCGACAAGCCCAAGGGCTACACGATCGGCCACCTGTCGCAGCACCTCCAGTTCAAAAAGGACACCGTGCTGGAAGAGGCCTGCCTCGGCCTGCCCGTGCAAGAAGGGGACTGGGTCGAGGAATACCGAGCCGAAGAAGCGCTGATGGGTCTGGGCTTCACGGTCGCCGACTTCGACCGGCCCCCGAGCGAGTTGTCGGGCGGCTATCAGGTGCGGCTACAGCTCGCGAAGGTGCTGGTCTCCTCGCCCGACCTGCTGCTGCTCGACGAACCCACCAACTACCTAGACATCGTGTCGATGCGCTGGCTGCAGCGCTACCTTCGCAGCTGGCCCGGCGAGGTCATCCTGATCACCCACGACCGCAACTTCATGGATCGGGTCACCACGCACAGCATGGCGATCCACCGCGGCAAGGTGCGCCGCGTCGCAGGCCGCACCGACAAGCTGTACGAGATGCTCGCAGTCGAAGAGGAGATCCACGAGAAGACTCGGCAAAACCAACAGAAGAGTCGCCGCGATGCCGAGCGCTTCGTCGAACGCTTCCGCGCGCAGGCAACCAAGGCCCGACAGGTTCAGTCGCGCATCAAGATGCTGAAGAAGCAGGGCACGATGGAGCAGCTCGACGAGATCGCGACGATGTCGTTCAAGTTCAACGCAGCACCCTTCCACGCACACACCCTGCTGAGCGGCGAGGATCTGGAGTTCGGCTACGGCGACGGGCCCTCGCTGATCGACAAGCTGTCGCTCGACCTGGAAATGGGCGACCGGGTCGCGATCGTGGGCAAGAACGGCAAGGGCAAGAGCACCCTGCTCAACCTGATCGCCGGTGAACTGATGGCGCGGCACGGCAACTTCAAGCGCCACGCCGCGATGCGCCTCGCACACTTTGGCCAGACCAACATCGACCGCCTGCACGAAGACATGACCGTCGAGGAGGAGGTTATGTCCGCGGTCCCCGACCACAGCCGCGGCACCGCGCGCGCGATCTGCGGACTGATGATGTTCCAGGGCGACGACGCCCTCAAGAAGGTCAACGTACTGTCTGGAGGCGAGCGCGCGCGCGTACTGATCGGCAAGCTGCTGGTGAGCCCCTCCAATCTGGTTCTGCTCGACGAGCCGACCAACCACCTCGACATGGAATCGATCGAGTCGCTGATCGATGCCTTGCTCGAGTTCCCCGGCGGAGCGATCGTCGTCACCCACAATGAGCGCGTCCTGCACGCGGTCGCGACCAAGCTGGTGGTCTTCGACCGGGGGCGGGCCAGCTGGTTCGACGGCACCTACCGGGACTTCCTCGACCGCGTCGGCTGGAGCGACGAGGACGACACCAAACGCAAGAACAAGAAGGCGGCCAAGCTAAATGCCGAACCAAAGGCCAAGCCGACCAAGAAGAGCGGCGGCAAGCGCGCCCGGCAACATCGAGCAAAGATCATCGCCGAGCGCTCGGCGACGCTGCAGCCGCTACAAAAACAGATCAAGAGGCTCGAAGGTGCGATCGTGAAGCTCGAGGAGGATCTCCGGTCCGCGAATCAGGCGCTCGAGCTGGCCGCACAGAAAAACGACAAGGACGCGATCGTCCGCATCTCAATCGAGGCAGCCGAGGCGCAGAAGAAGATCGACACCGAGTTCGCCGAGCTCGAGCGCGCCTCGGAAGAACACGATCAGCGTAAGCAGGGGTTCGACAAGCAGCTCGAACAGATCGAGGGCTGAGCCCCCTACCCTCGCGGGCAGTCGAGGAGTGCCCAGGTCAGCTCGTGCTTGTTGCACGTCAGATGGAACATGCGCGACCCGGGGATCGCCGCGAACTCGGCCGCGATCGCATGGTCGGTCGCTCCCTGAAACTTGATCGTGCACAACATGCGTCGGCAAATCCCCGCTGCCATCCACTTCTGCACGAGGCGGAGCAGCCGATCCGGGTAGCACGCCATATCGCAGAACAACCAGTCGACGGCGCCAAACTCGAGAGGATCCAGCGAGAACGCGCTCTCGAGCCTGTGCTCCACGCCGCGCAACGCCGCGACGCGAGGATCGAGCGGCGCCTTGTCGACGCTGATCACGCGCGCGCCGAGCTGGTGTAACGCCCAGGTCCAGCCGCCCGGGCTGGCACCAAGGTCGAGGCATAGCTCGCCGCGCTGCGGCCGCTCACCCAGCGTCGTCAATGCCTCATAAACCTTGAGGTAAGCGCGGTTCGGCGGGTTCTCGCGGTCCTCGACGAAACGCGGTTCACCGTTGACGAACGGGCTAGAACAGTGCGGTGCGGCGATGATGGTGTCGCGCTCGATGAGCGTCCACGACCCAAGCGGCGCGCTCGGCGGATCGGCAGGAAATTCGAGCGGCCGGGCCGAGACGTGCGGCAGCTTCTCCGCGATCAACGCTGCGCGCCCATGATGCGCGAGAGAATACAGCACCCAGTTGCGCTGGATCGATCGCAACGCGCGCGCGCCATCGTTGATCGAGCCAATCCGCAACGAGACCGGGTCGTGCCAGACGTTTTGCGCCCAGGCAGCGGTCCGGGGGCCACCGTCAGCGAACACCAACCGATCGTGCACCGAAGCGACATCACCGAGCTCCGCGATCAGCTGCTCGACGAAGTCAGGGGCCGCCAGGTAGGCGGTCTGTCCGAGCGGCGTGGGGACAGGCACGGGGGTTTCACTCACTGGCTAGTCTCTTCTGATGATCTCTTTTCGAATCTTGATGGTGTCGTCGTAGAAGTTTTGACCCCACCCCTCAACCTTGCCGTCGACGATGCAGATCGGTGTCCAGTGCCTGTCTTGGATCACCTCAAACCTTGATGCAGCGTCTACCAGAGTGCGATACATCAAGAACTCAATCACGCCTCCTGATTTGGTTGTGTATGCCTCTACTTTTCCCGCTGGCCCCATGACCTCCAAAACCTGATCTTTGGTCATTCCCACAGTCAGCTTGGTCATGTTGCGGTTATTTCGACCAACAGTGAAGTCAGGTACTATTTCGCACCCGGTGAGCGTGGCAAGAAGGACCAACAAGAAGAGCTTCTTCATGTGCCGCATGATATCAACCAGAGGAAAACTTCGCGCTTTGAAGCCTCATGCACGGGGGTTCAGCTCCCATGCGTAGCTGTGACTCCAACATCACTTCAAACCAACTCTCAACCAGCTAGAATGCGGGACACTGCACTGTTCTCCCGAAACTCATGAAGCCCTCCCATCTCGCTCTCGCTGCTTTCACCGCAAGTCTGCTTTGCGTCGGTAACGCTGTTGGTCAGGGTGAAAAGACCAAGAGTGCTGCGGTTGTGGGATTTGAAGCCAGACTCCGCAAAGCCAAGGATCTGGATTACCCCAAAGACCACGGGCTCAACGTGGTGATGGTCGAAGCCGATGATCTCAACCCGATGGCCCTTGGCTACATGGGACATCGAGTGGTGAAAACACCAAATCTGGACCGGCTAGCAGCCCAGGGAACCGTATTCAAGAATTGCATCGTTCAGGGAACCGCCTGCGCCCCATCGAGGAATTCCCTCATCACCGGAACCTACCCACACAACACCGGCATCTACATGAATGCCTCACCAGCCAGGCTTCCGGAGGACTGCTGGACTTTCCCGGCCGCTTTGAGACGGGCCGGAGTCTACACGGCGCTCTACGGAAAAAATCACTACCGGCCCTTTGGCATCAATCCGAGAGATTCATATGAAAAACAGAATCAGGTGATTCGAGATCAGCTGGGCTTTGATCACGCCTTCAGCATGGGCGGGAAAGTCGCGCTTTCCGCCCGAAAGCATCCTCCGGAGAAAGACCCTTATTCCAAATACCTTCATGACAAAGGCATCTACGACAAGCTGGTAGCCGCTTACTCGAGGAAGAAGAGAAACGGAATCGACATCGACTTCCCGCTGGGTGAAGAGGATTACATCGACAGCTTCATTATCAACTCAGCGATCAAGTGGATCAGCGCTGAAGAAGACCGCAAGGACCCATTTTTCCTTTGGATAGATCTCACCCTTCCTCACCCGCCCATGGACGTCCCCCAGAAGTACAAGGATCTCTACAAGGACGCTGATCTGAAGCCGCTGATCCCCGGCCGCAAAACCGGACTGCCCGCTTCGCTTGCAAACGACATGAACGTGTCCAGGACAAATTCGACGTCCTACCGACGTGGCTACCTGGCGCTGATCACCATGATGGATGCGCTCGTTGGCAGACTCGTGGACCACCTCGACAAAAGTGGCCTCCGCGAAAATACGATCGTCATCTTCTTCGCGGACCAAGGATCGATGACCGGGCACCACGGTCTCTACTCGAAAAAATACTTCTACAAGGAAGTCATCAATTCGCCATTGATCATTTCACACCCCAAACATGGCAAAGGAAGAGTCATCAACCGCTGCGTTGAGTTGCTGGACCTGTCCAAGACGATGGTGACCCTCTACGGCTGCGATTCGAAAGACGTTGCCAGAACCCATGGCTTCGATCTCATGCCCCTACTCAAGGGCTACCCCTTTGGTCGAGAATTCGCCCATGCCGAACAGCACGAAGTGAACATGATTCAAAACGAGCACTTCAAACTCGTGACCTACAAGGATGGCGAGATCCTTTACGATCTAAAAAACGACCCTGAGGAACTGATCAACGTGATTGCCCTGCGCCCCGAGATTTCTGGGATGCTGCGCGAGAAGCGAGATCATTGGCTAGCCCATAGTGGCGAAGTCAAACCCAGTGTGCTCAGACCAGAAAAGGGAAAGCCAAGGGGGAAGAATCGGTGATGGGTTCTACGCGCCGAAAGACCTTTGCCTACCATCCCAATGCCGACTTTCCACTCATCAGCATCATCGCTCTGGAAAACGAGAACAACGATCCGGCATCTACAAAGCTGGCAAGAAGATCGCACCCCTCCCCGAGAAGTGACCCCCACTTCAAACCAACTCTCAGCTAGCTAGAATGCGGGGCACTGCACTGTTCCCCCTAAACTCACAACCTCGCTCTCGTTGCTCTCACCGCAAGTCTGAGCTCACCACAGCCCCTGGGGGCGCCATGTTTTGGCGCCAAGCATGGGCCAGATCGGAGCGGCGGGCCTTGGCACTCAACCTGCTTCGCCCTTACCCCAATTCTCTGACTGCTCGATATCCCATCATCATTGCGGTTTTCGCATCTGCACCGGGGGCGGAGTCAGCATTCGCAATGGTAATCCGGCCGAATGGTTGCCGGCCGATTCGTGTCGAATTCCCCGGGCCGCCGGTCGTGTAACCATGGGCCCAGCGGTTTACGGAAATGCTCACAACATCCCTGTCGAACTCAAACAACTCCTTGGGAAGCATGCCGGTGAGATGACTTCTGACTTCCTGCTCATAGTCCTTGAACTGCAGAGCTAGCATCCTGTATCGCGCTTCACGGAACTGCTCGAGTCTTGGAGCGCCGACGGTTTCTCCATACGGACAGCTTATCATCTGAATGACACACGGATCGTCGGGGGTCTTGGTGTGCTCATAGCCGCCCATGGTCACCGGAAAATCCATGAGCACGGCCTGATGCATGTTTCCAGGTGACATAGCCAAGCCAATTCCCAGCTCTTTCATTGCTCTCCAGTTCTTCAAGCCGACAGTCGTGTATTGCAGGGGGCTCTTCACCTGAACCTTCAATGCGGCTGCCTGCTTTGCTGGAAGACCCGAAACGATATGCGGAATCATCACGTTGTAGCAGGCCATCACGACGCTCTTGGCATTCACCTGATATGACTTGTTGTCATTGATGTAGCTCACGAAAACGTCACTGGAACTCTTGGGGTCACCACCATGCCTCACATTGACCACTGTGCTATTTAGCCTGATGCGAACGGCATTGCCGGATCTGTCCAGTTCAGCATAGTTGAACCTGGCCAAGACAAGCTCTTCAGCGTTGCTCCCCTCGGCCACATCAGGGATCAACTTCTTCACCAACGCCCGCGCAACGCCGGCATTGCCATCCGGAAAATGATGGACGTAGGGATTGTCTTCATCATAAACGGCTACCGGCGCAAACCCCATTGCACCACAACTCT
>CAZIVO010000096.1:0-14566 GCA_964542765.1 uncultured candidatus Brocadiaceae bacterium | reverse complement strand
CCGGCACCTCGACAGTCGGCATCTCGCGACTCGACGCAACCCCGGCCTCATCCGCCTTGGGGTAGTTTCGCTTGTAGTAGTGCAGCATGGCCTCGAAATCAGAACGCTCGAAAGCCTCGACATACTTCGCCCGCGCGGCCTCGTCCTTCACCCATGAAGCCAAGCCCTTGGCGGTCAGAAACTTGTGCGTATCTTCTTGCTGGAAGATGCGTGCGTAATTGCTGTTTCTGCGCTGTTCGGGATTGTTCGCCAGTTCGCGGATCAAGCCGCGCGGATGCGGAAGATTACAGATGATCAAACGATCGAGACGATCAGGATGGGCCATCGCGAAGTTCCAGGCGATCGCACCGCCCCAGTCATGGCCGACCACGATCGCCTTCTTGCGCTCGAAATGATCGATGACGGCCACCACATCCTGGACGAGAAGAGCCATGTCGTAGGCCTCTCCTCCCTCGGGCTTGTCCGACTTGTTGTAGCCGCGCAAGTCGATCGCGACCGCCTGATGATCCTTCGACAGGGCCGCCATCTGGTGCCGCCAGGTGTACCAGTAGTCGGGGAAACCGTGCAGGAACACGACCAGCGGCCCCTTCCCCTGGCTGGCGTAGTGAATCTTGACTCCACCGCTGTCGACAAAACCATGGGTGATGTCGTTCGAGTCGATCGGACCCAAGAATGCGGCGCTGCCCAGCGCCGCCGCACAGGCGAAAAGGCGAATCATGATGCGCGCTCCACGAAAAGACTCGCGCAGCCTACGCCAACAGGTCGGTGCACGACAGCGTCACCAGACGATACTCCTGCCCAGGACCGACCCCGTGCTAACTCGCCGCCGTGTGCTCAGCGGTTGAACAGGAAGGCCGAACTGTTGGCGAGGGCCCAGGCGAGATCTTGTGCAGCGCCGAGCCGGATCTTCTCGGCCGCGAGCTTGTCGGTCCGCATGTAGTAGCGATGAAGTGCCGCGCGCTGCTTGTCGGTGCGCTTACCGACAGGCCGGGCCAAGATCGCCAGCACCGCCTCGGGCACGCCCTGGTAGCGGACCGGACGCTTGGACGTCGTCACCGACCAGCGAAACCTCCCGATCGTATGGGCACTGCCATGAGGCTGGTCCATGGTCACGATCAAGAGGGTGCCACCCTCGGCGCCGAGATCCTGCTTGGCCTCGAAGAAGGCGAAGTGACGCTGACCAAACTTGGGTGCCACGCCCCAGCCCTTCGCCGAAGTGGCGATCGCCTGCGCCACCGGCCAGCCCTTCTGCGAAAAGTCCGCCGTCGCTCCGGTCAACTGAGCCACCACGGCCTTGGATGGGTCCCGCAAGGGCACGGCCGTGACCTTGACCTGCGCCAGCACGAAGTTGCCACCCTTGTTACGCCCAGGACCCTTCGCCGGAAGGCTCTCGTCCGGCAAGACCTCCAGGCGCAAACCCGTGATCCCGACCAGATCGGTCGAGAGCACCACGGTGTAGCGATCCTTGTCCGGATTCTTGCCGCTGACCAGAACGGAACCGTCTTTCAGTGCGGCGAACTCGGCTCCACCGTCCGATTTCAAGGTGCCCGGCAACGCCGTCTCCCAGACCGGTGCCGGGATGCTCTTCTCCCAGGCCAGCATCCTGTCCGTGAAGGCCTTGTGGTCGGCCGGGTCGAGCGCGTTGATATTGTCAATGTCACCAGGGTCGAAGGACTTGCTAACTTCCTTGGTTTCTTCGGGACTCGGTGGCCTGCTCAAGAAGCGAAGATAGAGGTCGGATACGATCGCAGCAGGGTTCTTCTCGTAGGCGACGAGTTCAGCGATGTGACTGTCCGGTGCGCGGATCGCCGCGGCAACGGTCGGGCCATTCACCAGATTGAGAGCCTGTCCCAGGGACATGCTGTTGTCCCTCTCGCATTCACAAGAACTCTCGCGAGCGGGCCGCCCGAACAGGTCGAGGAAACCATCGTCCGCCTTGACGCTCGAATCGACCAGATCCGTCGCCCCCATCGCCGGATTGACGCCAGGTATCCGAGGCTTGGCTCCGGTCGCCTGATGAACGGCGTCGAACAGGATCTCTGCCGGCAAACGTCGCGCCAGCGCATGTGCAAAGTGGACCTTGTCGTCCTCGTTCCAGCGATTGGTCTGAATCGAGTGCTGATAGACACGTGACTGGCAAATCCGCCGCATCGTGCCACGCACGTCGAAGCCTTCCGCAATGAACTTCTTCGTCAGATGATCGAGCAAGGCCGGGAAGGTCGGAGGGTTGCTCGCGCGAATATCATCGACCGGTTCGATGAGGCCGATGCCGAAGAAGTAACTCCACAGGCGATTGACGTAACTGCGGGCAAAGTAAGGATTCTTTGGATCGGTAAGCCACTCGGCGAGCTGCACTCGCCGACTCGCCTTCGCCGGGACCTGCCCTTCATGATCGAAGGGGAATCCAGGTTCGTATTGCTTGCCCTCGGGGTCCACCGCCTCTCCCTTGGCAGCATCACCAATGACCTCCTCGTAGGCCGGCGGGCTCTTCGCCTTCATTCCCCTGCGCGCGGGCATCTTCTTCGAACCCGCAACATCCTTGCGATCGACCTGCGCAAAGAAACCGGCCAGCTGCCAGTGTTGATCCTTGGTCCATCGTTCAAAGGGATGATCGTGACATTTATTGCAGTTGAAGCGAGTGCCCAGGAACAGCTGGGTTGTGTTCTCCATGGCGATATCCGGCTCGCGCAAAACCTTGAAATAGGCGGCCGGCGGGTTCTCCAAGGTGGAACCACTGGCCGTCAGCAAGGTTCGAACAAACTCGTCATAAGGAGCGTTGCTGGCGATGCCATCCCGGATCCAGTCTCGCAGAGCCAGAGCGCCCGGCTTGCCCAAGAACTTCGAATTCACCTGCAGGAGATCGGCCCAGCGATTGCTCCAGTGCTCCACGAACTCGGGGCTTCCGATCAAGCGGTCGATGACCTCATCGCGTTTGAGCCGCGAGTCACGACGATCGCGCAAGAAGGTCGTTACCGCCTTGGAACTGGGCAATCTCCCCGTCAAATCGAGATGAAGACGCCGGAGAAACTCGGCATCGCTGCACAGGTCGCTGGGCAGCGTGGCGATCTCCCGCAAGCGGCGATACACCAAGGTATCGATGTCGTTGTGCTCGGGCACCTCCTGCCACTCGAAGCCGCTCCGATCACCCATCACGAAGAGTCGCGTGGCGGCATAGCGGCCCTCGTAGCGGGCGAGGATGGCGGCCTCACCACGCCGCATGGCCGTCGCCAGCCCCTTCTTGTCAACCTCGGCGACCTCACCGTCGCTGGTCTCGAAGAAGGTGTGAGCCGTGACATCCCGGCGGCTGCCATCGGTGTAGGTCGCGACGACACGGAATTGCTGAGTGACCTCAGCAGCCGCCACGGTCGGATCGGTCGGAAACATCTCGATCGCAGCCACCCGGGCAGCATCCGCATCGAGTTCCACCCCGCCCGCGACCCAGGAACGTAACACCCCGTAGTCCGGCTCCGCAGGATGGATGACGCGGCCCCCCTCATGGGGAACGGCGCCCGTGGGCTTGAGCAGGAACAAGCTCTTCTCCGGTGAGGAGCGGTTGAAGCGCCGACCTGCGAGCTCATCGGTGATCGTGAAATGATCGTACGCCGCGTCATAACCGCGCAGAGACAGCTTGAAGCCGTTCTTGCCCTTGGCCGATCCATGGCAAGTGCCAGCATTGCATCCACGCCGTGAGAAGATCGGCATCACATCGCGCACGAAACTCGGCCATGCCGCAACACCCTGACCACGGACCTCGACCGGAACCTCGACACTTCGGCCTTCGACCTCGAAGAAGAGCTCCCCCTTGCCATCTGCTTTCGGACGAACCAGGCCACGCTCATCGACGGATACCAGGTTGCAATCGACGGCGAGACGCACCTTGCGCGTCACGTCCATCCAGGAGCCGTCCTCGCGCACCCCGGTCAATACCAGCTGGGCGTAGGCGTGAGCACCCTCCAACCGCAAACTCGAAGGCGAACACTTGAGTTCGACGATGCCTTCGGGAGAAATCATCCGGCTCTCGGCATGAGGCGGAGCCAGCTGAGCCGCCAGCATGAACAAGCCGAAGACACCACCATACCATCTCGTTCTGATCCGGATCTTCATCGTTGTTCCTGGGGAGTTGAAGCCGAAGCGATCGGCACGGGCAGGAATTCCTTGAGCGTCTTCCCCGTCTTTGCGTCGAGCAAGTACACCATGCCGCCGAAACCCGCAGCCCCGATCACCGCGCCATCAGGCCGGTAGCCAGCAGTGTAAATGCCACCAGACATCTCCCGCGTCCACAGCGTCTTGCCATTCTCGACGTCACAAACGCGAACCACTCCGCCGGCACGATGACTGCTAGCCGCCACCATCTGCTTGCCATCGGCTCGGAACTCGACCGCGAAAACACGGCCCGGCATCTTTTCGAAAACCCGTAACCGATTGTAGTTGTCGCCAATCTTGCGCTTCTTTTCTCGATACATCCGAAACAGCTTCGGCTGGCCATCGGCGCCACCGATCAAAAGCTCATCCTTGGTCGGATGACGATCGACAGAGATCAACCCGCCACGCAATACGCCAGGCGTGATGCTGGTGATGTTGTCGATGAACTGTTCCTCCTTCACCAGGACCAGCTTCATCGAACGGTCACGGCTCACGCTGACGAGGTGTGACCCATCGGTGGAAAAGACCGTGTCCAGCACCCAGTCCTCATGCGCACTCTGATAAAGGACCTGCTTGCCGCTGGCGATGTCGATCGCACGCATGGCCGTGTCGGTGGCGCCGAAGGCAAGCAACTTGCCGTCAGGCGACCAGCTCACGCCGAACAAACAATCACCGGTCACCAGTTTCGATTGAATCAGACTGCGCTTGGCAACATCCCAGATTTGAACCTCGCCAAATCGGCCGGGCGAACCACCGACGACCGCCAGTCGGCTGCCGTCGGACGAGAAGGCCAGCGACTCGATCCGCTCCGATAAGCCGACGAGTCGGGCAACCAGGCTCTTGCCGTCGTCCCGATGCAACAAAACCTCGTGGTCGCCCGCCACAGCAATCAACTTGCCATCGGGAGAGAAGGCCAGCGCACCCACCACGGGAGGCAACAGGTAGGTCGGCGGATGTTCCGGAGAAACTGCATCACTCGCCGCCGAGGCCGTGTCGTCCTTGGCTCCTTGCGCGATCCATTTCCGCAACAGCTCGATCTCATGCGCGGGCAAGGGGTCGGCATCTTCAGGCATCGCCGGTGGCTCGCCATCGGCCCCTGTCAGGACTTCGATCAGGGTGCTTGCGCCCGGATCACCGGCAATCACCAAGGGGCCATGGTCCTCGTTCTCCACGAAGAGATCGGCATGACGGGCCAAGACGATGTCACCCTTGGCCTTGGCCGGCTGGTGACAGCCCAGACAATGCGCGGTCAGGATCGGCAGTACATCAGCCGAATAGCTGACTGGCTCGGGCTCCTGTGCCGACACCGTCGCCGCCAACACGACCCAGGCGATGGGAACGACCTTGTTCACTAGAAAATACCCAGAACGGGCGAACCCTTGACAAGTTCGCGAGGTTGGTTGAGGTGGTTGTACGACATGGTCTCGGGATCGATGCCAACGCTGTGGTAGATCGTCGCGAGCAAGTCGCACGGGTGTACCGGATCCTTGACCGGAGCCGATCCGGTCGCGTCGGACTCTCCGTAAACAAAGCCCCTCTTGACGCCGGCGCCCGCGGCCACCGCTGTGAAGCAGTAAGGCCAGTGGTCTCGGCCCTGGTTGTCGTTGTCGTTCCCCGATGTTGAAAGGCCTCGGCGAGGACTGCGGCCGAACTCGCCGACAGCCACGACCAGGGTCTCGTCCAGCAGACCGCGATCATCGAGATCCTCGATCAAGGTCGCCAGGGCCGGATCGAACATCGGCGCCGCATCTTCCTTCATCCGCTTGGGGAGATTCTTGTGGCAGTCCCAGCTATGGCGATCCGAGTTGGCCTGCTTGGGCCAGTTCACCTGCACGATGCGCGTGCCAGCCTCGACCAGCCGACGAGCCAGCAAACAGCTCTGCCCGAAGGTCGTGCGGCCATACCGATCACGGAGCGCCGCTGGCTCGGCCGCCAGATCAAAAGCGTCACGTGCACGGCCGGAGGTGACCAGACTCAGTGCCTTCTTGGCATATTCATCGAGATCGTGCTCGGCGACGGCCTTCTCGACGGCCGGCATGCTGGCATTGATCCAATCACGCATGCGCTGGCGACGCTGCAACCGGGCAACGGACAGTTCGGGTCGGAGCGTGAGATCCGCCACCTTGATCCTGTCCATCTTGCCGTTGTCGAAGTCATCCCCCGACGGATAGAGATAGTAAGGATCGAAGGCACGACCGAGGAAACCCGCTGTCCCGGCCTTACCGATGACGTTGCTCTCCTGCAGCGGCCTGGGCATCATCACGAAGGGAAGCATCGGCACCTCGGGAGGATGCAGTCGTGCAATCTGGCTACCGATGTTGGGGAAATCCTTCGGCGATGGTGGCTCCAGCTGGCCCGACGGGCTCACCCTGTCAGCCGTATAGCCCGTCAGCATCTGGTAGTGCGCAGCCGTGTGGTTGAACAGGCCGTTGGGCGAATAGCTCATCGAACGGATGAAGGTTAACTTGTCGGTGACCGCCGCCAACCGCGGCAAGAGTTCGGTCACCTCCATCCCGGGCACCTTGCTCGGAATCGTCTTGAAGACACTCTTGACGTCATCGGGAACGTCTTCTTTGGGGTCCCACAGATCGAGATGGCTCGGCCCACCCTGCAAGAAGATCAGGATGACACTCTTGGCCTTGCCAAAGCTCGGCGCACGAATGATCGTCGGGCTCACGGTGGCCTGCAGACGCAGACAGTCGGCGAGGTTAAGCCCGAGCAGAGCGCCTCCGCCGATCCGCAAGATCTCACGGCGCGAGGGAAAGGGAACCCCGCTCAAAGGGGCTGCTGGGTCGGGTTCTGTCATCGCAACTCTCGAGTGGTTGGCGTGAAAACGAAGGGGTAGGGTCCTGCGTGAAAACCGTTGCACGCGCAATCATAGCGATCAAAGTCCCTGACCCGCGATTGCCGGTGCGAGATTGTGCCAATGTGGCTCCATCGGCCGCTTCCGGCGGCCATTCGCACGGGCAAGGGCGGGCGCTCGTCGCGCCGGGCTGCGGTAAACCGCCCGAAATCGTGATGTCTGCCCGTGGCCCGGCCCATCAAGCGATCAATTCCTCGATCACCTCGCCACCGGTTTGCGACAGTTGCTTGAAACGACCGCCGTGGAAATAGGTCAACTTGTTGTCATCGAGGCCCAGCAAACGCAGCAAGGTGACATGGAAGTCCTTGATCGGATGAACGACCTCGACGGCTGACTTGCCGATCTCGTCGGTCGCGCCGATCACATGCCCCGCCTTGACACCGCCGCCGGCCAGCAGAACGGACATCGCATCCTTGTTGTGATCGCGTCCCAGCGCAATGCCACCACCGCGATAGGTGTTGTCGGGCGAGCGTCCGAACTCGCCACACCAGACCACCAAGGTCTCATCGAGCATGCCGCGTCGCTTCAGATCCTTGATCAAGGCCGTCATCGGCTTGTCGATACTGGCGATCCGAGCCTTGTGCGAGCGTTCGATGTAATCGTGCGAATCCCACCCACCGGAAAAGATCTGTACGAAACGCACCCCCTTCTCCACCATCCGGCGGGCCAGCAAGCATCTGCGCGCAAAGGAATCAACGCCTTCCTCGCCGACCCCGTACATCGCCAGCGTGTCGGGCGACTCGCCGTCGAGATCGACGACGCCGGGAACTTCCGTCTGCATGCGGAAAGCCAGCTCGTAACTCTCCATGCGCGCGGCAAGATCGTCATGGCCGGGATGTTTGGCGCGGTGCGCTTCGTTGAGTTCGTGCAGTGCATCCAGATTGCGACGCTGGTGCTTGCGGTCTACCCAATCAGGGGGATTCATGTGCAGGATCGGAGGGCCAACCGGGCGCAACGGAGTGCCCTGATACACCGGCGACAGAAAGCCGTTCGACCAGTTCCCGGCACCGCCTTGGGGATAGGCGAGTTCGTTCAACACGATGTAAGCCGGCAAGTTCCGGTTCAAGGAACCCAGACCGTAGGTCATCCAGGCGCCGATCGCGGGATCGCCACCGAACTGGTTACCCGTGTTCATCTGGTAGAGGGCCGTCGGATGGTTCACGGAGTCGGCCTGGCAACCTCTGTAAACACAGAGATCATCGGCAACCGCCGGCAGATGACGGAAATACTCGCACATGTCGATCCCCGACTCGCCCACCTTGCGGCTCGCATAGGGACTGCCCACGTAGAAGCGATTGCCTCGAGACATCGCCGACCCCTGCGGATCGGTGGACTTGAAGGTCTGGAGGTGCAACTCCTTGAGTTTCGGCTTGGGATCGAAGGTATCGATGTGGCTGGGCCCACCTTCCATGAACAGGAAGATGCAGGACTTGGCCTTCGCCGGAAGCTGCGGCGGTTTCGGCGCCAGCGGATCGCCGCGGTGCAAGGATGGTGCACCCTGAGCCAGAAGATCCGAGAAGGCCACGCTGCCCAGTCCGGCGCCGAGGCCCATCAAAAACTCACGTCTACTCTGGTTGGACATGGCGATCAATACACGTAGAGGAACTCGTTGGAGTTGAACAAGACGAGGCAGACCTCCGCTAGCGCGCGTGTCTGCGGCCCAACATCCCACGGCTTCTTGTCAGGAGTCCAGCCTCGATAAACATCGAGCTGTTCGAAGTAATCGAAAGCCAAACCGGTGAACTCCTCGACCACCGAACGTTTCACACGAAAGGGTGGCCTCGATGGGTCTGGCGAATGTTCGCGATGGTACTTCAGTTGCATCTCCGCATGCTCGACCAGCAAGCGGCGTTCCCTGGAAGAAGGAGGACGGCCATAGGCGTGCCGGATGGCGCGACCCACCTGATCCGGTAAGTTCTCGGCCATCGCCTCCAGCCGCAAAGCCATGGCGATCGCCCGATCGTACATCCCTCCGCTGTTGAACAAGCTGAAGACCTGCGGCGTCACCGTCGAGGTCTCGCGGTGCTCACAGGAATCGTCCGAGGTCGGCTGGTTGAAGACCTCCAGCATCGGGTGACCCTGGCCGCGGCACCGGTAGGCATAGATCGACCGCCGATGCCTTTGTGCAGGCGTCATCGAAGGCTGATAGGCAGGTGCGAGGGAGAACTGCAGCATTCGCGGCTGCAACGCGACCTCCAGCGCGATCTCCGGAAAGGCCGGCAACCCGCCGAGAGAGGGATTCAGTTCCCCCGAGACGAACAGGACGGTATCCCGGAGTTCCTCCGCACTGAGTCGGCGCGGCGAGAAGAAGGACAGGAGTTCGTTGCCAGAATCTCTGACCGCCACCGCAGCAGAGTCGGGCGGTTGGCTCGTCCGCCGGTAAGTCTCGCTGGTCATGATCAGCCGATGCAGAGCCTTGATCGAACGCCCGTGACCGACGAACCAGCCGGCGAGCCAATCGAGAAGATCGGGATGGGTTGGCTTGGCGCCGGTCTTGCCAAAATTGTTCGGATTCGAGGCGAGGCCACGACCGAAGTGATACTGCCAGACGCGATTGACGATGGAACGCGTCGCCAAGGGGTTCTGCGGATCTGCAAGCCAGCGGGCGAAGGCGAGACGCCGCCCCGATGGTGCCCGAGGAATCTCAGGGTCCGGGAGGCCGCCCACCGCGCCAACGGCGCTGAGGACGGCAGGCACAACTTCGACTCCCGGCGAATCGACGGCCCCGCCGGCCAGAATGTGCGTGGGCGGCCCCTGCCCTTTCAGCGGTTTCATCCTCAGGTTCCGCGAGTTCTGCGTCATGTTCGCGCGAGAACTGCTGTAGATCGACTGCGCCATCGGCTCATATCGCTCCAGCCGTCGCTGCCAGATGCGAGCGTTTCCTTGGCACAGCTTGAGATAGCCCTGATCGGCGTAATCCAGACCGATGTGACGCGGCGGCTTCTGATCTTCGGGCTTACCCTTGAGTTTTTCCCTGGGCGCGTAGGCGATGTCACGCTCCTTGCACCAGGCGCGCGCGGCCTTCTCCTGCTTCGCCATCAACTTCGCCACTTCCGCCCGGGCTGCATCCAGCCGAGCCTGCACCTGGGCACGGCCCGGCACGAAGCCACTCCGATTCTCCCAGTCCGAGAAATCCGCAGGTCGCTCGGCAGGATGCGTGGCAGCAAACACGGCCTGGATCCGGTAATAGTCCCGCGTCGGAATCGGATCGAACTTGTGGTCGTGACACGAGGCACAGCGCAGCGGAATCGACATGAAGGCCTGGCCAACGCTGTTGGTCACGTCATCGAGATACTGCTGGCGCGTCTTGGGAACCGGAGCCATGGCGGTGTGTTCCCAGGGCCCCATGCGCAAGAAGCCCGTCGCCACCAGCATCTCGGGGTTTTCCGGCTCGAGTTCGTCGCCCGCCAGTTGCTCGAGGATGAAGCGGTCGTACGGCTTGTCCTGATTGAAAGCGCGAATCACGTAGTCGCGATAGCGCCAGGCGTTGGAACGCTCGAAATCATTCGAGCCGCCGCTGGTGTCGGCATAGCGAACCACATCGAGCCAATGCCGACCCCATTGCTCGCCATAGCGAGGGCTCGCGAGCAGACGATCGATAGCCTTGCTCCACTTGTCGGGTGCCGCGTCCTCACGATACCGAGTCACTTCCCAGGGTTTGGGAGGCAAGCCCGTGAGGTCAAAGCTCGCGCGACGGTACAGGGTCGCATCACCTGCGGATGATGCCGGTTCGAGGTCGCGCTCGGCGAGGCGGCGACGGATGAAGGCATCGATCGGATGTTCATCGGCAGCTGTCCTGGGAACCTCGACATCGCGCAAAGGCTTGAACGCCCAAAGATCTGCGGGCGCATACCCACGCTCGTCCCAGTGACTGGAAAGCCCGCCACTGGTGCGGACCCGGATTCCTCCGCCCTCGGGAGTTTCCGACCAGCCCCCGGTCCCCTCGGACTCCTGCGCCCAGGGAGCACCTGCAGCAATCCAGTCGCGCAACAACTCGAGTTCCGCCACGGTCAAGCGGTCATTTTCCTTGGGCGGCATCTCGAAGTCCGGGTCCTCACGTCTCGCCGCCCGGTAGATGGCGCTCGCTTTCGGTCGACCCGGCTGCATTCCCGGGTGACCGGACTCACCACCCGCGATCAATCCATTGCGCGTCGTCAGGTCGAACTCACCCTTGATCTTGTCAGGCTTTCCGCCATGGCAGGGGAAGCACTTCCGCCGGAGCAGTTTCACGGCCCGTTGAGCGAGGATCGATCCTTTCTCATCCTCCCGCGCCTTCTCTTGCGGCGCGGCCATGGTTACCCCCGATAGCGCAGCCACGAAGACCACGAAAAGGAGTTTCCGGAAGGGATAGAGACTCACCATGGCCTCAGTTTAGTCACAACGATGAGCGAATAGAAAGTCACAGGATTGCCGTATTGCATGATCGTTGCAGCTATATCTCACTCATGAAAAAGGAGTTACCACCCCTCGGGAAAGACCATGGTGCCTCCGCCTGATTTCTGCCGATCATCAACCAGATCCAGAAAACGCCTGTCAACGCCGCAGAGTCGCGATTTCCTCGCTGGACAGGTAACCATCACCATCGGCATCGATCCGGGCAAAGATCTCTGGCTGTTCTCGTCCGAGGGTGCTCGCCCCGAACTCGGTCGCGCTCAACCGACCATCGCCATCCTTGTCCAGCCGGGCGAAGATACGCGACCTCTGCGCGCCTAGCCCCGAAGCAGGTTCGGCCACGAAACTGCTGCCTTCGATGGCAGAGAGTACCAGCCGCACGTAGCGAGCCTTGAACTCCGGGTCGCGTGGGGATTCACCCTGGCGAACGATCACCAGATCCTGACTCGGGATCGAGATGATGTGCTGCCCGTTCTTGCCCAGGCAGGCGATCAGGTCACGAGGTGCGCCCTTGAAGCGGTAATCGACTTTGCCACCGCCGGCGGCATGACCCTTCCTCGCATTGAGCCAGAAGAGATAGCCATAGGCGGGATTCATTTCCTGCGAGGACGATGTCGCTGCCTTGAAAAAATCGGAACTGATCAACCTCTTCCCACGCCAGGTTCCACCGCGCAGGACGAAGAGTCCGAAGCGCGCGAGATCTCGCGCGCTGCACGCAACATTGAAATAATTGATCACCCCATCACGCGACGGTCGCTTGTTCCAGCCGGCATGCTCCATGCCCAAAGGCCCGAACAAGCGCTCGGCGGACCACTCTTCCAGGCTCTGCCCCGTCGACTTTTCGAGCAGGCGAAAAAGCATGTGGTAGGCCGACGTGTTGTAACTCCAGACAGTGCCCGGTGCAGCCGTCAGGGTCATCGTGGCATTGTGCGTGAACTGATCTGTTTGCAGCCACCCACGCGGCAGGCTCTTCGGGTCGAGTCCGCTGCTCATGGCGAGCAGATGCAACAGCGTGATCTTCGCCTTGGGAGTGTCTCGCCACGACGGCAAGAACTCGGCGACGGTCTGATCGAGACCCTCGAACTTGCCCGCATCCAGGGCCATTCCGACCAGGATCGACGTCATGCTCTTGGTCGCCGAAGCAATTTTGCGCGACACCTTCGGCCCACCGCCCTCTCCGTAGACCTCGAGCAAGATACGACCGTGCCGCAAGACAAGGAAGCTGGTCGAGTGGCGCGACAACGCGTATTTCGCCACCGCATCCAGTTTCTTTCCGTCCATTCCGGCCTGTGCCGCGGCCACCGACTCCCACTGGTCGCCGGGCCAGTAGAGTTTCTCGGAAGCCCCGGGCTCGGGCGCAACCGGCTCGGTCTGTCCCGGCAACATGGCAGCAAAGGCGATACAAAGAGATGCTCTGAGCATGCGAGGCATTCTAGCAGAGAAGCCCGGCCACGAACCCTCGCGGCAGAACTCCCTGATTTGCACCTCAATACCCCCTGTCTCCTGTTCGGCTCCGGGGGTGAGGATTAGACTCTGCCCACGGCCAGAGCCCCTGGCCCGACCGGAGAAAACCATGACCCATCGCCCCACCCTCGCCCTCTTCGTCCCGCTACTCCTGACCTGCCTGTTACCGGCTCCGCTGACCAGCCAGAGCAAGGGCACCAAGGAGTTCACCATCAAGGTCGACGACAAGGAGCGCGGCTACATCCTGCACGTGCCCTCGAAATACCAATCCAAGGGCCGCAAGAAGGTGGCCCTTGTCCTCATGCTGCACGGTCGCGGCAGCAGTGGTAAGCAAGCATCGTCGTCGTATTACGGCTGGACCAAGATGGCCAACAAGGAGGGCTTCATCGCCGCCTTCCCCGATGCGATCGGGAAGCCCACCAGCTGGAAGCCGGCATGGGGGCGCTCCAGCACCGAGGATGGCGCCTTCCTGTCCGCCCTGATCGACAAGCTGCTGAAGGAATACCGGATCGACCCCAAGAAGGTCTTCATGACCGGCCACAGCAGCGGCGGCATCATGAGCTTCTCCTTCGCCGCCACCCACTCCAGCAAGGTCGCCGCCATCGGCCCGGTCGCCGGATCCATCGGCTACGGTCGGGCCACCATCCCCAAGCCCAAGGGACCCGTGCGCGTGATTTCCTTCCACGGCATGGCCGACAAGATTGTCGCCTATGACAAGAATACGAAATCGGCATATCCCGGGATGGTCTCGGCACCGGACTCGGCGGCGTTCTGGGCCAAGGCCAACGGCTGTTCGCAAGAGCCCAAGCGCAAGGACATCAAGAGCCGCAAGGTCCACATCGACAGCTGGAATGACTGCAAGCCGGGCGGCGAAGTGGTCTTCTACAGTATCGAGAAGGGGTCCCACGGCTGGCCAACGGGCAGCCTCAAGGCCACCGAGTTGATCTGGGAGTTCTTCGAAGAAACCAGCCTGATCCCGGGCAAGAAAACCTCCGAACTCGAGGAACTCATCGAGGCCGAGGAAGGACAGAGCCGCCGGCCCGACAAGGATCGTACGCCCTCCCCATCCCCCCGCTGAACTCCAGACGTCCGGACGTAGCCCAAGCCCTCCTCCAATTCTCACCGACAGCGACAGAGACGAGTTGGAACGCACGATCATGGAGGACACAATCGAGCCATGATGACCGCGACGGTACCACCGATGCGCCAACGCTTGCTGAGCCTGATCTTGCTGGGCTGGGCCGTGGCGTCGGTCCGCTTCACGCTCGACTTCATGGCCATGGAGCAGGCCATGTGGTTCGGAGTCTACTACGCCATGCCGCTGGCCCTGGCCTGGGTGGGACTACGCGGCCACTGGGGCGCGATCTCCTGGCGCAGCATGGCAGCCACCACGGCAGTTCTGGGCCTTGTGATCTGGGGCATCCCCAACGCCATCAGCTACACGACCGGTCAGTTCCTCGAATGGACGCACGGGCGCTTCGAACCCGGCGTTCGGGCCAGCTCCATCGCAACCCACGAGTTCGGAAAACTTGGCCGGGGGCTACTTCAGGGACTGCTGACCGCGATTGCCGGGGCCCTTTGGTGCACGGCCTGGGGAACCCTGTTGATCTGGCTACCCGGCCGCCGCCGAAGTCGGAACGCTCCGAACGACGGTTTCACACGCCCTTAAAACAAGACGCGGCAGCTGGCTCGACAGAGCCCTCC
>CAZIVO010000095.1:0-14571 GCA_964542765.1 uncultured candidatus Brocadiaceae bacterium | reverse complement strand
AGGCCGGGATCCGGGTGAGCAAGGACGCCACCAGACGGGCATTGTCGGTCTCGTGGGTCCGTCGGGTTTCAGCGACTGCGAACAACATGTGCACGAGGATCGATGCACACAAGATGGCAGCCATGCCGACAGTATCAACAAAGGGCAGCAGGGCGGCCGAACCCAGCATGATCGCCTGCACGAGAAGATGGGGCAAAAGCATCCTTGTGTCCTGCCAGAGATCGCGACCTTCACACTGAGCGAAGAGGAAAGCCGTGTAGCCCGCTGCCATCGCTCCCAGGAACAGGTTCGGCCAGCGCAAAGAGTTGGCGAGATCGTCCTGCCCCCACCATCGGCAAGCGAGAATCGCCGCACAAAGGGTAGAGAAACCCATCAAGACCCAAGCGCCCTTGACCAACCAGCTCCCGGTGTTCGGTCGCAGCATGAGCGACAAGAACTTGCCGGGCCGTTTCAGATCAGCGACCAGCAGAACCGTCGTGATCGCGGTGAACAACAGAGCCAAGATCTCGGGCAACCAGTCGCGCGCAAAACCGCTGGCGCCGAGCCGCCCCGCGAAGGGCGCCAGCATCGCCGCTCCAGCAGCGATCCCCTTGGTCACGAGATAAGCCGATACCTTACCGCCCCAGTGCACACGATGGTTGACGTCGAGCACCGTGCGGGCTTCGGGATAGAGGGGGGTATCCTCGGGATAATCCGGCGGTGGCTCGCGCCGCTCACTCCACAGGTAGGTAGAAGGCTCGCTCGCAGTGCCAGGTTTCAAGGACACCGGGTCGGCGCCCAGATAAAAGACATTGGGGCCCGTGCCCTGCTCGGGCCTTCGAACAGTCGCCTCCTCGCGACCGGCGAGCTGCGCAATCTCGCTTTTGGGGTCGTCCAGATCACCGGCGATGATTGCCCTCTCCGGACAGACCGTGACGCAAGCAGGCTCCAGTTCTTGTTCGATGCGATGCGCGCAGTAATGACACTTCTCTGCCGCACCGCTGTCATCGTTGAGATAAATAGCATCGTACGGGCAGGCCTGCATGCAGGCCTTACAGCCGATGCAGGCGTCACGATCGAGGTCGACAATGCCATCGTCGCGTTTTTCGAGCGCATTCACCGGGCAGATCTTGACGCAAGGCGCATTCGAACAGTGATTGCACCGAAGCACGGCGAAGTGACGGCGGACCGCCGGGAAACTGCCGATCTCGGTATATTTCACCCAGGTACGGAAATCGCCCACCGGCACCTGATTTTCAGATTTACACGCGACCGTGCAGGCATGGCAGCCAATGCACGAATGGTGGTCGATAACAAAGCCGTAACGCATGGGGGAAACTGGCCGCTGACAAGCTCGACTGCTGAGAGTCGAACATAGCAGCTAAACCGAAGCGGACCAGAAGTTTAGCTACCATCGAGGCTTATCCATCATGGATCTCGATCTCTTCGCAAGACCCCACCAAAAATCCGGAGAAAAGCGCTAAAACTCTCCCTCACGATTTCGTCACTATCTCTATCACTCTCGCAAGACCCCGCATGACCGACACCAGCCAAGTCCGCGACGACCTCGCCAAGTTCCAATCCTTATTCCAGGGGCTGACCGATGCCATCCACAAGGTCATCGTCGGTCAAAATGAAGTCGTCGAAGGAGTGCTCACGGCCTTGCTCGCCGGCGGACACGTTCTGCTCGAAGGTGTCCCCGGGATCGGCAAGACGATGCTGGTGCGATGTCTGGGCCAGGCGCTGGACATGAGCAACAGCCGAATCCAGTTCACCCCCGACCTGATGCCGGCCGACATCACCGGCACCCAAGTCATCGAGGAAGGCCACAAGTTGAGATTCCAGGCCGGCCCGATCCACACTCACCTCCTTCTTGCCGACGAGATCAATCGAGCCACACCGAAGACACAGTCTGCTCTCTTGGAGGCCATGCAAGAGCTACAAGTGACGGTGGCTGGTGAGACACGCAAGTTGCCAAACCCCTTCATCGTGATCGGCACCCAAAACCCGATCGAACACGAAGGAACCTATCCTCTACCGGAGGCGCAACTCGACCGCTTCCTGTTCAAGTTGATCGTCGACTATCCACAGGAACAGGAATACGAAACGATCCTTGAGCGCACAACCGGTGCGAGCATGCCAACGATCCAACCCGTTTCCTCGGCCGAAGAGATCCTGGCGATGGCCTCACTGGTCCGCGAAGTACCGGTGCCCGAACATGCCAGACAAACTGCGATCCGTCTGGTCATGGCCACGCAACCAGGAAGCCCCCATGCAACCGAGCAGGTCAATCGCTACGTCATGATCGGCTCCTCGCCGCGCGGCGCTCAGGCGCTTGTGCTCGCAGGCAAGGTGAAGGCTCTGCGGGAGGGCCGCTTCGCTGTTTCAGCCGGCGACATCGAAAGCATGGCGGCGAACGCCCTGCGGCACCGCATGCTGATCAACTTCGAGGGCCAAGGCGAGGGCGTGACCCCCGACAGCGTGATCTCGAACATTCTCGGCTGACGCGAGCTAACGCAAGAACCGCAGGCGAACCGGGTTGCTGACAAAATCGATCGGAGCCAGCGAAGCGAATGCAAAGGTCAGCTCTACACTCGGTGGAATCCCCCACGCCCCAAGAGGTATCGCCAGCACCACCGCAGCGTGACCGCTCGGGTCGAGGGTGCCGAGGAAAGGCGCCTGCCCGCGCAAACCAGCCTGCAAGGTGGCGTCGAGGATGATGTCGGGGTTGAGCGGCAGCACCAGATTCCGCGGCAAGCGCACACCTGGCCGGCTACCCGAGGCGGAAGCCAGCAGCAGATAGGCCCTGCCAGCCTTGCTTTTTCCTGGGTGCGCCACGAAATCGATCGAACCGCCGCTGCTGACCGACACGGTACCGGCCGAACTCCACAACGGATCGGCGATCACCGGAAGCTTGCTCCGGGGCGTGAGCAGGACCGGACCCTTGCCGTCATCAACGATGACGCGTAAGCGACCCTCGCCCGCCTTCGTGCCAGCGGTGACCGTAAAACTGTAGCTACCGTTGCTCCGGTCACGGACCGGGCCAATCACCAGCGGTGCCGAACTCGATGGATCGTGAGTCACCGTAACCTTGGCGCCACCGGCGGTGAGACCCTGCCCTTCGATATCGCGCAATACCAAGACCGCCGTGGCCGACCGACGACCATCAGCCGGCAACGTCGGGCTGCTGGGAGTCACGAGTGAGAGGTGATGATCGGGGCGCCCACGAGCACCCGCACGCCACGACTCGTACCACTGTTGAAGCTGGATCACCGGATCGACCTCGTTCCGCCCCAGGCCGGCAGCATTGAGCGCGAGGTAGTAATCGCCAGTCGCACATCCCGTTGCGCTGCAACCGCCGTCGCGATCACCCTGCCGGGCCAAGATGATATAGCCGACATCCGCGCTCTTCTTGGCACCCGAACAACGAGCATCGCCACCCTTGGCCCGAGCAGCCTCCATCCCCGCCATCAGTTTCTGACCGAGATCGCCCTTCGTCGTACGGACCGCCTTCACGGCGTCATCGACGACCGCCTTGCCCATCAACAGATTGCCCTGAATGGCATAAACGATGGACCCGATCTTGCCGGTCACTCCGCCACACCATGACATGGCTTGGTTGCCGGTGAAGGTGACGGCTCGGCCACTCGCGTCGACAATCCCGTACTGGCGGGTCTGGTGCCCGGCATCCCGTTTCGCCAGCAGTGCCAGGATCTGCACTGGATCGGTGCCCTTGCCGAGTTCACGCCAGATCAGCATCCGGTTGCGACCGTCCTGATCGACGTAGGACTGCGCCGTCGCCACGCCCTTGCCGACGAGAACCACCGGTGTCCAGTTCCTCAAATCGACGCCAGCGACACAAGTCGCAGAACCCACAGCGATCTCACCGGTGCGCGTATCGACCAGGATGATCGACCAGGTCGCGGACAGGGAACTTGTCAGCGCTGCAGCGAGCAGGCAAGCGAACCAGCGTTGGAGTCGGAACATGATGGCGAGACTCGACCGAAAGAGACACCTTACCGCGTGACGCGCCTCGCGTCAGCCTGCTACGCCCACGAATGGCGCTATCGGCTCCTACCGGGACTGCAACGCCATTTCATCCGGATCCAAATCCCCACTCTCACGGCGCAAGGGTATGCTCTCGGACCGCCAGAGAGTCTGAACCCCCCAGGATACGGCAACGTTCGAACATCGGTGCCAACGACCCTCTAATCATGACCCCGACGACACCGAAAGACCTGTTCGATGCAACCTTCTTGCGCTCGCTCGACGGACTCCGACTGGCTGCCCAACGGGTCCCTGCAGGAGGCCGACATGGCGAGCAACGATCACGCCATCGAGGCTCCGGTGTCGAATTCACGGATGTTCGCCAATATGTCCCCGGCGACGACTATCGCGCCATCGACTGGAACCTCTGGCAGCGCTTCGAAAAACTCTTCTTGCGCCTGTTCCTCGAAGATCAAGATCTGCCGATCCACTTCCTCCTGGACCAGAGCGCGAGCATGGGACACATCGAAGTTGGAGGCGCCACAAAGACCAGAACCGCACGGCAAGCGGTCGCCGCGCTGGCCTACATCGCCCTGAATCACATGGACCGGGTGACCATCCACCCCTTCGCAGGCAAACCTCTCAGACCACTGCCCGGAATCGGCGGCAAGCGCTCTTTCCAGCGTCTGCTCGGTTATCTCGCCGAACTCCCGACCGCGGGAGAAACCAGCCTCGTCGACGCGATTCGTCATTTTGCTCATCGCCGTACGCGACGGGGCTTGTGCGTGATCGTCTCCGACTTCTTCGATCCTCGCGGCGCCGATGACATCATCACCGCCTGCAGCATCATCAAGCACAGGTTGCTGTTGCTACGCCCGACCCATCCGAACGAGGAACAACCGCCGCTCGGCGGATCACTTCAGGTCGTCGATTGCGAGAGCGGCGAAGAATTGTCTCTCACCCTCGATGAGGGTGCGCGGGAACGCTACCGCGAAGCCTACCGGCAATTCACGGCACAACTGGAGAACTTCGCCCGCAGCCGCGGTGCGATCATGATGCCGATGTACACGAATGAGCCCACCGTGGCCCAACTGGCACGAGTCTTCACCGCGGGAGCACTCACGGTATGAACCTTCTCGGCCTTCCCTGGACCTGGTTCGGCGCCGGACTGGCCGCCATCGCCGCCAGCCTGCTGGTGCTGCATCTCCTGCGGGTTCGCCTGCGCCGCGTCAGTGTCGAGACCCTGATGTTCTTCCGGATGGTCGGCGCCGTGCAACAACCCCGAGTGCTGCTCGGAAAACCAGGCCGATGGCTCGCCTTCCTGCTGGCCCTGGTCCTGGGCGCATGTCTGTGGCTCGCCTTCGCCGATCCCCTGCTGCGCTCGGACGAGCCCTCGCGGGTCGTGATCATCGATGCCAGCGGATCGACTGGGTGGAAATCCGACGATGAACTCACTCTCCTCGAACACGGGGTCGAGCGGGCACAACAGATGCTCGGCGAACTCGGCCCGGACGGCGCAGTCCTGGTAGCAGGTGCCCACCTCATGAACCTCTACCGATCGGGCGAGCCCCGGGCACTCCTGCTCGAGCGGGCGAGGGGAATCATCGCCACCGGCCCCGGTTCGCATCTGCTCGCCGCCCTCGAAAGGGCGCACACGCTCCTCGACAAGCGCGGGGAAATTGTGGTGATCGGAGGCAGCACCGACTTGCCTGCCAACATTGGCGGCGTCCGCATACGGCGCGAAACCGCGGGAACCCTCGGTCGGCCACAAGTCGGCATCGCCGGGATCACCCTGCGGGACTGGCCTGCGCGAAGCCTGCAGATCGAACTGGCCGCGACAGGTGACGAACGGCAGGTGGGAATAGAGTTGCAACACGGCGACCAACTTCTGGACAGTGCCACCACGACCCTCTCGAAGGCCGGCAGCAGACTGATCACCCTCGGCAAACTTCCGGCACAGGCAGCCTCTGTCCTCCTGATCGCAGACGACCCTTCGAGCGGTCGTGAAGAGATCGCCATCGATCTTCCATCCCGCCGGGCGTGGCGCGTCCGGGTGGACCCCGGCGTACCTCTTCCGGCTCGGCTGGCGGTGGAAGCGGACCCAGCCTTCGAACTGGTGGAATCACAGGGTGAACTGATGGTCACGACCGAGCCCCAGACCTCGATGCCCGGCGTGCAGATCATCGAACCGCCCGAAGTATCTTCCGGCCAGGCGCAGGCTACCCGAAGCTGTCCGCTGAACCTGTCCCTGCGCGACCACCGACCAGATGCCGCCAGGTATGCAGCGCAAGATCACCATGTCTGGGTATTCGACCCCCAAACGGGAGCCGCGCTCGTCCAAAGACTCGGCCAACAGGTGCAGATCGCAACTTCTCTGCTCGATGACCCGACACACCCTGATGTCACTCGCTTGATCGCCGGCAGCCTGCGATTGCTCGCCAGGATCGGAGACGCACCACTGGTCGGAGCCGGCCGTCCATTTAGCATGACGTCCGGCAACGAAACTCCCGCCCTGCTCCCGCTGCAACCGACCCCGGCGCTCAGCATGCCGATGCGCGGACGCCATGAACTGACCCTGCCCACTCCCGGCCACTACCGTCTGGGTGATTCCAAGACATCGGCGGTCAAGACCCTCGCAACCCCGCCCGGAGGCCGAGCGCCTGAAACCGAAACGGCATCCTTCGCCGGGTCGGGGCGCCTGCTTGCGTGGTTCTTGGCAATCGCACTCTTGCTGCTGCTCACAGATGTCTGGCTCTACCATCGAGGGCGCCTGCCGTGATCTTCGACCATCCATGGCTGCTCACTCTGCTGATCTTCGCCGCCCTTGTTCCATGGCTGGCGTGGCGGAGCCGCGCACCCATCGATGGAATGCGCAAGACCCTCGTCGTCATCCTGCAATGCTCGGCCATCGCTCTGCTCGCGCTGGCCCTGTCAGGCCCCCTGATCAGGGGGACCCCGCCGACGACCCGAGTCGCCATCATCGCACATGGTCCTGGCGCACAGACTGCCAGGCTCAACGACGCCCGACAAGAGATCGTGAACTGGCGTGAAGCCACCCCGCACAGCGATCCCTTTCATCAACTCACCACGGCAGCATCGCCCGACCTCGCCAACTCGCTACGCCACGCCTTGGCGCTGATCCCCAGCGGGCACCTCGGCGAAATAGCGCTCTTCACCGATCAAGCACACGTCGGGCCACCACTGGCGCCGCTACTGGCGGAGATCACGCAGCAAGCAGCGCGATTGCATCTCCGCAAGATCCCATCGTCAACCGTGCAAGCCGCCATCACCACGGTGCGCCATCCCAGTTCCGCCCAGGAACAGGAAGCCTTCCGCGTCGTCGTGAGCACTTCGGCCGCTGCGAATGAAACGGCTCGAATTGAAATCCACGAAGGGGACACCCTGCTGGCGACCAGAGCGGTGACGCTGGACGCTGGACAATCCGGACACAGTATCGAGGTCACGCCCCGAGGAACCGGTTTGGTGGAACTCGAAACACGCCTGGTCATCGCTGATGCCGTCGATCCCCAGACCGGCATCGAACGAACGGCGCTGCTGATAGAGGGGCGCACACGCGTCGGACATCTCTCAGCCGATGACGCACGATTCGAAGCCCTCCGTTCGACACTCGCTCGCCGCGGAATAGAACTCGTCAAGGGAACCGACAAGGTCGATGCCTTGATCGTCGATGACCTTCCCGCGAGTGCCTGGGACAGCAAGGAGCAGGAAAGAATCCGCGACGCGGTCCTTCATGATGGCCTGGGGCTGATGCTGGCCGGAGCGCAATCGAATCTGGGGCCTGGCGGCTACACCACCTCACCACTGGCCGAAATCTTGCCAGTCGATATGCCACAGCATGAGGAACGGCGCGACCCCTCCCTGTCTCTGGTCATCATCATCGACACCAGCGGCAGCATGGGCGGCAACCGGGTAGAACTCGCCAAGGAAGTTGCACGGCTGGCCATCCGCCGACTGCTGCCACATGACAAGGTCGGCATCGTCGAGTTCTACGGCAGTAAACGCTGGGCAGCACCCATCCAGCCGGCCTCGAATACCATCGAGATCACCCGCGCACTCAATCGCCTGCAAGCCGGCGGCGGCACGGTCATCTACTCCGCGCTCGAAGAGGCCTACTACGCCATGCTGAATGCGCGCACTCGCTTCAAGCACATTCTGGTGCTGACCGATGGCGGTGTGGAGTCGGCGCCCTTCGAACAACTCGCGCGCCAGATGGCCGATGCCGGACAGAACCTGACCACCGTCCTGATCGGGCCTCAAGGCAACTCACCCTTCCTGATGAACCTCGCCAACTGGGGACGCGGACGCTTCTACGCCTGCCCTTCGCGATTCCAGTTACCCGATCTGCGCTTCAAGGAACCACAGTCCTCACTCCTGCCGGGCGTCCATCGCCGATGTTTCCCCCTGGGCCTGAGGCAACGATTTGAAGCGATCGGCTCACTCGAAGGGGAACCCCTGCCAGCGACCGACGGTCTCGTCGAAGCTCGCCTGCGCCCGGGAGCCCGCTTGCTGGTCGCGACCGGCGATCAGCGGCCACTGCTCGCAGACTGGGACCAAGGCCGTGGGCGGGTGCAGGTCTACGCCAGCGAATTGCTCGGACCCATGGCCAGCGCCCTGCGCGCCCATCCGCCCTACGCCAGCTTCCTCGCCGATGACCTCCGAGCCCTCAGCCGCGGCAGCCAGGCAGCTCGACCACGCCTTGTCATGACGGCATACGAAACCCATCTCGACGTACAAGTCCAGCATGTCAGCGGACCAACCTGGCCAGTCCCGATGCTCAAGACAGAGGATCTGGCGGTGGCGATGACACCAGCTGAACGCGGAAACTATTCCTGCCGCATTGAATGGCCCGCGAGTGAAACACTCGAGGTGACGGTCGAAACAGATGGCACGCTCCTGCGGGGCGGAGCCCGCCGACCGCTGCCACAAAAAGACCGCGCGCCCATCGCGCCTGAACTGGATCTTCTGGCCGCCACCGGCACGACCGAGGGTGAACTTCCGATCGTCCCGGCGGAGCTCCCCTTGATCTTGCAGAATGGAGTCGTGTTCGTCGGCTCCCCGAGTTCGACCTTGGTCCCCATCGCACGCTCCCTCGCCCTGGCTGCGCTGATCGCCTTCCTGCTGTCCTTGCTGGTGCGCCGCTGGCCCGCCAGGTCACCATCGCGACAGGTCATGACGGCAGTTCTTCCCCTGCTCCTCGCCCTGCCCTTGACCGCAGCGCAGCAGGACCCGATCCAGCAGCAGATCCACGAAGAACTACGGAAGAAGGGGCATCTCGACGACCTCGAAAAACTCTGGGACAAAGCTACCCCCGAGCAGAAATTCGCGCTCGCTCGCGCCAGAGGCAACCTCGAAACGGCACTGGCCTGGCTACCCGAAGAAGGGCGAGAGAACGATGTGCTGCGCATGCTTTTGCAGGACGCCACCGGCCATAACAACGAGGCGATCAGCACCCTCGACAAGTTGCTCGCCGATGAAGATGCCCCAACCGAACTGCGGACGCAGTGGCTCCTGCGGCGCGCAGAACTCCACCTGGCGACGCACAACCGCGAGGCTGCGCGAGAGGATTTTCAGCAGACCGTGCAGACGGCGAAGGACCCGGACTATGCACGCCGCGTCGGCCATCTGGTAGCGGGCTACGGCTTGCTCGACCTGGCGCTGGCTTGGCACTTGCCAACCGGCTCGGACCCAAAGGCTGACCTGACCATCTTTTTACGCCGAGCTCTGTGGCAAGAACAAAGCGGATCGATCGACAGTTCCTTGAAAGAGTACGACCAGGCCTTCGCCGTGGCGACGAAACGACGGGACCGCCAGTTCGTGCTCAGCCGGACAGCCTCGCTCATGAGGCGCGCAGGGCGCCTGGGTGATCTGGCCGACCGTTGGCTCGCCAGGGCCGACAAGCTCCCCTCTCAACTCCACGCACTCCTGACTCTCTTGCGCGAGCAAGGACGCGGACAGCAAGCTCTGGAACTCCTCGAACACACCACCGACCCCGACCTTCAGCGACTGGCCCTGGAGGTCGCCGTCGAAAACAACCAGTCCGAACTGGCCTTCGAACTGGCGCGAAAACAGCTCGCCCAAAGGCCGGATGACCGGGGCCTGCGCATCTCCCTCGCACTGCTCTTGACCGATCAGCGCAAAATGGAAGAAGCGAGCAAGCTCCTGAGCAACGGCATCACGAATGCCTCTCGAGTCAAGAACATCCTCGCGCTGACCCGGGCGGCGATGGAACTCTCGCTCGATACCGCCATCGAACATGGCCTGCGCAAGCTCCGTGCGCGAGAAACCGAAAAGGAGCGTATCGAAGGCCTGATCCTCGAAGCCAACCATCTGCTTCAACGCGCCGGCAAGGCTGCCGCCATCAAGGTCATCGACACTTATCTTTCATCTTTCAAGACGCCTGTCAGCATCGCGCGGCTCGCGGAGCTCTTCGAAAGCATGGGCGAGACCAAACGAGCCACGGTGTTCTTCAAAAAGGCATGGACAGAGACAGAGACCGAGGACATCGGCTTGCGGCTGGCCTGGATGCTGAGCAACAGCAAGGAAAGCAAGGATCGTGACGAGGCCAATCAGATCTTTCGCCAGATCTGGCTCCAAGCAGGCAGCGAGGCCCGGCGCGTGCAGGTCGAAGAACGTGTCCTCGATCTTTCCGCGCGCGATGGCACCCTCGCCGACCTGGCCGTCGATCTCGAAGATGAACTCGCCGGACCAGAACCCGAGCACGCCGAAACCAAGCGCCAGGCTCTGATCAAGATCTACACACGCGCGCGCGACAGTATCGCGGCCTCGCTGATCCTCGACGAATTTGGCAAGCAACCCGACAAGCGAGTTCAGGCGCTCCAGGACAAGACACGAATGTTCTGGGAGTGTGAGGAATTCCGCAACCACGATCGCACGCTGCGCGAACTGATCGACGCCGATCCGGAGAACGAGATCGATTACCGACAACAGCTGGCGATGAGCGCACTGGAACGCGGCCGTCCCGCAGAAGCACGGCAAGTGATCAACGAAATGATCGAGCGCCCGGGCGACGATGCCGCCCCTGCCATCGCATACGAGTTCTCGGCCGGCATCTTCACCCTGGCAGGTCGCCACAACGACGCGATCCGCGTCTATCGCCGCACCTTGGCGCAGAACCCCAACCGCATCGAGACACTCCTGCTGCTGGCAAATGCAATGCGCAACCACCAGCAACTCGAGCAGGCGATCGGGATGTTCTGCGACATCCTCCTGCAAGACAACAAGGACGACCTGTTCATCGTCGCTGTCGATGGCCTGCTCAACCTCAACGCCCCCGCGCGCACGCTACGCTTCGTCGAACGCGCCCTGCGTCGGCGGATCGCAAACAAGCCGGACAAGGTCTACCTGACGCGAGTTCTGCAGGACTGCCTCGAAGCCCTGAAAGATGAAGAGGCGCGCACTCGCTCGATGGAACAGACCATTCTGGTCGCCGGCGAACAGCGAACGACCTTTGCTCGCGAATTGATGGATGAAGCTTCCGCGAAACGCGACTGGGCTGGCTATGTCGATCGAGGCCGTGATCTCCTGGCGCTCGGCGAGGAAGTTCCTCCCGCCGCCTTCCTTGAACTCGGAGAGGCCTTCCTCGAACTGGACGATCTCAAGTCTGCCGAACGCGCCTTCGCCCGCGCACGCTTTGCCATCGACTTTGCCAAGGTCGAAGAACGCGTCGCAACCCTCTACGAAACCAAGGGCAAGATCGCCGATGCCGAACGTATCCGCCGTCGGATCCTGCGCCGCAATCCCGAGGATATCGCCGGCCAGCTGGCGGTTGCTCGCCTCGCCGAGCAACGTGGCGCAAAAGACGAAGCGCTCACCCTCTATCTCGGTGCTGCCGCCTCGATTCTTGCCAAAGAAGCCATCCGAACGGCCCCCGCCAAGGAAGCCATCAAAACGGCGCCCGCCAAAAAAACCACCACCGCAAAGCGTACGCCTGCCCTCCCCGCAAAGCGCGCGCCTGCCCTCCCCATGAAGTTGCTTTCGAGTATCGCTGGCAAGCCTGTGCTCTTGCCGAGCGCCAACCGCGGACAGAAAGAAAACCCCGCCCTCGCACTGGCGGTCGATGGCGCGCTACGCGTAGCAACGACGACTGAACAGCTCCAACCGCTCATCGGCTTGATCGTCGCGAAGGTAGAAACTCCCGGCATTGCCGCGCCGATGCGCCTGTCCATGATCGGACAACTCCACCGACTGGCAACCGCGCTGAACAACAAGCAACTCAGCGCCCAGCTGCTCACGTTCGAGGAGAGTCTGTTCGCGGCAAGGGATGCGACCGAAGATATCCGCCGCTCCATCCTCGGCAGAAGGATCGCCGCCGGCAGACTGGACGATGCCACCAAGCTCCTCGAGCAAAGCGGTGAGGATCATCCCTTCGCACAGGAATCCTTCGAACTATCACTCCTCTCGAGCGATTTCAAAGGCGCCGAGGCGAGCATGGGGTCTGCCAGCCCCGAAAACCTGGCCTTGGCCGCGAGAAAAGCCTGGTTGTGGGGCGCCGCCGACCTGGCTCGCACCCTGCACGCCCAGATCGCCTCGGCGGCACAGCGCGGCGACGAGAAAGCCGACTCCGCACTCTCTGGACTCTCGGCACTGCTCGGCATCCCGGTCGACGAACAGGCGCGAGCCCTGTTGAAGCTCGAGCAGGCCTTGAATCACGATGAGGCAAGGCGCCGCGTCAGTGGCGTGCTGTCGGCTCTGCGCAATAGCTCTTTCGAAGCCGAACGCATCGCATCCTCCTTGCGTCGCATCCTCGCCGATGTGACCGCCGACAAGACAGGCAATCTGATCCCCTCTTATCTGGATGCTGCGATGGGCACCATACCGGACAAGGATCTGGTGCCTCTGGTCGAAACTCTGCTCGAGAACGTGGGTCGCTACACGATGCTGCCTTCGCGAGTTCGCTTCCTCAAGTTACTCCCCAAGGAACGCCAAAGCATCGTCATCGACAAGGCGCTAGAAAAGTTCAACGACCAGGAAAAGCGGTCGAGCATCCTGCGCTTGCTGGCCATGGAGATCCCCTCCGCCGTGCAGGCCAATCTGGTTGAAAAACTTTCTCTGGGTGACCTCACCCCCATCGACAAGCACCCCTTCACGGTGCTCTGCCTGACAGCAAAACTCTCGCGCGTTCATGGTGAGTCCCTCTTCCTCAAGATCCGTGAGCAGCTTCCTCAAGATCCACGCGGATGGGTCCTCGGCGCTCGGATGACAGATGGCGAAGAGGCTGTCAGCCGACGCACGAAAGCCTTTCGGCTGATGTCGGAAAAAACCGACTTCGACATCTTTGATCAGCGGACCCTTGACCAGCTGGCTCCCTCGATGAGTTCCGCCGAACTCCGCACGCATATTGCCGGACTCGGCGGAAAGACGGATTCTCACCTCCGGCTGCGCGCCAAACTCAAGCACGCCGATGGAGACATGGACGGAGCCGTCAAAGACTACATGGTCGCGTTCCGGCAAAAACCGCAGGACATGAGCCTGTTCATGCAGATCTCCAACCTGCTCCGCGAACTCGGTCGCAAGAACCAGCTACTCGCGCTGATGGAAACCTACATCGAGAACACTCCACAGATCTTCGTGTACCAGGCGGCGCTGATGGCGTCCTTGCTGCTCGAACAAGGGCAAGCGGACAAGGCTCTCGGTATCCTCTTACGCAGCAAGGATCCTTACGGGAATTTTCTGGGGTTCCGCCTTCGATTGATCGCGGCAATCAAAGACCCACAACGGCGCGTCCGCGAGGCGCGCGCCTATCTGCAGGAGCGACGCCGACTTCAGGACCGACTTAACCATTCGATCTCCATACGTGCGCAATTCGACCGCACAGGAACCGAATCCGAAGACGCTCCGGCCCTGGCGCTGGGGCCCTTGCCGGTGAAATCGCCAGCGCCCAGAACCCCCGATGAAGCCCTCAGCGGCAATCATGAATTCGACCTTCTGGCCTTCTTCCCCGAAGGAGAGGAAATCGGCCGATCCTATCTGCGCATGCTCGGAGCGAGCGATCGCGAGCGCTTCCTATCCCTGTATCGCGGCCTCCTGGGAGCCTCTGGCGATAGCTCAGCCGAGCTAGCTCAGGCCATCACCACCCTCGCAGAGCAACCTTTCGACGCCGAGGCCTTACGCGTCGCCCTGGCCGCCAGCCAGCTGGGCATGGAGGTCGATGACAACATCATCAACCGAGCGATCGGGCGGCGCCTGATCACCCACCACGCCAATGTCGTTGTACAAGCAGAGTTGCTGATGCTGGCCCATGCCCGTGGCAATAAAGCCCTGGCCGACAGGATCCTGGCGACGCTGATGAGCAACAGGAATAGCCTCGCCTCCTACGCTCTGCAGACCTGGTTACCCTCGGTCATAGCGATCGCTGCCGCCCGAGCGCCGGACCGACTCTTGCAGATGGCTCCCGGCAAGCAATCCCCGAACTACAACCTCGATAGCTGGCTCCTGATCGCGATGCAAGGCAAGGTTGAGGCGCAGTCGGTCATGGACGGTTGGGCCTCGATGGCAAAAGTCATCAAGAATGAGCAGCGATCCTTCGGCCGCGAACAACTCGTTCTACCCTGGTGTGGCTGGTGC
>CAZIVO010000094.1:8798-14581 GCA_964542765.1 uncultured candidatus Brocadiaceae bacterium | reverse complement strand
CTGGCAATGCCGGTCCCTACACCATGCACGGCAAGGGTTGCACGGCATCTGACCAGACGCGCACGATGGACTTGCGCTGTTACTTCTATACCTACGGCGACAAGCGGGTCCGCCATTACTGCTACTGCTACGGTTCCTATCGGGATCAGCCAGCAGTGGCCATGTTGGGTTTCAAGAACCCCAACACCGCCCTGCCAATGTGTGCTGCGACGCCGACAATGAAACTCTACACCGACGCCCTCTTCACCTTCCCGTCGAGCTATGCGGGCAAGTCGCGTGCTACGGATGGTTACTGGAACACCGGCAACAAGTACTTCCCATTCGTCCCAGGGATGGAAAAAGCCACGACCTGGTCGCAGGCCGCTTCGCTGGATCCGAAGGCCCCGACCGGGGTGACTCTTTCGAACGGCGTCAGTTCCACGATCGCGACGCCGCCGCCACCACCGGCGCCGGTCTACCGCCTCTATGCGCGTGGCACGCCACAAGCCACCACCGGCAGCCTTGGAAAGGGCTATGCCCTGGTAACGCAGTTCCACCACTGAGTTGATCTCAGCGGCAATCTCGAAGAGGGCCGGGGCATCTTGCTCCGGCCTTCTTTGTGTACTGCTCGTCGCCGGCAAATGGTGGAGATGCTCGGGCGACGTGACGGCTTACGAGAAAGGATCAGGCGGGTTGCTGACAGGACCATGTCACGGGCGCTGCCGGGGGCGAGTTCTCATCCGATAGTGACTGGCTGCAGGGCTTGTTGGATTTTGGTGGTTACATTAGCTTGAGGCGTCCCGAATGGCCCTGCGCCTGCGTGGCGCTTGTGGCTTGGCCCATGCATCCCCTTTCCACTCGGTTCTTTCTCGTAGAACATTTCCATGCGAAAACTCATTGCCGCCAGCGCGGTCTTGGCCCTGGCCATCCCCGCTATCTCGCAGAAATCGATCGTTTCACCACCTGGCTACGACAAGCTGGAAGCCAACTCCAGCAACACCTTCCCTTGGTGGGGTCCCTTCCACTACATGCAGGGCCATGGTGACCTCAAGGGCAAACCGATGCTTGTCAAGGGCATGAATTTTCGCCCCAATGGACCGAGCCCCAACATCTCTGCGCTTGCCCGGACGATCGATTGCACGATCTGGGCTGGCGAAGCTGATGGCACCAAGGTGACCGGAACCTTCGCCACCAACTGGACCAGCAAGCCGGTGGTTGTCTTCCCGGCGGGCAGAATCAATGCTCCAAGCTGGGTCAGGGTAGGTGCTCCGCCACCCCCACTGCCATTCAGCTTCAAGATCCCTTACAAGACTCCGTTGGGCTACACCGGCAGGCAGGACCTCACCTGGGAAGTTGTGATCACCGCGACGTCCCAATCAGGTGGCTATTTCGCAGATGCCTTGAGCGCTGGCAGTCCCAACAATGGTGCTTACAGCATGATCGGCAAGGGTTGCACGGCGTCCGACCAGACGCGCACGATGGACCTGCGCTGTTACTTCTCGACCTACGCTGACAAGCGGGTTCGCCACTACTGCTACTGCTACGGCTCCTATCGGGATCAGCCTGCAGTGGCTCTGATGGGCTTCAGGAATCCCAACACCGCTCTGCCTCTGTGCGCTGCGACGCCGACGATGAGGCTTTACACCGACGCCATCTTCTCCTTCCCTTCGCAATACGCGGGCAAGTCGCGTGCATCGGATGGCTACTGGAACACCGGCCTGACCAGATATTTCAATTACATCGCCAGCATGGACAAGATCCCTATCTTCCATCAGGGAGCGTCGCTGGATCCGAAGGCCCCGACCGGGGTGACTCTTTCGAATGGTGTCAGTTCGGCCATCAAGCCCCCCCTGCCGCCGCCGCCGCCGATCTGGCGTATTTTTGCCAACGGCCTCCCGAATGCGACCTCCGGCACCCTTGTAAAGGGTTATGCCTTGGTGACGGAGTTTACCCAATGAGTTGATCTCTGCGGTAATCTCGAAGAGGGCCGGGGCATCTTGCTCCGGCCTTCTTCGTGTACTGGCTCGTGCGCCGGCGAATCGCCGGCCTGTCCCCGTCATCGAAACATTCGGCGGGATCTACGGACTCTACAAAAAGATCGTGCCCCCCAAGAAGTAACCCTCACTTCAAACCAACTCTCACCGGGCTAAAATACGGGGTGCTGCAATCTCCTCCCACTGAAGCCATGCAGAACCTCCGCGGTGGGCCATGGTGCTATACTCCGCCGATATGAACAGGGTCAACTTGGCTGATACGTTCGCGACATTCGATGATGTCTGGGTTCCCAAGATCGCAGCCGAGTTGAATGGTCAGCATGTCAAGGTGGTGAAGTTCGAGGGTGAGTATGTGTGGCACCACCATGACCACGAGGACGAGATGTTCTTGGTCGTGGAGGGCCGGGTGGACATCTGCCTGCGGGACCGCGTGGTCGAGTTGGGCGCAGGCGAACTACTCGTCGTGCCACGCGGCGTGGAGCACAAGCCCGTCGCGCACGGCGTCGCGCAGGTATTGCTGTTCGAGCCAGCAACGACCCGCAACACGGGCAACCTCGACCACGATTACACAATCGAGGCCGATCGTCTCAAGCGCATTTGACGTGCGGGCGGGTCCACTTGCGACGATTCTGCGAGCCGCACCACCACCTACAAAGCAGGAGAGCAGTTCGCTGACCTTCCCAAGAAGTAACCCTCACTTCAAACCATCTTTCACCTGGCTAGCATGCGGGGTGACCATGCCGCGAAGCCCGGCCCTTCTCCTCAGCCTCGCTTGCCTGAGCATTGCCTGATGCGATGGCCAACAGGTGCTTCCTTTTATGTGCCGCAGACGATAAAGAGAGACGGTTGAAAGAGTCATCGGTCCAGGAAACCCATGAAAGATCTCGACATCAGCCGCGCGTGCGAAATCCTCAACAGGATCATGGAGTACGAACTCGCTGGCGTAGTTCGATACACACACTACTCGCTGATGGTGACCGGACCCTATCGGATCCCCATCGTAGATTTCATGAAGGGGCAGGCGACCGAGTCTCTTCTCCATGCCCAGCAAGCGGGCGAGTTGATCACCGGTCTTGAGGGGCACCCGAGCCAGCTGATCGCCGATATAGAGGAAACCCATCAGCACAAGATCAAAAACATCCTCGAAGAGAGTCTGGCACACGAGTTGACGGCGCTGGGCCTCTACAAGGAACTCCTGGAAGTCGCCGAACACGCCAGTATCTACCTGGAGGAATTCGCGCGCACGATGATCGGCCAGGAAGAAGCCCACTCCTTGGAGCTACGGAAAATGCTCCGGGACTATTCCCCTGCGGAATGAAGCTCCCGGCAGAGGCCGCTTCAGACCAACTCTCACCTGGCTAGAATACGGGTGCGTGTTGTTGAAACCCTGAAGATCCGCTGCGCTTGTTTTCATCTTGCTTGCTCGCGCCCGCCTGATGGAGGTAGCACCCGGTGCCGAACGGAAGTTCACAGGGGGTCACGCCACCCGAGCGGGCCGCTTCCCAGGTCCTCGTAGATCTCTTAGCATGGAACCTTCTCGGCTCAACCCATCATCGATGCCACCGATCATCATGAATCCAGTTCATAGACATCGTTCGCTCAGCCTCCTCGTCATCATTGCGCTTGCCACACCAAGCGCCTTGCCTGCGCAATCGGCGGCGCAACTGTCGCGCCCGCCACGATGCTGCACGCCGGCGCATGACCTCGGTCGGATCGGTCCCAGCGCATCGACCGACTGCAGCTATAAATCGACCAACCCGAAGGCTCGTTACGCTCCGAGCTTCATCTATCAGGTTCCGGTGGTCGTCCACGTCATCAAGAACACCGCCGGCAAGGGCAATATTTCCGAAGCGATGGTGAGGAGCCAGATAGAGATCCTCAACGAAGATTTCCGGGCAATCCAAGGAACCCCGGGCAGCAAGGGTTTCGATTCGATGATCCAGTTCCATCTCGCCACTCGTGATCCCAACGGAAAACCGACCAAGGGCATCACCTACAGCACGAACGACCAGTGGTTCCTCGACAAGGGGAAATACTGGAACACGCTGGCCTGGGACACCAACCGCTACATGAACATCTACACCAACAACGCCGGTGGCCGTGGATCTCTGGGTTATGTCCCCGATCTCCCGCAAGGGGGCAATCTCGTCGGCAAGAAGAAGGATCGCGTTGTCGTCCTGTGGAACTCCTTCGGGCGCAACGCTCCCAACAAGATCTTCAACATGGGCAAGACGAGCACCCATGAGGTCGGTCACTACTTCGGTCTCCTGGAAGTCTGGGAAAACAAATGCGGGTCCGCCAGCGCCTGTTACACCACTGGTGATCTGATCTGCGACACCAAGCCGCAACAGAAGGCCGTCGAAGGCTGCAAGATAAACGCCACGAGTTGCGGCACTCCGGACCCAGTCCACAACTACATGTCGGAGAGCGACGATGCCTGCATGTGGTGGTTCACCAGCGAGCAGGTGCGTCGGATGCGCTGCACGATAGAACACTGGCGACCGAAGCTGGCGACCCGGTACAGCCTGGCGAGTGTCAGCCTGCGTAACGCCGGCAACAACCTCAAGACCTACAAAGCAACCCTGCCCGTCCTCGGCAGCCGATTCACCGCAGCAGTCGACTTGCAGTCCACCGGATATCGGCACGCCGCCCTCTTCGGCTACACCGCGCCCGCAAAGCTCCCCACCATCCGCGGCTACATGGTGCTGATCGACCTCTCAGCTCCGCCGGGAAATGTTCTTCCACTACCCTTCCTGCCCGGACCGGTGGCCCGCTTCTCCTTTCCCATACCCAACCTGTCCGCACTCGCCGGCTTCAAGCTCTACACGCAGGCCGCTCACTTCAGCGGCAAGGCAGACTTCTCCCTGAGCAATGCACAGGATCTGATCTTCGGCATGAAATAGGGCGACATCCTCTGCCGGGATCTGCCACCGTCTAGCGACAAAACGTGACCTCGAGCGCGTTGCTGGCGGTGGCGAACTCGGCCACCTGCCAGTAGCTCGCAAGACCGACGAGTTCTGAGTCGTTCGGTAGCCGGATCCTGAACGCAACCGCTCCATTGGCGTCCGTCGCGAGCAAAACAGGGGCGATGATCGGTGGCGCAACAAGGAGCACGAGGTCGCCGAACACAGAGTAACCGCCAGATGCCGTGAGCATCAGACAGAGCCGTTTACGGGCAGGGCCACCAGCCACCTTCCACGTCACGGTTGTCCCTACCTTCGGCGTTTCAAGCAGGGAGAGGTCGATCACGTGCGCTCTCGCCGGCCGCGCCGAGTAACGCCGGGTGCCGCAACGCTGGGGCGCGTTCAGCATCTGCGGCGACGGCGCGTCGTAGGTGACCCATGGGTCCTTGCCGTCGATCATCCGTCCGAGCGAGATGTCCGCAGCCTGGGGAGCGAATACAATCTGGTCGAGGATCGTCTTGCCATCGCGGTCGAACACCGTGACGGTTTCCCCAGAAGACGCCGACAGCTTGAAATTAGCATGCAACGGGCCCTGCTTGCCATCCTCGTCGGCCCACACCAGCAGCGTGCCGCCGGACGCCACGGTTTGCCTCGGGAAGCTCCACTTGGTGGGTCGGTCGATGTCGTCCGTCAGATGGAGGCCACCGATATCCAGCGGACTCGATGACGCGTTGTGCAGTTCTATCCAATCCTCGCGCTCACCGGCCTGGTCCTTCACGCCGGTCACGTTCTTCGCCAGAAGTTCGTTGATCGTGATCGGCGTTATACGACGCGGATAGGCGATGCGAAATCTCGGCGGCCGGAAGCCGGCCGTCGCCGGCGCGAACGCCATCGCCCCGCCCGAAGA
>CAZIVO010000094.1:0-8698 GCA_964542765.1 uncultured candidatus Brocadiaceae bacterium | reverse complement strand
GGCTCCGCGGGTGCGTGCTGTAGATTCGTGAGTTGCGGAGCAGCCGCCCTGAACTCGGGCCGACCGAGCAGGTAGGCACGGCGCGCTTCGACCACGGGCTTGAGGCCAGGCACCCGAGTCCCCCCAAGATCCAGGCTCTTGGTCAGGCTGTCCTTGAGCATGCTCGGGGGATAGAGGCGTTTGGGGTCCTTGCGGTTGGCGCGATCGATCAGCGCATGGAGCGCGCGAATCTGGACCTCCAGCCGTGGCCAGTCCATGACCTCCTCGAGGAAGGTCCTGATATGCGCGCAGTAACGAGCGTGCCAGGCGGGGATCGCCAGTAACCGGGAAAGCAGCGGTCGCCTCCAGTTCCACTGGTGGCGGAACGGCGAGACCTTGGTGACGTCCGGCAACCCGTCCGGATACAAGCCAAAGCTGCTATCCGCATCCCACGGCATCAGAACGAAGCGACCATGCAGAGCGTCCTGGTGCAGGAAATAGTTGCGGCAGCCATACCCCTCGTAGCTGTCGAGCCAAAGCATCCCGTTGCCAACGGCGAGCATCCGCAGCGCGACATCGATGTCGAGTACGGCCGGCAACTTCGCTGGCAACTGCGCGATCGGAGTGTTGTTCAGAACGTCACAGAGCCGGATCAGGTCCGTCCACGAATCCTTGACGGGTGACGTCTTGAGTGTGAAGCCCTTCTGATACTCCGCCGGGTCATTGCCGAGCCAGATCAGCGCGCTGTAGTCGTTGGAAACGGCCACCGACCTTTCTGCCTGGTAACGGTTGCCATCGCGCGAGAACCCATTTTGCTCCTGGAGATCCTTGTTGATCTTCTGGATGTTGATGTATGGACCGAAGTCCTCGCCATTGATGGCAAGAGTCACGTAGTTGGCGCGCGGCGCCGGCCCGTAGCGGCGAAAGATCGAGAGGCCCAGAACCTCACGGACGAATGATGGATCGCCGAGGTTGTTCTTGAGGTTCAGGGTGTCGTATCCGTGCAGATCCTGTCCCGGGACAAAGGCGTCCAGCTTGATCTTGAACGGGGTTTTCTTCGAGCCGGGCGGCAGGCCACGGTAGGTCGAGTTGCCGCGAAACCGAACGCCAACATCGCGATAGAGACGACCCGAGAAGTTAAGATCCGCCTTGATGTAGGTCTTCGTTTGGTAGTTCCCGCGTAGCTGCTGCCACCAGTCGAGTTGCTTGAAGGTGAGTTCGAAGTGGTGAAGGGTGCCCAGGTCGTAGAGATCGCCACGCTGCGCCGGGACCAAGCCGGCCAGGAAAAACGAGAGGATGACGAGGGCGCTACGTCTCATGGTGGACCACACATCCTACCCCTCCTCGTCACCAGCCGAAATCCCCACACAAACCGTCTTCGTGGACCGCTGAACCCCTGCGCCAAACAAAGCCGCCGCTCTGTCACCACGCATCGACCCAGGGTGGAGGGAATTCAGCGCCCTTGATGAAGCAGTGCCTGTTTTCGCCCGGCAGAATCAGCCCAGCTCGGCAACAACATTGGCCTGGCTATAGATGCTGGCAACGAGATGCGGTGATGAGTGCGCCATGGACTTCCAACACCTTGCAACTCAGACGAGAAGGTAGAAAGGCAGACCCATCGCAGCTCCGTAAAGAGCACCGTCCATGAGTTCAAAAAGGCAAATGCGCCAGCCCGTCCCCCTCCATATCGGCCCCCATACACTGGCTCCACCAAAGGCCAGGAATCCAAGGATGGCAACGAAGCACCACACCTGGAAAGCCGCGGCATCGGGTGCCATGAACTGGGTGACTGCCCATGCAGCAAGGAGCGAAATCACCAGGTTGAAAAGGAAGGATTGCAGCAGAGCCTTCCCCATGGGAACAGGGCCAGAAGGGAGGGTGAAAAGGATTCCTTTTGGCCCTTTGGCGTAGTGCTCTTGCCAGGCGGCATCCTTCATCTGTGCGAAATTCGCACAGTGAGGGAAGGAGAATTGTCCGCCACCGGCATTCTGGGACCGAAGTGCGTCCATGACCGATTCTTCGTCGGGGAGGCGGGAAAAGTCCTTCCAGTGGTAGCTGGCGACCATTCGCAGGAGGAAGGACATGAAAAAGACCGCTACCCCACCGAGAATTGCAGGAAGGAAAAGAGATGTCTCAGGGGTCATGGTCAAACTCCGGTCACAGATTTATCGATGATCGAATCAGAGAGACACATCCTACCCAAGAAGCACCACCTCTCCGACCAACTCTCACCTTATTAGAATGTGGAGCGCTCTCACAAATCAGACCGAGACAAAGGCTGATGAGTGAGCGCTATAGCGACGCCTCTTCCAGGGGAACTACATGCCCTCTGGCGGCTCCCAGAGTTCGATGCGGTTGCCGTCATGGTCCACGGCCCAACCGAACCGACCATACTCGGAAGCTTCCACCTTCTCATCGACTTCAACTCCTGCGGTGCGGAGTTGATCAAGCATCTTGTCGAGGTTCTCGACACGGTAATTGATCATGCAAGAGCTGGTCTTCGGGCCAAAGTAATCGGTATCCCTGTCAAAGATCGACCATGTCGTCGATCCCGGACGATGCGGCGACTCCTCGTTCTGCCATTTGAACACCACCCCTCCCCACTCTTCGAACTCGATGCCGAGATGATCTCGATACCACTCAAGCAACTTCTCCTTGTCCTAGGCCCGAAGAAACACTCCGCCGACACCTCTAACCCGTTCCATGCCTTGCGATTCTACCGCGTCCCTCTCAGGCAGGCAGCTTCCGCTTCAAACCAACTCTCATCTGGCTAGAATGCGGGGCGCGTTTTGTTCTGTTGAAGCCAGGAAGATCCCTGCCACCCAGATCCTGAAAGGAACCGTCATGCTGCGCGCTCTGCTGCTCCCGCTCCCCCTCTTGCTTGTGTTCGTCTCCAGTTCGCCACCTCATCAGGATACGAACGCCAAGCCCGCGGCGACCAACCCGAAGATCGAGGACTTCGCCTGGCTCGCAGGCGAGTGGCGTGGTGAAGGCTTCGGCGGAACGTGCGAAGAGATCTGGAGCCATCCACTGGCAGGCACGATGGTGGGCACGTTTCGCCTGGTACGAGGCGGTGAGGTGGTCTTCTACGAGATCATGGTCATCGGCCCCGATGCCGAGGGCTTCGCGCTCAAGGTGAAACACTTCTCCAAGGAGTTCGTGTCCTGGGAGGACCAACAGAGCTCCGTTCGTTTCGCCTACGAATCGGTGAAAAAAGACGATGCCCGCTTCTCAGGCCTGACCCTCGTCCGCAACGATGACCAGCTTGATATCAAGCTGCGCATGCGCGGAGGCGATGGCTCCATGAGCTGGCAGCCGATCCAGCTGAAGCGCTATCCACCGCGCAAGCCCAATAAGTAGCCCCGCTTCAAACCGACTCTCACCTGGCTAGAACGCGGGGCGCGGGTTTATTGAGCCATGAAGAAGCTCCCAACTCTTGGATTTTCCACAAGCTCGTCAACCTCAACCGTTCGATGCATAAATGAAAACACAAAAGAACGATGCCCGTGTCGACAAGTTTCTTGCCAGCATCACGGACGAACAGATGCATGCCGATTGTCTGACCGTTCTGGAACTGATGAAGGAACTCACCGGAGAGCCCGCCATCATGTGGGGAAAATCAATCGTCGGCTTTGGCACTTTCCACTACCGGGGCAAGACGACCGAGGGAGACTGGTTCCCGGTTGGCTTCTCTCCCCGCAAACAAAATCTGGTTCTCTACCTGCACTGCGTATTGGAGAACCAAACCACCCTGCTGGAAAAACTGGGCAAGCACAAGATCGGCAAGTCCTGTCTCTACATCAAGAAACTTGAGGGCATCCATATCCCCACGCTCAAGAAACTGATCAAGAAGTCCTACAAGTCCCCGGAGATCAAGGGGGCCACCACCACCGATCGCCGCGGCAAGTAACCACTCAACCTTGCCCGGTTCAATCGCCCGATCAGCGCGTGATGCGCGTCACCAGACCAGCACCCACATAAAGACTCCCGGCGGAGCCGTTTGGGCCGCCTCGGTAGTTGATGTTGGAGAGCTTGATCGGATCCAGTCCCGGTAGTTCGGCCTCGATGCCGTTGGATGCGGCGACCGGGAGACCCTTCTGGCTCGCGTCGAGGGAGGCCACTTGCGCATAGAACTTGGAGCCCTTGTAGATTGGATTGTAGGGCCAGATGGCGAGTCTACCACCGCTGACGGACCCGGTGGACGAGGCCGTGCGGTTGAGTGTGATTACGGGGTGGGGATAGAGTCGGGTGCACAATCCGGGGATTTGCAAATTGAGATTGGCGACGCCGATGAGGATTGCACTGGGCGCGCTGGGCACACCGTAGGATCCGTAGAGGGACAAATTGAGTTGTGCACTTCCGACGGCATAAACGGAGCAGGTCAAGCGCATGCCATCAGGTCCACCCAAGCCAGTCTTACAGCCGACGCCAAGCCGCCGATAGCTGCCATAGAAGCTGCCCGGTCGTCCGCCGGCATAGTCGGAATAGTACATGCTGGTGGGAGTCATCGAATGGATCTTCAGTTCCCAGATAAAGTCGTACTTGCCGGTGTAGACGCCAACCTTGGTGAAGGGAATGCTCGCATTGAAGGGAGCCGGCGTTGTTGCCGGCAGCTTGAACCAGTCGGGGAAGTTGAACTTCTGTTTGGCGACGATCTGCGTGGGCGGAGCCGCGTAATTTTTGTCGAAGGTGGTGCCGAACAAAGTGAAATCCCCCTCGCCGATCCAAACCTCGACTTCGAGGCTGCGTGCGGCCATGGAGGTATTGGTTCCGTAATGTCCATCGCGGCGCCAAGCCAGTCCGCGGATGGCTCCCGGCTGCTTACGCAAGTCGCCATGAACTTGCTGGTAGCGCCCGCGACCGTAGGAGAAAGGAACGGTAAAACCGAGTGGTCCCTCCTTGTTGGTATAAGCGGCCGGCGAGACGATCGTGGTCTGGCCGGTGAGGTCGGCGCTGAGCAGACTGGCGCTGAGCAGGCTGCACACCCCGAGAATGGGTTTTGCGAATTGCATAGCTGGGGGATTCCTGGCGGGGGGATACTTACCGAGAGAAGGCCCCTTACCGGGACTCGGACGCTCGTCCACGGTGGATGATAGCACAGAGTGGCCGAAGGTATCTGGCGAGGGCAGCACGCCCGACGAAAGCGCTTGAGCCAGATCAGGGCAGTTCGCGCAGCATCAGGTTGCGATACTCAACGAGCGATCCTTCCGACTCGAGCGCGAGGTAACCGGTGGCTGGCTGACAGTTGTTGCCGCCTGTCACTTCCTTGCCATTCACCCACAGTCGCACTTCGCCGTTGATGGCGCGGATGTAGTAGTGGTTCCACTGGCCGGCAGCCAAGGTTCTCCGCTCGGTGGGGAAACTGCGCCGGCTCTTTGGGTTGCCAACCTTGTATGCCTTGCCCGCATCATCCTTGTAAGTGATCTCGGGCGTGAACGCGGTCATCTTGGAACTGCCAACGGGAAAGACATCGCCGTGGCTGGTGAACCAATTGGAGTGCTTGCCTTTGGATTTCAGCCAGTTCTCTTCGTAGCCAAGGTCAAGCACCTGCACCTCGATGCCGCTGCGCGGTAGCTTGCCGGGGGGGAGATCCGTAAATGCAGATTCGGGGCACCAGACAAACACGCCAGCATTACCACCATGTTTGTGGTGCCTCCATTCGAGAACCATCTCGAAGTTGGTCAACATCTTCTTCGTGCGCGCGCCGCCGTTGGGCTTACCGCTACACACAATCATTCCGTCCTTCTCGGTCCATGTGTCGGCCGTACCATTGACGTTGATGAAGTCCTGAAGCGTGAGCGGTGTCCACCCATCACCATCGACAAACGCCTTCCGGAGGTCGTCATCTTGCGTGGCAAGGGGTGTCAGTGCGGCGCAGACAACTGCGAAGAGGGACAGTGAGCGAAGTTTTTTGTGCATGGCTGCTCGAAAGGATACGCATCCGGCCATGAGATGCACGAGGTTCGGGGCGTTGGTTCAGATCCAGCAGGGTCCCCCTCTGCAAGTCTCATCTGGCTAGAATACGGAGTGTGGGTAGGATCCTTCGCTCTCCCGAACTCAGGAGGCCTCCCCCATGAAGCGTCTGATCCTCGCCGTCTCTCTCCCTCTCCTCCAAGCCTGCTGCACAGTCTCCACAAATCAGGAAGAGGTCCCGAATCCTCTCGAGGTCGCTGAACTGGTCGCGCAGGGAGCCCTCGAAGTACCACCCATCGGCGCTTACGGCCGTCAAGTCAGCGGCGCATCGGAAGAGGCGCAAGCATGGTTCGACCAAGGCATCCGCTACACTTACGGCTTCAATCAGGATCAGGCAGCGGCTTGCTATGCCCGCGCCGCATTGGCTTCTCCGGAGTGCCCCATGGCCTGGTGGGGACTGGCTCACATCTACAGCATCGACATCAACAACCCGGCGGTTTCCTCCAGCGAGGCGCTCCGGGCAAAGGCCGCTCTGGGAGAGGCGCAGCGACTCGCCCATCTTTCGACCCCCCTGGAGCAGGCCCTCATCGCTGCTGAAGCGAAGCGGACGGTCGTCCCGGCTCCTGATCCGAAGGAGCGCTCCCATCTTGATGAGGCCTACTCGAAATCGATGGGAGATCTCTGGAAGAATTCACCCCGGGATGCGGACGTTGGGGTTCTCTATGCCGAGTCTCTCATGCTGCTGCAGCCCTGGAATTACTGGACGAATGACTATGCTCCGATCAAGAGGTCAGAAGAGATCGTCTCTCTCCTGGAACGCTGCATTGAACTGAACCCGGAGCACCCCGGGGCCCATCACTTCTACATCCATATGGTCGAGTCCTCTGGCCGGGCCGAGCGCGGAATCGCCTCTGCCGATCGACTCGGAAAGCTCGTTCCGGGAAGCGGCCACCTCGTACACATGCCCTCTCACATTTACGTGAACGTTGGCCGCTACAAGGACGCCGTCAGGGTCAACCGGAAAGCCGTCAGACTGGACAAGGCGTACTTCTCGGAATACGAGAAGCCGACCTTCTACCTGAACTACTTCGCACACAACATCCAATTCGTCACCTTCGCCGGGATGATGGAGGGGCGCAAAGATCTGGCATTGAAATACGTCGAGCAGCTCGAGGAACTCATCCCGGACTCGATAATCGAGTCCTTCGCATCCTACATGGATGGGATGAACGCCCTCCGGCTCCACGTCTACATCCGTTTCGGGATGTGGGAGGAGATCTTGGCCTATCCAGATTACGCGGAGTTCCGCAAGGCAAGCCGTACTCTGCGAAGGTATTCTCGGACAGTCGCTCTGGCGAACCTCGGCCGTACAGATGAAGCCCGCCAAGAACTCTCTCTCTTCGACCTCGCAGCAGCGGAGACTCCCGAGGAGTGGACCATCGCCTTCAACCCCTGCCAGACCGTCTTCAGTCTGGCCCGCAGAGTCGCAGAGGCCGAAATTTACTGGCGCGAAGGAGACGCGAAGAAAGCAATCGCGATGTTGATCGAGACATGTGCGAGCGAACACAAGCTCATCTACACGGAGCCACCTCCGTGGATGATCCCGATCCGTCACGCCCTCGGAGCTATCCAGCTCGCGAGTGGAGACGCCCTCGGAGCAGAGGCGAGCTACCGAGAGGACCTCGAGAAGCACCCCGAAAATGCTTGGAGTCTCTTGGGCCTTCACCAATCCCTCTCGAAGTCGGGCAAAGTCGAGGAGGCGGCGACACTTCAACCCAGGCTGAAGCGCGCCTGGGCGCGGGCCGACATCAACCCACCAGCAAGCTGCTATTGCGGCGTGATGCTGAAATAGCTCGCCAAGCCCAAAACATCAGACCAGCGCGAACCCACCAAATCATGACTGCCATTCATCGCCGATCAGCATGACGACCGCGTCAAGGAACTGAGCGCCCTCTTCGAGACCTGGCGAGCTTCAATGCACCCAACCATCGAGTAGCTGTAACTCCAACCCAACTCTCACATGGCTCCGGCGCAGAGTGCCTGCTCGTTTGTTGAATCCCTGTAGCTGACTACAACAGTGATCCCGTCGAACGTCAGGTTTTCGATCCGTCACCGAGGCGAATAATGGAGTCGAGTACATCCACTATGATGTAGTAGATGCTCGCAATGATGTAGGCAGCAAGAGGCATGAGGCCTCCTACAAGAGTAGTCGCCAGCCCAACCGAGAAACACTCCATAGCGTCTCGGTCCGGAGTGAACAGAAACCAGACGGAACCTATGGCGACCAAGAGGCCGCCAGCCATGGCACTGACACCGAAGATGAGCCGAATGCTAGCCATGGCTGCTTTGATGAAGGATCCGAGAATCGTCAGGCCGTCCTGTCCAACGGTCGCAGTCTTGTCCACGACAATGTTCATCAAAGATGAGTTCAAGTAGACACAAGAGGCGACCAGACAGGCCATGCCACTGAGAATGCCGAAGTAAGAACTCGGTTCGAACCCTATCTTGACTAGCAGATAGAAGCCGCTCCCCAAGAAGGCCAAACCGCCAAGGAAAAAGGCTATCCCGAGCACATCGAACAGGTGAGATCCACTCATGCGTGACGGAGTGTTGCGCACGACCATCTCGCATTGATCGGAAAATCTGATGGCTATGTACTGGAGAAGTGCGCCGGCGAGAGGGCTGAGTAGTGCCATGAGAGCCATCTGGAGGGAGTCCACCCGAATGGCATAGCCAAGACAATAGATCAGCGTGAAGACGATGGTTGCACATAGACCGATCAAGCCAAACCATCCACATCGGACCG
>CAZIVO010000093.1:0-15125 GCA_964542765.1 uncultured candidatus Brocadiaceae bacterium | reverse complement strand
TTCTATCCTCGCTTCATACCCATGGTACAAGTCTTCCACCACAGACTTCTGATTGGTCTGTCCGCTCTCACCATGCTCGTGTCATTGGGCGAATGGGCGAAGACAAACCATGGGGCGCAAGATCCTACAGCGCCCTTCCCCAGGCAGGGAACATACCTGGGCAAGGAGGAGTGTGAGGACTGCCACGAAGGCGAAGCCAAGGCCATCGGACTGGGCCATCACGCCTCGGTCATGGCAGCAAAGCAACTCCTGGGATGTGAGACCTGCCACGGGCCCGGCTTCAAACACGGACGCGATGAAGACAATGAGCCAAGCCTGATCACCCTCCCCGAGGCCCTGCCCCCCAAGGCCCAGATCGCCGTCTGCGGCCAGTGCCACGCCGATCAGATCAGGGGCCACGGTGGCGATCCGCTGGGCTTCCTGACCGCTGGCAAAGGCTGCACCGACTGCCACAACGTGCACGAGAAAATCCCGCCCATCCAGCATCCCGACCTGTCCTTCTCACTCCACGCACAGACCATGAGTTCGGCAAAGCCCGTGGGGGCCTCCACCTGCGTCAAATGCCATCCTGGCCGTGATCAGACCCTGCGGCACAGCGGTCACGCAAAGATGGCGCTGCCAGCGAGTGAGACCGGTTGCGAGACCTGCCACGGCAACGGCTCACTGCACGTCACGACCCTTGGTCTGTCGCGCCTGATCACCCGTCCCGACACGGCCTTCGACGGCAAACAAACCTGCAGGAACTGCCACGCGAAGGTTCATCCGCTCCTCTCGCAAGATCTCACCTGCTTCACCTGTCACCAGATCCACAGCCATACCGCTACGCAGGAACCAAACGGGACGGAACCGCCCTCGTTCGCAGCCACCCTCAGAGTGTGGCAAGCCAGAAATCAGCAGAACGATGCCCGGTTGAGCGGCACCAACCGAGATTGCGTATCTTGCCACGCCCCGGCCTTCCACGTCCTGCACGAAACCCACCTGCACGGAACCTCCCATAAATCTCTGCACGGAACCTACCATGAATCGCTCGGCCGGCTCGACACTCCGCTCGCAGTGGGCTGTGGCGCATGCCACGACGGCGCCAGCGAACACGCCCAGAGCGGCGGACGCGTCGAACTCGTCAAGAGCATGCGCGATTCGAACGCTCAACAGCAGATGGAGGCCTGCGGCAAGTGCCACAGCAAGAATGACAGCCTCCGCCACGCTGCTCTCGGTCAACACCAGCGAAACGAGGTCACCTGCCTGACATGCCATTCGCCAGCCGGCCGCATCGGCAAGACCCGCGAAGATGCTCAGCGTCGCTGCACGAGTTGCCACCAGCAAGCAGCTGCCGAGTTCAAAATGCCCCATCACCATCCCGTGCCGGAAGGCCGGATGGGTTGTACCGACTGTCACAACCCCCACAGCGCCCGACCCAAGATCCGCGACCTGGAACTCCGTCATCAGCGCTGTGTCGAGTGCCACAAGCAATACCGAGGTCCCTTCGTCTTCGCGCATAACGCATCACGAAGCGATGGCTGCGTGACCTGCCACTCTCCGCACGGAGCCACCAATCGCCGCATGCTCAAGCAACACTCGACCCAGCAAAACTGCCTGCAATGCCACGCTGACTTCCCGTCCTTTCACGACCAGACGATCGGCGCGGTCTTCACCAACTGCCTCAACTGCCACACGCAGATCCACGGCAGCAACCACGATAGATTCCTATTCAGGTGAAAACGCCTGGCATACTCTTCGTGGCAGCGACTGCTCTGACCTCGATGCTCACCATCGCGGGCCCAGAGATATCGGCGCCTAGCCGCACTACGGCGAGATACGATGATGACGCGACCTGCCGAGCCTGCCACCCTGGCCCCACTCGCGGGCTCCTCCAGGGTCCCCATGCCATCCTGCTCGACCGCGAGAGCGAGCACGCATCCTGCACCAGTTGTCACGGCGATCAGAGCGCGCACGCAGCATCTCGTATCGACCCTAAACTGACAGTGACGAAAGCCACTCCGGTCCTCGCTTCTTCCTGTACGCCGTGCCACAAGGACCGCAACTTCGCCCCCACTGCCACGGCACACCCATGGACGCGCAAACCCTTGCAGGAGCAAAAGCCTCCGAAAACCCAGGGGGCCACGCTCGTGCCTGACCTCAACATTGCGGGCACGGACTGGTCGGCCATGGCCGCTGCCGGGTGGCGGTTCCTCGATAAGCGGGGATCGCGCAACCGCTACGACACGGATATCAATCTGGATCGAGGACCTCGCCTGATGGAACTCGAGCTGGAAGGAATCACCCGGGGCAAAGGAGCTTGGATGGATCTTGTCCGCATCAGCGCCACCGACATCGATGATCCCTACCAGAAAGTCACCGGCCTGATCGAGAAGAATGGCCGCTACCGAGCCGAAGCCGGGTTTCAAAAAACTGCGGTCAGCTATTCCGCGCTGGGCAATTTCCATCGCGTTGATCGAAAGAGCCAGGAGACCAGTTTCGCCAGCTCGATCGAACTGACAGACAACCTCGAGTTCTTCGGTGGTTTCTCCCGTTTCATGCAGGAGGGCTTCTGGCTCACCAATCGAATCAGTGACCTCCGCAACAACACCATCGATGATGTCGAGAGCCCCCGATCACTCGATGCCGAAGAAGGCGAACTCGGCCTGTCTGGAACCGCATGGGACACGCGGTTCACGGTGGCCCTGGAATACGAAAACGACAAGGACCGAAACCGCTGGCGCTACAGTCGACCCGCCAGCAATCCATCCTTCCCACAGAGCGAGGATTTCACCTCGCACGGCCGCTTGAGCGGGCCAGGCCTGCGCTGGTCCCTGTCACGATCCTTCGACGCCTTCAGCATCGAGCACAGCGGCCGCTACCTCGACCGCGACCGAACCATCAGCGCAGACGGCAAGAAGACCGGATACAGCACCACCCCCTTCAATACCACCACCACCGCGGCAGCATCGGGGCAAGCGCACACCTGGATCTGTGATACGAGCGCAACCATGGAGATCGCAAGCTGGGCCAGCCTCTTGGTCGATACCCGCTATCTCGATCACGCCGAGGAGATGCAGATCGAACAAACCGACGTCATCTTCTTCCCGATACTGAACACGACCACAACCGAGACCACGAACCGCACCCAGCGAACCACGCAGCGATCACTGGAAGGCTCTATCCAGTTCGACATACGGCCACAGCCCTACCTCGATCTCACCGCCGGCTATGGCTGGTCAAACGAAGACCTCACGGTCCCCAAACTTGACAATGCCGATTTTCACTCGGGTCGAATCCGCACCGACGGAGTCCTGCTTGGCGCAGCTTTCCGGCCGGACGATCACTGGACGCTGGAAGCCAGTCTGCGAAACTTCGGCCAAAGCGGTATCCAGTTGCATGATATCGTCGAGGACGAATCCCGACTCGCCGAACTACAGCTACGGCACCGTCGCGATAGCTGGCAAGCACAAGCTTGGGCCCGCCACCGCCGCCGGGCCAATGACATCTCAAGCATGCGAAACGAAACGTCGTCTGCCGGGATCAGCGGAAGTTGGAACAGCGGTGATTCGTTCGATTTGCACACCAGCTACGTCTTCAGCGACATCGATTCACGCACCCTGACGAACTTCTACTTCGACCCGGACCCCGATCCGGTTCCAACCTTCGTCGGCTTCGATGGGCAAACCCACACGGTGATCGCCGGCATAGGGTTCTCGCCCACCGATCGGATTCGATGGCGACTCGATGCAGCTTACACCGACACATCGGGCAGCTTCGACATCGGCCTGCTCGACTGGAGAAGTGATCTCTCGGTAGCCGTCGGGTACGGCGGTGAGGCTGGTGTGATTCTTCGCCAAGTCGATTACGACGAGCAAGGCGACGACGACTACGGCACCTTCATGACCTTCATCTACTACCGGCAAAGGTTCGGCGGCAACGACCAGAACTGAGACCGAACCGGGACGGCGCTACTTCTCAAGCTTGCTGAGATCGGGGTGCGGGGAGTTCGGACCCACCGGGAAGATGTAGGCATCATCATCATCATCACCTTCCCAATATTCCTTGAGTCCCCCCGCCGGCGTTAATTCACGGACAGAGCCACTCGCCATGAGAACGTGAATGGTTCCATCCTCGTAAGCGCGAATGCCCTCGTTGTCATTCGCCATCAAGGGCTCATTGCCCGAGCGCCACATACCGCGATACTTCTCCGCACTGCGACCTGCGTAGTGGGTATCACCGCTGGTGAGTTCGTCCTCACTCCGCCAAATTTCGCGAGCATCGAAATCCTTGAGCTCTTGCCAGACGGGATCGTCTTCCTGACCGGGCTGGAAATACCGATCGCGATTCTCCGGAGTCTTGTCCACCACGTTGTGGATCCAGGGTGTCAAGACGAACCGGTGACCACCGTCCTTGAGCCAGCGAGCGTTGCCGCCAACAATCCGCCGCTTGGTCTCGGTGAGTTGCTGGAAATGCCACGTCAGATTGGCTCGATCGGCCGCTTTCTGAGCGCTCGTCGTGGCACCGATCACATTGGGCAACAAGGCCACAGCCAGGATGCCGATGATCGAGATGACGACCAGGAGTTCGATGAGGGTGAAGCCTGCGGATGAGGACTTCTTCATGTGCGATCCGTGGATAGTTAAACCGACTTGGCAGGGACCACGAAGGATGGCCCACGGACTAGTCTAGCGTCCAGGACCGAGAAGTAACCCCCGCAGAACCCTCGGAACAGCGAGGTCTGGCACCCTTTTCAGGGTTGTGGAGGCTCCCGCACTCAGGACCCCGAGCCTCGCATGGACGGCCCGATGGGCGCGGGATGATCGGTTCGCGCCTTCGGATGGCCTTGCGGAGCCCCACCAGCCTTTGACCCCATCCCGCGAAACTCACCTGTACCGGTAGCGGTCATGCCTGAGGCCTCACTCTCGGTTCCGACCGGCCGCCGCGTTTCCATTCCAGGCGCTGCGGGCGGCGGTGTCAGGGGAGCCACATCCGGCGAAATCAAATCTGTCAGACCATTCTCCTGAGCATATTGCGATGCAAACCAAGGGTCCGCTGTCTGCTGACTCCACCACTGGCGCCATCCCAGAACGGCCTTGCGGCGCTCTTGCGGGTCCTCGCTGAGGTGGTCGTAACCAAAATCCCTGGCCGCAACCTCTTTCAAGGCTTCGTGGCAGAGATAGCGAACCTGGACCTTGGGCGAATCCAGGCCCTCGATCAAGATGGGCGAACGCGTGACATCCCCCATCAGAACCAGCGATCGCGCCGTCTCCAGGCGCACAACTTCGTTCTCGTCATCAGCCATGGCCTGGAGATACGAGATCGTCCGGCGGTCGCCGATGCGGCCCAGAATCCAGGCACAACTAGAGCGAACCTTGGGAGTGCTGTGCTGCAAACCGCCGAGCAAAGATCCGATCCCCTGCTCACCGAGCTTGGATAGCCAGATCATGTTGTCGTAGAGCTGCTCTCTATGCAGATAGGGAATCTGCTCGATGCGATTCTCGATTTCTTGACCCATCAGGTCATTGGGAGCAAGAAAAGGAGAAGTCTCGACAGGCGTGGTGCTGCACGCCGCCAGAGAAATCAACACCAAGCTCATCGGAAGATCATGCCTCATCGCCGGAACTCCATCATGGAAAGTTGCTCGGTCAGCAGGGCTTGCCGACCTCCTCGGTGTTATCGGCGGAACCGGCTCCAGCCCTTGAGGGGAGAGGCCACAATTCGTCCCCGATCAGGAATTTCCTGACGAACCTGCTTTGGCGCGTGAACCGTACTTGTCCCGAGGCAGGGCAAACCCCTAGAATCAGGCCCGGTTAGGCCTGACCGGGCGGTTAGGCGTGTAGGACACGACAAAACGTCATAGGAGGAGTCATGAACAAGGCGGATCTCATCGATGCCGTCCAAAAGCATCTCGGCCAAGATTGCTCGAAAGCACATGCCGAGAGAGCTGTAAACTCTGTGCTCACCTCGATTAGTGGAGGGCTACAGGATGACCAGGCGGTGCAGCTCGTGGGTTTCGGGACCTTCCAGGTCAAGGACCGCGCGCAACGCACCTGCCGCAATCCGCGGACCGGCGAGACCATGCTCGTCCCCGCGAGCAAGACGGTCGGCTTTCGTGCCGGCCGGGCGCTCAAGGGCGCCGTCGTCGATTAGCCACCCCCCGCGCAGGGTTTTTCAGGCCCCGCGCAGGGTTTTTAGCTGATCCAGCCACCCCCGAGGACTCGGTCGCCGTCATAAAAGACGGCGGCCTGTCCCGGGGTGATGGCGGCGATGGGTTCGTCGAAGGTGATTCGCATACCGCGGTCAGGGTCTGTGGCCAGCGGCTCGAAAGTGGCGGGCACGGCGGGTGAACGGGCACGGATCTTGACCTGCGCCGCATCAACGAGAGCTCCAACGAGCCAGTTGATCTCGCGGACCGTAGCGACCGTCTTGAGCAGACCACTGCGCGAGCAGACCACCACCTGGCCGCTCTCGGAATCGATCTCCTTGACGTAGCGCGGCGACCCCATGGCCGGCAAACCACGCCTCTGGCCAATGGTGAAACCATCGACACCATCATGCTCGCCGAGGATCGAACCCTCCTCATCGACGAAGACGCCCGGCTTGCCACCACCCCCACGCCGCGCCAGAACATCCCTGTAATCACCACTGGGAGCAAAGCAGATCTCCATGGACTCATCCTTATCCGCCGTCGTCAGCCCGGCTCGCCGGGCATGATCACGGACCTCCGCCTTGGTGAGGGACCCGAGCGGAAACAGAATGCGAGGGAGCGCCTTACGATCAACGCCGAACAGGTAATACGTCTGGTCCTTGTCCTCATCGCGAGCGCACATCAGGCGGCCTTCCTCGGCCCTGGCATAGTGCCCCGTGGCCACAACTCCGGCACCGAGGTCGTCCGCCAAAGAGAAAAGATGACCGAATTTCAGGTCCTGGTTGCACAGCACGCAGGGGTTCGGCGTGCGGCCACGCCGGTATTCCTCGACGAATCGATCGATCAACTTGGAAAACTCAGCTGAATAGTCCACGGAATAGAACGGGATGCCGAGCCGATCCGCCACCAGCGCGGCATCCCGAGAATCGGAAGCCGAGCAGCACGATCGTTTAGAGGCAGTCTCGGCGCCCTCGACACCATTCCTCATGAAGACTCCGACCACATCGAAACCCTCTTCCTGCAACAAGAGAGCAGCAACGCTGCTATCGACGCCACCGGACATGGCAACCAGGACACGCTCGGAGTTATTAGGATCGGTCATCGGGAATTGTCGGGTCTTCTGGACAATGAGTCGCAGGATTCTATCCTGCTCCGCCCCCACACATCGAACCCTGAATCATCAGCCTGATCAAACTCATGGCCAAGACTTACCATCTGGTTCTTCGACCCGAATTCCAAGACGCCCAGCAGGGCCAAGGAAAAGCTCAGCAAGGCGAAATAGCCCCTCGCTCACGCGACGAGGTCACCAGCACGACGCAGCAGGAGGGCTCGCCGTCGGGCCCACAGGCGACCCCTGGGCAGCGCCCCGACCCCTTCGCCGGTTGCATGGACAATCTGTGGATCTTCCTGCCGATGATCGCGATCTTCTACTTCATGCTGATCCGACCTCAGCAGAAACAGGAAAAGCAACGCCGGGCCATGATCGAAGGCATCAAGAAGGGCGACAAGGTCGTCACTTCCGGCGGCATCCACGGAGTCATCACCAACCTCAACGACAAGACCATCACCCTGCGGGTCGACAGCGACAACAAGGTCAAGTTGGTCCTCGACCGCGCCAATGTCGGCCGAGTTCTGGGTGACCCGGCGCAGGAAAAGTCCGGCTGAGGACCGTCGCGGCGCCGCCTTCAATCCTCATGAACTCGGCCTTTACGGCGAGGCCCTCGCAGCCCGCTACCTCGAAGAGAAGGGGTTCTCCTGCGAAGCCCGGCGGTTGCTTACGAAAACAGTAGAAATAGACCTCTTGATGCGGCGAGGACGGCTATGGGTCGCCGTCGAGGTGAAGACGCGCCGCCGGCACCCAGCACCCGAACGAACCGTAAATCCCGACCTCGTACGGCGCCTGCGCAGGGCTCTGATCCTGCTGGCTCCTCATCTGCGACCGCGTCCACGGAAACTCCGTATCGATATCGTGGCCGTGAACCTGCCGGGCGGGCAGTCCGCAAAACTGCGCCACTGGCCCGGTCAAGAGTTTTTACCCACAAAAGCCCGATGAGAATGAAGCTTCGGCAAACCCTGGGTCGATGGATTATGAATGGGACAGACGCGCGATCCCCTTCTCCCGTGATTGCATCTCCATGCCAACGCTGACCGAACAGATCATCCCCCGCCGGAAGCTGCTCCTGATCACTTCCGAAACACTCATCTTGTCAGCCATTCTGCTCATCGGGACCTCCTTCTCGCCCTTCGCTTCGGGCATCTCGGAAATCAACCCTCATGAACCCGGCTTCTGGCGCACCCTCCTGTCTTGCCTGACCATCGCGATCCTCTGCCAGGCCTGCTTGTCTTACAACGATCTCTACGACTGGAAGGTCTCTCAGCACCGGCGCGAGCTACCCAATCGACTCATGCATTCGGCGGGTTATGCCCTGGTCATGCTGGCCATCCTGGTCTTCATCTTGCCGGGACTCTTCTACTTTCCAGGAATCCAGGGATCGAATCGCACCTGGAAACTCCTGTTGCTGATCGGAATCTGTTTCATCGCAATTTACGCCTGGCGATGGGGCTTCCACTGGTTCTTCTACAAGTGGGCAACCGGCGAGCGCGTTCTGATTCTTGGAACCGGAAAGCAGGCTCAATCGATCGCTGAAATGATCCACGAAAGCCCTATTTCTGGTTTCGAAGTCGTGGGACTCGTCGGTGATGGCACAAGCCCCCCGCAGGCGCCGGCACATATAAATATCCTTGGCCCCACGAACAAACTCGCCGACATCGCTCAAGAGATGCGTGCGGCCCGCATCGTCGTCGCTTTCGAGGAACGACGTGGGACCCTGCCGGTTACCGGACTTCTGGAGGGCCGCATGGCCGGGATTCGGGTCGAGGAGCGGGAAGAGATGTACGAGCGCATCGCCGGCAAGATCGCCATCGAGAGCCTCCGACCCTCTTACCTGATCTTCGGGACAGGCTTCTCGAAGCCGCCCCTGACCATCGCCTGTAAACGCATCATCGATATCATAGCTTCCTTAGCGGGCCTGATCCTCTCCGCACCCATCTGCCTCCTCGGGGTCCTCGCTATCCGACTCGATAGCAAGGGGCCTATCTTCTTCCGCCAACCCCGGGTTGGCCAAGAGGGTGCGACCTTCAACGTCCTCAAGTTCCGCACGATGCGAGTCGACGCTGAAGCCCGATCAGGACCTGTCTGGGCCCAAATCAACGATGACCGCGTGACCCGAGTCGGCCGCCTGCTCCGACTGACCCGGATCGACGAAATTCCTCAGATGATCAATGTCCTGGCCGGCCAGATGTCCTTTGTGGGCCCCAGGCCCGAGCGACCTTTCTTCGTGAAGGAACTCTCGCGTGAAATCCCCTTCTACCCTCTACGCTTGGCCGTCAAGCCAGGAATCACCGGTTGGGCACAGGTCAACCACCACTATGGAGCATCCGTCGATGACGCTGTCGAGAAACTTCGGTTCGACCTCTATTACCTCAAGAACATGAGCATCCTCTTCGACATCAATATCATTCTCCGCACTGTCGGCGTCGTCATCTTCGGCAAGGGTGCGCGATGAGTTCCTACCGCATTCTCGTCGCCGACGAACTCTCTGCCGAGGGTATGCAACTCCTCAATCAAGCAGGAGAGGTGGTCGTCAAGAAGGGCATGGACGAAGCCACTCTGCGTGACACCCTCCCCCCTTTCCATGCCCTGGTCGTACGCTCGGCCACCAAGGTGACCGCTCGCAGTCTCGATCTGGCAGAAAATCTGGCCGTCATCGGCCGCGCGGGAATCGGCATCGACAACGTCGATCTCGAGGCTGCCACCGAGCGTGGGATCGTTGTCATGAACACTCCCGAAGCCGGGGCGGTCACCACTGGCGAACATGCTCTGGCACTCCTCATGAGTCTGGCGCGTCGCATCCCGGCAGCAGACAGTTCAATGAAACAGGGACGCTGGGAAAAAAGCGGACTGACCGGTAGCGAAATCAGTGGCAAAACCTTCGGCATCATCGGTCTCGGCCGGATCGGCAGGGTGGTTGCCGAACGAGGAAAGGGCCTGTGCATGAAGGTAGTTGCATACGATCCCTATGTCAGTGAAGAGCAGGCACCCATCGGCGTGCAACTCATGGACCTCGACGATCTTTTGGGTTGCAGCGATTTTGTGACCGTGCATGTCCCTCTGTCCGATCAGACACGACATCTCCTGAACGCCCAGCGCCTTCAATCGATGAAGCCAGGAGCCTATCTGATCCACGCAGCACGCGGAGGCATCGTCGACGAATCAGCCCTTTGCGATGTGCTCGAATCCGGACATCTCGCTGGCGCCGCGCTGGACGTGTATGAAGAAGAACCTCTGGGCGAAGCACATCCTCTCCGTAAATTTCCGAATGTCGTGCTCACCCCTCATCTTGGTGCCAGCACCGCAGAAGCCAAGCGGAACGTCTCCCTCGACATGGCCAAGCAGATCATCACCTGCCTCAAGCGTGGCATCACACTCAATGGCGTGAATGTGCCGCGCATCGCTCCGAGCGAAGCCATGCAGGTCGAACCCTACCTCACTCTCGCGCGCAATCTGACCGCGTTCCTGGCACAGATCCATGAAGGGAAAATCGAATCGCTACGACTGACGCTGCAAGGCAGCCTGCCGGAGTCCTGTGCAGAACCTCTGACCGTGGCGATGCAGGTCGGTGCCATGCAGAACCGGGCAGACATCCCCGTCACCCCCGTGAACGCAACCCGGGTCGCTGAAAACATGGGCGTCCGTATCCACACAGAATCTTCCACGCTCAAAAAAGACTTCCTCAATCTCATCCGAGTCGAGGCAGTCATCGATGGGGTCCACCACTTCGTGAGCGGTACGGTGCTGGGCAACCGCCACGTACGCATGGTGGAATTTGATGAATTCATGCTCGACGCCATCCCCGAAGGCCCTCTGCTCGTCACCTTCCATCGCGACCGCCCCGGTGTAGCCGGCCGTATCGGAACGGTCCTCGGTGAAAACGACATCAACGTCGAGCGACTGCAACTGGGATCCCGAACCGAGGGCGAAGGTTCCGCCATCGCCATCTGGAACCTCGCAGGAACCCTGACTCAAGAAACACTCGAGGTGCTGCAGCAAGTGGACGGTATCGAACAAGCCCACCGCGTCAGGTTGTGAGGAACGCCATGGAACATTCGAACATGGAACCATGACCTCGCCCCCTTTCCTTTCCTTCTGGTTCGACTGCGACTCCACGCTCTCTTCCATAGAAGGTGTCGACGAACTCTGTCGCTGGCGCGACGAAGATGTGCGAGCGGAAATCGAAAGCCTGACCACGCGGGCGATGGAGGGCGAAATCTCGCTGGAAGAAATCTATCCGACTCGCCTCGAACTCCTGGCTCCGCACCAAACCGAGATCGACAAGATCGGCCAGCTCTACGTCGAACGGATGCTGCCATGGACAAAGGAAGTCGTCGCTGCCTTGCACCATCTCGGCAAGATCGTGGGAATCGTCAGCGGCGGAATCGAACAAGCCGTGAGGGTCCTGGCTGCAGAAATTGGCATCGGTAACGATCTCGTGCACGCCGTGCCCCTCATCTTCAACGAAGATGGTTCCTATCAGGGATTCAACCAACAATCTCCCCTGTGGCAAAACGGCGGCAAGCTGACAGTCATGCGCAACTCCTCACAACGCCCGGCCGTCTTCATTGGCGATGGCGTCACCGATCTCGAAACTCGACCGGCTATCGATCTTCTCGTCGGATTCGGCGGTGTACAGGCGCGGACTGCGGTGCGTGAGGGGGCTGATATCTTTCTCGATCGCCCTGATCTCCGTTGCTTGCTGGACATCGCCCTCGATGATGACGAAAAAGGTGCTCTCGGTGACGATCCACGCTTCGCTCCATTGCTCCTTGATGACTGAGAGTTGACGTTCATGGATGACAAGATCCTCTTCATTCCAGGCCCCGTCGAAGTAGACGCAGAACTTCGCGAGATCATGGCGATGCCACTGATCGGCCACCGCAGCCCGGCCTTCGTCGAAAAAGTTCAAGCCGTCTGCGACAAGCTCAAGGGGCTTTTTCTCACCGATGCTCACGCTCTCTTCGAAAACTGTCCGGCAACGGCGCTGATGGATGCAGGTGTGCGGAACCTCGTGCGAAAACGCATCCTCCACCTGACCTCTGGCGCGTTCGGTGAGCGGTGGGCGATCGTCAGCGCCAGCTGCGGACGTCAGGTGGAATCCATATCTGTCGACTGGGGTCAACCGAACCTTCCCGAACTCTTGCATGACAAGCTCAAGGAAACTCACTTCGATGCGGTAGCCGTCACCCACAACGAAACCTCTACCGGAGTTTGCAACCCTCTGTCGGAGATCGCGCGCTCAGTTCGCGATGCCTCCCCGGAGACGCTGATCCTCGTGGATACCGTCTCCGGCCTCGGTGGAGCAGAACTTCGATTTGACGAATGGGGGCTCGATCTGGCCTTCGCAGGGACTCAGAAGTGCCTGGCATTGCCGCCAGGTCTATGCGTCTTCGCCATCTCCGAGCGCGCCATCGAGCGAGCCAGCGGCATGCCAGATCGTGGATTCATGCTCGACTTCGAGCGCCTCAGCAAGGGGCTGGCTGCCGGCCGCACGGTCGCCACTCCTTGTGTGCCATTGGTGTTCGCACTATCCCACCAACTCGACCGCATCGCAAAAGAAGGGCTCAGCAACCGCTGGCAACGACACCTCGACATGCGCAGTGCCGTCACAGCCTGGGCCGCGCAGAAAGGATTCTCCTTCCTGCCCGAAGAGCCTTACCGCTCACCCACTGTCAGCTGTCTGCGCAACTCAGGTCACGCTGTACCGGACTTGATCGACCGAGCCGCACAAGCCGGATTCGTCCTCGGAAATGGCTACGGCAAGCTAAAGGGTGAAACCTTCCGAATCGGGCACATGGGCGACCATCCGATCGGGCGCCTCCAGCAACTCCTGAGCGCCTTGGCCTAGCGGATCCTCGAATTCTGGCAGATTTCGAGTAACGACCGCCTCATTCCCTGCGCTTCATCATCAGTGGTCGCCAAACCAGTACGGCTACCGCCAATACCCTGTCCGCGAAGACCATCTCGGTGGAGCTCGAGGAGATACTCATGCCAACTCTCGGCTTATGTCATTTTCATCGCCTTGCACAAATCAGCGTGATCAGCCTGATAGCTCTTGGTTCAGTCGCCGAAACAAGCAAGGCGCAGCATAAGGCCAGCGCCTCGCCCGAATGGCGCAGTGATTTCACGGCAGCACGGATCGAAGCAGCTCAGGGAAACAAGCTGCTACTCGTCTGCTTCAATATGGATGATGAAGCGGCCAACGACCGAGCCGTCGAAAGCATCTTTCGTAACACCAAGTTCCTTCGCGCACTCACCAATGTCGTGCCCGTCATCGCTTCTCGATACGACCATGACAGTGGTCATGCTCCATGCCACCGGTTTGGCCATCTGACCTGCGAACAACACAAGGCCACGGAGATGGCCGCCCGCAAATGGCTTTTCGGTGAACTCCGGTCGATCATCGCCCCTCAGTACATTCTCCTCTATCCAAACGGCACCGTAGCATGGCATCACACCTATGAATGCAGTGCCAGCCAGATCAGCATCGCGATCCAGAAGGCAAAACCGATGTGCAAGAGCGTCAAGCGACAGACATCTTCACAAAAGTCGTTGCTGTCGAAATTCTCCAGCTCAGCGCGGCGGAACGAATCTGCCTTCCATCGGACCCGCACCGCTTTTGCCCTCGCCAGGCCCGAGGATGCTGGCTTCTTGATGAGATCGGTCAAGGGCCCAAAGGAATTTCATCAACGGCTCCTGCAAAACATCGTCGACCTCTATGGCAATCGCGCCATTGCGATGCTGAACACGCTGGCCAAGGATCGGAACAAAACCGTGGCACGACTGGCCGCTGACCCACTCCTGAGCCTTCAATTGAAGAATGCAAAAGTCGTCTCGCCATCCCGTCAACCCGGTAACATCGGCAGGGTCGCTCCCGTCAGCCGCAACTGACCGTTTCATCCCGGCAAAACCAAACCTGTCGGATACCTGTCTGGATCGGTATAACCATCGTGCGGTCAGGCGATGGGGCACTCACTGGGAAAAGAGCAGCAGAACTTCCTGCGCCACTTGGCGCAGGTGCGCCACATGTCGCCGAACACGCTGCGGGCATATGGAACTGACCTGCGAGCATTCCTCTCCTGGCTTCCGCGAGGTAATGGCACCCCCACTCGACTTCAGATCCGCCGCTACCTCGTAGATCTCCAGGACCGCGGCCTGAAGGCTACGACCATACAACGCAAGCTCGCAGCGATCCGATCCTTCTTCCGGTTCCTGCGAGAGCATCGAGGGCTTTCCGAGGACCCGGCCAAACTCGTCAAGGGGCCCAAGACCCCCTCTCGCATTCCACGGTTCTTGACCGAGGATGAAATAGATCAACTACTCGCACTGGAATTCGACAAGGACTTCTTTGGTTCCCGAGACCGGGCCATCCTCGAATTTCTGTATTCAACCGGTTGCCGGGTCAGCGAGGCGGCCAATCTCCCGCTAGCATCGCTAGACCTTCATGAAGGGACCGTTCGCGTCCTGGGCAAGGGTCGCAAGGAACGACTGGCGATGCTCGGATCAGCGGCCCGACAGGCGATCGAGGATCACTTCTCATCCCGCGCAACGCTCCTGTCCGAGCACCGTCGCCAAGACTCCGGGATTCTCTTTCTGAACAGGCGCGGAGGGCCTTTGTCGTCTCGCTGGATCCTGGAAGTTGTGCAGCGTCACGCCAAACGTGCAGAGATCCCTACTCGCCTCACACCACACGGCCTGCGCCACTCCTTCGCCACCCACCTCCTCGACCGGGGTGCCGACCTGCGCACCGTACAAGAACTGCTGGGGCACGAGAGGCTCGTGACCACCGAGATCTACACCCACGTCTCGATGGGGAGACTACGGGATGTCTACGATCAGGCGCACCCGCACGGGAAGTATCGCCGTAGCAGGAAAAAACCGCAC
>CAZIVO010000092.1:0-15139 GCA_964542765.1 uncultured candidatus Brocadiaceae bacterium | reverse complement strand
AGTAACCATCCGCGCTCGTAACTCCCATTGTCCTCCAGGCAAGAAACGATCCCGCCCCACGCCATCGCCCGATCGACAGCTACCCAGGCCTCAATGGAAACTGTCTTGGCCGGCAAGAGCTTCGAGTCGAGCAAGGCGAGTGGCTGCAGGAGGGGATCTTCTGCCCATCGGATCAGGCTCTCGCCATCATCCTTGCCCACGAACCGGGATTCGCCCCCCAGCAGAGTCGACGACTTCAAAGGCAATTCGCCTGCCAATGGACGGAAGACACCAGCCTCAAGGTGCGCACGATCGAATCGCCAGTGGTAGTGAGGATCCTTCTGCCCCACGGCGAGGGTCGACAGCAGTAAGGGGACCATCCAGATTCGATACACGATGCGAGGATTGTAGTCGTTCCGACGCCAATCTCCGCCTCCTTGCCACGTTCGCCGATACTCGATCACCGGATATTTCTCATACGGACCAGCGTGCACGCGAGAACTCGGCGGAATGGGTCGATATTCCCCCATCACCTACACGCGTAGCAGAGCCGATCGGTACGGGGAAGGAAGAACTGCACCCGCGCGTCTTCATGCCTGTGGCGCGACGATCTGGATATACGTTAGACTCCTCCGCGCGAGCATGATGAAGAAAGGCAGCAGAGAGTTACTGGTTGTCGGCGACCGCATCCTGATCGAGCCGGAGGAAGAGCAGAACCGCACCAAGGTCGGGCTCTTCTTGCCACCAGGAGTCATGGAGAAGGAAGACGTCCGAGGAGGCACCGTCGTCGCACTCGGCCCGGGAACCCCGCTTCCCCCTCCGAACGAGGAACAGGAATCCTGGAAGGAACCCTTCCGGATGCCTCGCTTCATGCCGATGCAGGTCGAGATCGGCGACTACGCCCTCTTCTTCCGCAAGGCAGCCATCGAAATCAGCTTCGAGGAAACTGATTATCTGGTGGTGCCCCACGGTGCGATCCTCGTGCTGGTAAGAGGTGGCGAAGTACCCGACAAACTCCCCGAAGATCTCTGAGCAAGGGAAGATTCATCGCGCCTGCCGCAGACGGCTGACTCAAAAGTGTCATTCTGAGACAGGCGCGTGCGAAGATCGAAGAAGCGATCATGATGCGCTCCCGAAGACTCCGCCGCATCGGCGCTTCCAACCCGCATGAATCCGCCCCCGGAGCGAAGTGCCAGGCATCGACAACCGCAACACCGCGACGATCCCTGCCGGCTCGAAATCCCCTCGTAGACTTCATCGTGCCCGGCACACCCCTCCAGCACTCTTGCTGGAGAGAGTTTCGATCACCCGGAGGAACCCAGATGTCCCGTTTCCCGCTCCTCGTAGCAGTTGCTCTCACTACCTGTGCCGTCACCGCCCAGGTTTCCTCCACCATCCCTGCCGTCCTGGCAACGCACGAGGGCGACAGCTGGCACTTCATGCCGCTGGGCAATAGCAACGCAAGGTTCCAGCATCTCTACGCCACCAGCGAAATCGAGATCGGCACGGGCAAAACACTCGTCGGCATGAACTACCGCAAGGAGGGCTACTACAGAAAGATCTACCTGGCCACCAAGATCAACACCGTGATCCGACTCCAGGAAACACGGTTCAATACCACCACCAACATCTGGCCTCTTGATTTCACCAGGGCGCTCGGCGCGCCCACGAACCCGACCAAGACCGTCTTCAAGGGAACGATCGAACTGCCTACCTACTTCGCTCCCGCCGTTCCGTATCAGGATTTCGGCAATGACATTGCCCGCATCAGCTTTCAAACGCCTTACATCTACAAGGGTGGCAACCTGCTCCTGGACATCGCCAATCTCGACGCTTCCAAAACCAACACGGCCACAGGTCATAATGTCGATCGCTACTACGGCGGCTCAACCACCTCCACGCTGACCAGTTTTCGTGGTCAGGATTGCGGCCTGACGATAGGAATCACTCCGAGCGGTTGCATGCCGGGCGGATCGCTGGAGCAGAACAGCAGCGGGACCGCTGCCGCCGGACTCCCCGGTGTCCTGATGGTCGGAACGGGCCCGGGTCAGTTCCTGGATCTGGGCAAACTGCTCGGCAAGACCGGCAATGGCTGCTGGCTGGCGATCAATCCAGCTGTCAGCATCGGTGGCAAGATGGACGCAGCCGGCAAGATGACCACCAAGATCCCCCTGCCAAAACTCGAGGCGCTGGCCGGGGTCTGGGCCTCGGTGCAATTCTTCGCACTGGACGCCAAGACGCCGATCATCCATGGCTCGGCAGCCGGTTCGCGCTTGATCACGGCATCGGGGGGGCGTCCCACCGACTCGGGCTATCAGTACTGGTATGGCTCTGGAGATCCTCTCGCCGCATCGACAGTACCCAGCGGCCAATGGAACAACCGCGGCCAGACCCTGGTCTTGCACCACCACTGAGTCTCGCACGAGCTAGCGAAATTAACGTTCGCCACCGGCAGGAAGAGCACACACGCCTCTTGGCCAGGGTCCCGTGACGGCTATCGTGGAACTCGAAAAGCCCTCACGACGATGATCCACCCAGGCAATACCCTGATCGCCTCAGTCACCGGTGCAACGTCCCTGTCCTCAAAATTTCCGGGGACTCTTGAAGCAGCAAAGGAGTCGCTCGGAAAATGAGGTACGCCGTAGCCCTCCTGTCCTTGCTGAGCAACGCCGTCGCCCAGGATCAGGCGCAACCTCGTGTCGTGCATCTCGAGCCACCGCATCTCGCCACCGAGGTCGATGCGACGACCACCACCCTCACCGTCACCTTTGATCAGGACATGGACACTCGCAGCTACTCCTTTTGCGGCGGTGGACCGAGTTTCCCCAGAACCAAGCGGGGCGGGTGGAAGGACAAGCGAAACTGTGTTCTCGAGGTCACACTGCAACCCGATCACGATTACGTGATGCAACTGAACTGCCGGAGTTCGAAGAATTTTCGCAGTTCCACCGGGGTGGCGGCCACGCCAACGCCATGGACATTCTCGACCAGGCCTCTCAACAATCTGGATGTAGATGAGCAGCGCGCCCTCAACCATCGGACTTTGCATCAGGTCAAAGAGCTTTTAGCCCATGAATACTCTTACTACGAACGAGTGAAGATCGACTGGGCGGATCTCTTTGACCGCAACGAGAAGACCATACTCGAGGCGCGCTCGGCACGCGGCTTTGCGGTCGCCATGGGCGCTGCGCTGGCTCCTGCTCGAGACCTTCACCTCTATCTCCGTTACCGCAATCGAGTCGTCGCCACCAGTCAATCCGAAAAGGACACGCTCTTTCGCTACGGACTGCTCGGCAAGTATCTGGGCGAGATAAAGCAACCCTCCCAAGGTCTCGTCACGGCCCGCACGAAAGATGGCATCGGCTATCTATTGATCGCAACCTGGACAGCAACACTGGACGCGGCCAAGGTTGAAGAGGCTCTGACACAGCTGCAAAGCAGCGAGAGCCTGATCGTTGATGTGCGACCCAACCGGGGTGGTGACGAGCTGATCGCCCAGCAAGTAGCCGCATGGTTCGTCGATGGAACCAAGATCTATGCCAAGCATGTCTTGCGCACCGGCGAAGACAGCTTCGGGCCAATTCAAGAGCGCCGGGTGACCGGGAACAAAACAGGGCGTCGCTTCACGAAACCCGTGACCGTGCTGATGAGCCAGGCCAATACCAGCAGCAACGAGGCCTTCCTCTTGATGATGCGGCAAGCCAAAAAAGCAACCCTGGTCGGACAGCGATCCCAGGGCAGCAGTGGCAATCCCAAATCACATGAACTCGCCAACGGTGTGCAGATCTTCATCCCGAGATGGAAGGCATTGCGAGCCGATGGGTCCTGCTTCGAGGGCGAAGGGATCACACCGGACATCCATGTCGCATCCAACCCCGAACAACTCAAGACCCGCGACCCGGTCCTTGAAAAAGCATTGTCCTTGCTCCGCACCGAGGAAAAGGGCAGCAAGAAGCGCCTGCCCTGATCGCCAGCGCTTGTTCAGCGCAACGAACTGCCACGCGATCCAGCAATCGCAATGGCCGCAATCCTCGTCCCGGCCACCAACCTCAGACCAGCTTGCTCTTGCCCGGGATCGCGTGCGTCGAAGTCGGTCGTGAACCCTTCATGGTGAGGTTCTTGGGAAAGGTGTCGAGCTTGGACTTCTTGCTGACAAAATCCCAGGTCACCTTCTGACCCGTGTAGCAAGCCATGCGCCCCATCGCGGCGGTCAGCGAACTCTCGGCCGTCTGCTTCAACTCGACGATCGGCTTGCCGGCGCGGATGGAGTCGATCAGATCCCGATGCTCTTGCTTGTAAGCCGCGCCGATATCACCCTTGATCTTGAAGATCTCCTTGCCCTTGCGATCAACCAAGCGTGAGCCGCTGCTGAACGCATTGATGTAGCCGATACCATCAGCACAGTAGACGACATTGTTGGAGTCACCCTTCGTCCCTGGTATCTGCCGACATTTGAAAGACACCATGCGGTCGCCTGGATACATGAAGTCGATCGACATGCTGTCCCACATCTCGCTGTCATCGGGACGGGTGAAGCGGCCGCCAGAACCATAAGCCGACTCGGGCGGGCCACCCATGAGCCAGTTGATGACATCGACATTGTGAACTGCTTGTTCACAGATCTGATCGCCTGACAACCAGATGAAGTGCATCCAGTTGTGGAGTTGATATTCGGTATCACTCATTCCCTCTTGACGCTTGCGATACCAGATCCCGCTCGAACAGTACCGCGCGGTCGCGCCGACGATCTCGCCGAGTATGCCTTCCTGAAGACGATCGATGGCCTCGATGAAGCTGGGTTGGCGACGATATTGCGTTCCGGTCACGATCGCAGTTTCTTGCTTGATCGCCCGCTCGTGCGAATCGATGCAAGAACGGAAGCCGGCAGGGTCAACACAGACGGGCTTCTCCGCAAAGACATGCTTGCGCGCCTTCACCGCCTCGGCGATATGCCATGGCCGAAATCCCGGCGAAGTGGTCAGCAGCACGAGATCCACATTCGGGTCATCGATCACCTTGCGGAAGCCGTCGAGACCGCCATAAATCCGGCTATCGCCGACATCCACCTTCTGGCCATGCTTCTTCACAAGATTCTTCCGCAGGCGATCACACTTGGCGGGATCGAGATCTGCCATGGCAGCCAGTCGCACATTCTCGTTCGCGGTCAAGTTGTCGTTGCAGGCTCCGCCGCCACGACCACCGGTGCCAACCACTCCGATATTGATGGTCTCGAGCGCCGATCCACCAGGTCGACCGATGGAAAAGACCTTCGGGGTCAAGGCAAGACCGGCGGCAGCCGTCGAGCTAGTGCAAAGAAACTGTCTTCTGCTGGCGTGCTTGTTCGTCGTCACGAGGACCTCAAATCAATTGGAAAGGAAGGAGTTGGAACCATCATGCGGAGATGGAGGACTCGGGCAATCCGCTTGAGCAAAGTTTCGGTCAATGGCCCGAGTTGCGGGCCAGCGAACATCTCGGGCGGAGTTCGACAAGGAGCCGGAAGGTCGCCTTCAACGCAGAAGTCGGCGCTTGATCATCGATGCCGACAAGGGGCCTGAAGAAAACACGGTCTGACCATCGGTCAGGGCGGAGATCCGCCGCAGCGGCAGGAGTTCATCTTCTGGAATCCCGTCCGTCCCGGCGACAACGATCAGCCCTGGTGGAGTCAGCGCCGCGAGGCCACCGATGCCGCCGTAACGCAAGGCGCCGGGCAGGAGCATCGGATCATCGATCCTGTGGATCTTCGAGAAGGAAAAACCTTCCAGATCGACCAGCGTTCGCGACACAGCATCCCCCGCCAATGCCCGCGCCAGCAGCACCCATGTTCCGGCCGCCCCGGTCCCCACCAGATCTGTACTTTCGACACCCGCCAGGATCTTCGGTAAGGCGACCAACGCAGTCATCACATCCTGCACGCGATGGGCAAGAAGCGGCAAGTTGTAGGCGAAGGTGTAACCGGCGTATTTGCGATCCACCTCCGTCCGGACAGGGCCTTGCTGCGCACCAACGAACTCGCCGGTACCCCATGGATCGATCGAGGCCACCGCAATGCCTGCCGCCAGCAAGTCTTGAACAACCGGAATGAGATGCCCCTCGGCCGTGAGGAGCCCCCGCTTGCCAACGCCATCGACCCACAAAACGACCCGCCGCACCTGATCGAGTTCACGCCCGACCGACCGCAGCAAGATCAGCGGCACCTTCGCCTCCCCTCTACGAACCATCAGGCGCATCAGTTGCACTCCGTCCAGGCGTTCTTTGACGGCTCCCTTGATGGCCTTGAGTTCCGGCTCGATGACGACTTCCTCGGCCTTGGGTCCGCCACCGCCCAGCATCACCCGAACCGCCGTGCCGACGATCCGTCGGTATTCCTCTACCCCCGCCTCGGAGGTGGGCAAAAGACTATCGAAGGCAGCCCGCGATGCCTGCCTCCAGGCACCCCGAAGATCTTCGACGCCGGCGGCATCACCCGGCAACGGATGATCCTCGTCAAAGATCTCCAGTTGCGCGGTCGGAACCGGCTCGAAATTTTCTTCCTTGATCGGGTCGCTGTAGCCCAATCCGAGGTGTCGGTTGAACCAGGCATACATGAACTGGCGGGCGTGCTGGTTGTAGTTGTGACCGAACTGCGGCCAGGTACGCGCCTGCACCAGGTTCTGCTTGCCGTGCAGACCATAGATCTGCTTGAGCTCCGGTAAGCCCTTGGTCTCGATCTTCTTGGTCCAATCGTCGGCGCCGCTCATCGCCAGTGGCCGCGGAGCAAAGAGTGCTGCAAAGGAAATGTTGTTGCAGCCGATCCGGAGATAATTCGCGTTCTCGCAAACGCAACCTCCCTGCATCGCCGTCGACACCATGACTGCGGGGAAGGCCGCCGCAGGCCGTGGGTCGAGAGCGCAGAGAACAAAGGTCTGGGTACCGCCGCCGCTGGCGCCAGTGACACCGACACGCTGCGGATCCACATCATCGAGTGACAGTAGAAAATCCAGCGCGCGGATCGAATTCCAGGTCTGAAGTCCCATGACGTCATGCAGGAACAAGGCTGACTCGACATCGCTGAAACCTCCGCGATGAGAGATCTTGCGGCTCGATGCATAGCCGACCATGTCGTAGTGAAAGACCACGCAGCCCATGCGCGCAAGTTGCACCATGCGCGCCTGCAGAGGGTAGCGCGCAGCAGCTGGATAGATCTCTGCGCCCTCCTTGATCTGCTCTCCGGCCGCCTTTTCTCCAGCATCGTACTTGCGGCCGTTCTGCCAGTGGCCGTGCGGACTCAATACCGCGGGCCTCTTGCCCGAGTGATTCTTGGGACGATAGAGATTTCCAGTCACGTAGTGCCCAGGGCGACTGGCGAAGTAGACCTTTTCGATCGTGTAGCCTTCTCGCTCGATCCGCCCATGAATGACCGGATCGAGCGGCGTGCGTTCAGGCATCGGCCAGAGTCCGGCGCTGACCAGAAGGCGCTGCCGCAAGGCTGCGGATACTTGCTGCCATGCCGACAGCGTTTCAGGTGGAACCCACGGATGATCGGCATCTCGAAAAGTTCGTGCCGCCTGCGAGCGCGAGTCTTTCAACAGCTTGCCGGGGGGTGAGACGCGCAGACCCTGGGCCCCACAAGGAGAAACAACCCCCCACGTAACGATGACCACCAACGACATCCGCACGAATCTCATGACAAACTCTCCTGCCATGCACTTGCTCGCACAATGGAGCGAGCTTTCAGCAACCTCTGCAAGACACACAACACCGTCGCAGACGATATCGGTCCCGTACCATACTCTGCGGACAAGCAATCAACACGCTGTAGCACGGCTAGCACCGAGATGCTCGCACAGCCCCAACTCGCTGAGTAGGATTTCTACTCTCATTCCAGGAGGAGTTCTTGTCCACAATCTTCAAACTCATGGCATCAGGGTGCGTGCTCGTGACCGCGAATCTCCTCGGTTGCTGCACCAGCGCCACCCAACCTCATTACCCGACCATCGGGAGCGTCGAACGGCTTGACCCCGCTCTTGATGATCTGATCGCTCCCGGTGCCGAGATCGAGGTCTTGGCAGAAGGCTTCGACTGGGCCGAAGGTCCCGTCTGGGTTGAAGACGGCGGATTTGTGCTTTTCTCCGACATCCCACCGAACGAGATCCACCGGTGGAAAGCTGGCGAGGGTTGCCGGCTCTTTCTCAAACCATCGGGCTATACCGGCACACAAGTTCGCGGTGGCGAGGTCGGCTCTAACGGACTCCTGCTGGATCAAGAGGGCCGACTGGTCCTGTGCCAGCATGGTGACCGCCGCATCGCACGCCTCACCAGTGATCTGCAAGATCCCCATCCCGCTGTCGAATACGAAACGATGGCCGGCCGCTACAACAACAAGCGGTTCAACAGCCCCAATGACGCTGTCTTCTCGAGCACCGGCGAACTCTACTTCACCGATCCTCCCTATGGGCTCGAGCGCAAGATGAACGACCCCCTCAAGGAACTGAAGTTCCAAGGTGTCTACCGCCTGTCCAGAGACGGCGAGGTCGCGCTGTTGACCAAAGAGATGTCACGGCCGAACGGCATCGCCTTCTCACCCGACGAGAAAACGCTCTATGTCGCAAATTCCGATGGCAAGCGCGCCGTCTGGATGGCGTTCGAACTCGGTGAGGACGGTGCAATCGCAAATAGTAGGGTGTTCTTCGACGCTACGAAGTGGATGGGAAAACGCCCAGGCGCTCCAGACGGACTGAAGGTAGACCAACATGGCAATCTCTGGGCCACCGGCCCGGGCGGCGTCCTCATCTTTTCGCCGCAAGGCAAGCACCTGGGAACCATCCGCACGACACAGCGCACCGCCAACTGCGCCTTCGGCGATGACGGCAGCACTCTCTACATGACCGCCGACATGTATCTCTTGCGGATCAAGCTCAAGACACGAGGCATGGGCTTCTGAGGATCCTGTAGGCTCTATTATTCGATGAGTTGATGCCCACACAACGCACACTGAACCCCGATCAGGATAAGCTACTCATCTTCGGTCATCGAACTCCCGCGCCACCGACCAGAAGAACCGGGCCATGAGCCGAACCACCATCACACTACTCCTGAGTGCTGCAGCCGCGCCAGCGCAAGACATCGAGTTCAACCGGGATATCCGACCGATCCTGTCCGAGCACTGCTATCCCTGCCACGGTCCGGATGCAAAAACCCGCAAGGCCAAACTGAGGCTCGACCTCGCCGAGAATGCCCTGGCCAAGCGGAAAGGCACACCAGCGATCACACCCTACCGTCCCGATCGCAGCGAATTGATCGCGCGCATCACGCATCCGGATCCCGACGAGCGCATGCCGCCGCGCAAACGGCACAAAAGACCCACCGAAGCAGAAATATCCCTGTTGACGAGATGGATCAAATCGGGCGCGGTATTCGAACCCCACTGGTCCTTGACTCCTCCAAAGCGCCAGCCTCCGCCACCGGCAACCGACGCCGACTGGCCTCTTAATCTCATTGACCGGTGGATCCTCGCACGACTGAAGGCGAGCAATCTCACGCCCTCTGCCGAAGCCGATCAACGAATTCTGCTGCGGCGTCTTACCTTCGATCTGACAGGCCTTCCTCCCACCCCCGAAGAACTCGACGCTTTCCTTTCCGATACCAAATCGACCTCTTACGAAAATCTGGTCGAGCGACTCCTCGCATCACCCCACCACGCCGAGCGCATGGCCATGTACTGGCTTGACCTCGTGCGCTACGCCGACACTGTCGGCTACCACGGTGACCAAGAGCAGAAAATCGCCCCATACCGTGACTGGGTCATCGATGCCTTCCGCCAAAACATGCCCTTCGATCAGTTCACCATCGAGCAGATCGCGGGCGACCTTCTGCCGGAGGCCACGACGCAACAGAGGGTCGCGACCGGGTACAACCGCGTCCTGCAAACGACTCACGAAGGCGGTGCGCAGGCAAAGGAATACCTCGCCATCTACGCAGCTGACCGGGTGCGCAACCTCAGTTCTGTCTGGATGGGCGCTACTCTCGGCTGTTGCCAGTGCCACGATCACAAATACGACCCTTACACCCTCCGCGACTTCTATTCGCTGTCAGCATTCTTTGCCGACATCCAGGAAAGAGGGGATTTCAAGGGAAGCCCCAACACCTCACCCACGACACGACCTCCCGAGTTGCCCATCTTTTCAGCGAGCCAGCGCGAGGCCATTGCGAAACTCGATGATGAAATAGCCAAGCTCAAGGCATCCCCTGATCGGATCAAGGGTTTGACGAAGCAACGGCAGGCGATCGAGAAAAAAGCCCGGCGAAGCCTGATCACGGTCGCGACCAAACCAAGGATCACTCGTGTCCTGCCGCGTGGGGACTGGCTCGATGAATCCGGCGAAATCATTTTGCCGGCGACTCCTCACTTCATGCGACAGGTCGGCAAAAAGGGAGTCCGCGCTGATCGCCTCGATCTGGCGCGCTGGCTGGTTTCCAAAGACCAACCCCAGACCGCACGCGTCATGGTCAACCGCCTGTGGTATCTGTTCTTTGGCAAGGGCATCTCGGCTCGACTCGATGATCTCGGAGCGCAAGGCGAGCCCCCCGTGCACCCCGAACTTCTCGACGCACTGGCGGTCGAGTTCATGGAGAGCGGCTGGGACATCCGGCACGTGGTGAGGCTGATCGTGACCTCGAGAACCTACCGCCAATCGTCTCTTCACCCGCCCCACCTGCAAGAGATCGATCCCGACAACCGACTGGTTGCTCGACAATCACGCTGGCGACTGCCCGCCGAGACGATTCGCGATGCTGCACTTTCTGTCAGCGGCCTTCTGGTCCGCGAGATCGGAGGAGATAGCGTCAAGCCCTACCAACCTGCCGGGCTCTATCGCCATCTCAACTTCCCAAAAAGACGCTACGCGGCCCACGCCGACAAGCGAAACTGGCGACGCGGAATCTACATGCACTGGCAACGGACCTTTCTCCACCCAGCGCTCAAGGCATTTGATGCGCCTACTCGCGAAGAGTGCGTGGCCGAGCGCAACATATCGAACACTCCCCAAGCCGCCCTCACCTTGCTCAACGATCCCAGCTTCATCGAAGCCGCACGCTCCTTCGCGATACGCATCATGACCGAAGGCGGAATCAATGACCGAGCACGAATCACTCACGCCTTCAAGACCCTCTTGTGCCGCGCCCCTCGCGAAAAAGAACTGGCCGTCCTGACAACCCTCCTCGGCAAGCACCGATCCCAGCTCCACGCTGAACCCCAATCCGTCTCTCGATTCCTCGCCATTGGCATGGCATCCATCCCGAAGGAACTCGACCGCACGGAACTGGCTGCCTGGATCTCCGTCACGCGCAGCCTGCTCAACCTCAACGAAGCGATCACCAGGAACTGAGATGAACCCACACGATGTTCGAAACTGCCTGACGCGGAGAGCATTCCTGGGTCGCTCTTCTCTGGGACTCGGCAGCGCCGCCCTTGCCTCGCTTGCGGACATCGTGCCCCGATGCGAAACCGCAAACTCCAATCCAGGCGGTGGTGCCGTCGAACCGCTTCACTTCACTCCAAAAATTCGCCGCGTGATCTTCCTCTGCATGGCCGGCGGACCATCCCAGTTCGAAACATTCGACTACAAGCCAAAGCTGAAGGAACTTGACGGCCAACCCATGCCCGACTCCTTCACTCGAGGGCAACCGATCGCACAACTCCAGGGGAAGCCGCTGAAGATCCTTCGCCCGCTGACACAGTTCAAGCGCCACGGCCAGTCCGGCCAGTTGATCAGCGACTACCTGCCACACACGGCACGGATCGCCGACCGCATCGCAATCATTCGCTCGATGCACACCACGCAGATCAACCATGACCCCGCTCATACCGTGATGAATACCGGTACCGCTATCTCCGGGCGCCCCTCGATGGGGTCATGGATCACCTACGGGCTCGGTAGCGAAACCAGCGATCTCCCCGGCTTCATCGTCCTCACCTCGTCCAAGGGCAGGAATCCACAACCCATCGCCGCACGCCAATGGCACTCCGGCTTTCTCCCCTCCCGTTTCCAGGGAGTGGAATTCCAGTCAGCCGGCGATCCGGTCCACTACCTCTCCAATCCCCCGGGAGTGACACCAACCCGCCAACGCGACGTCATCGACACGATCGCAACACTGAACCAGCTGCGTGACAGTCAGGTAAGAAATCCAGAGATCGCGACTCGGATCGCGCAGTACGAGATGGCCTTTCGGATGCAAACCAGCGTGCCCGAACTCATGGACTTCTCGAACGAGCCACAACATGTCCTCGACATGTATGGCACCCAGGGTGCTGATGGCTCCTTCGCCGCCAACTGCCTGCTGGCACGCCGCCTTGCCGAACGCGGAGTTCGATTCATCCATCTCTATCACCGCGGCTGGGACCATCACGGAGACCTGCAAAAGTGGATGGGGGTTTGCTGTGGCGCAACCGACCAACCCACAGCTGCGCTCGTCATGGACCTGGAACAGCGGGGACTCCTCGACGACACCCTCATCGTCTGGGGAGGAGAATTCGGTCGGACACCGATGTTCCAGGGCAAGGGCGCAACCGCCGGTCGCGATCATCACATCCAGGGTTTCTCGATGTGGCTCGCGGGTGGCGGTATCCGCAACGGCATCACCCATGGCGAAACAGACGAACTCGGTTATCGCGCCACCGTCGATCCCGTCAGCGTCCACGACCTCCACGCGACGATCCTTCAACTCCTGGGCATCGACCACGAACGCTTCACGGAGAAGTTCCAGGGACTGGATCTGGGCCTGACCGGCGTCACCGAACCTGCGCACCCGATCGACGCAGTGCTGGCCTGAATCGCTGCACGCACCGACCGGATCAAAACCTCGAAGAAGATGGTCGGAGGCTTCTCAGCCATCCTGAAACATCACCAGCCGACAACTCCCCAACCAGCGTTGGAGGTCACGATACCAACTGTATTCGCCGACCGATCGATGACGATAGCTTGGTTGTAGAACTCCATGCCCACGACCCACCTGGAAAAAGGCAACTTGATCTGAGCCCTCCCACGGCCGGCGCTATCAACCTTGAAAGGCAATACCGAATTGCTCACGGCATAAACCATGCAACTGGTCAATGGGAGCTTGAGCCACCGTGAGAAGGGCGCGAACATGACTCCACCCAAGGCGTTAGGCAAAGCATTCTTGATCTCGAACACCAGCGGATTCCCGGTCACCGGCGGAGCGAGAACCTCCAGCGATAGAGGGCCCTTCGTCCCCATGCAACCCTTGCCGAAACGCTGGTACATCCCGAGTTCGGGTCCCCGGTAGCTCCAGGTCTCATTCGACCCTTTACCGCCCAAGGCGCCGAGGTTGCCACCGAAAGCAACACACTCAATCTGCCCCGCATCGAATACGGCCGCATGCCCGTAACGTCCTGAGGGCGAGGCGCTGACCGGAACCATCTCTATCCATCGCCGACCATCCCACTCCCAGGTGTCACGCAATGGCCCACCAAGATCCCTACCACCATGAAGAAACAACTTTCTTCTATGTTCGGCGTAAGCGAAGGCCATCGGTCCGATACGTGCAGACGGCCATGTGCTGGATGAAGTTCGCTGCGTCCATGTCGAAGTAAGACCGTCAAATTCCCACAGATCGTTCACCAACTTTCCTGCCGACACTCCGCCAAAGAGCATCACCACCTGCCGTAACCGATCGAAGGTCATGGCAAAATCCGTTCGGGCTGACGGTCCAGAGGGAGTCTTCAGGCGCGTCCAACGGCTCCCACTCCATGCCCATGTTTCATTCGTGGCGAGCACCGTACGACTCCGGCCGCCAAACAAGATCATCTGGCGACTCACCGGGTCGTACACCATCGCGGCCCCGGACATCGCCGTCGGGCTGAGCGGCCCCGATCCAGTAGATTTCTTCGTCCAAGCCTTGCCGTCCCACTCCCAGGTGTCCATATGCTGTGGCCTGCCGTTGGCAGTCGCACCGCCATAGAGGACTACAACCTTGCGGTGAGCATCATAAGCAAGACAGTGGAACGCCCGCGCTGTCGGCAACGTGCCGGCCACAACCCTCCGGGACCAGCTCCGACCGTCCCATTCCCAGGTGTCGCGCAGCAGTGCGCCCGGGCCCGCAGATCCACCAAAAAGGACGGTCACCTGACGGTGCGAGTCAAATGCCATCGCATGCCCATATCGACTCGAGGGCGATGGATCGGAATACCGCCTGATCCAGGTCCCCTGGGCTGCCAATGTCACTGCGAGCAGTGCCAGCGATAGAGCAAAGCGAAAAGCGAACATCGTTTCATTCCCGGGACGGCAAGCGAGGATCAGCCGAGCCCTGCGGGGCCACCAACCTAACGCATACCGCCAAAACTGGCCATCGGCTCGCCCAATTTGGCGAACCATTGCCTGAAAAATCATCCAGCCTTGATTGCTACACCTTCGTTGCAACACCCTGCTACCATGTCATCGTGCCCCCTACCAACCTACAACTTCTCTGCTTGTTACTGACCAGCCTCTCCGCGCTGGGTATCGCCACCAGCATCCGCGGACAGGAAGCTCTCACCGCAGCCAGTGTGACAGAGCCCGGGCGAGATCTCGACCGAGCGCTGGACATCATCCTCGGCAGCCCCCGTCGGGGTCTGGTCCCCGAACGCAGCCTTTTTTTCCTGATCGATGCGAGCCCCTCTTTGCGTGAAGTCGACTTCGCCCGCAAGCTGACCCGCGCCCTCGCGCGAAATAGCAAGGACCTGGGGAAAACCGAGATCGGTGTCGGCCAGGTCGGTCTTCCCAAAACAGTGACCCTCTCACTGACCAGTCAACACGATCTGATTCCTGGCAAGATCAAGGAGATGCTGGTCGAGCCAACGGTAAATATCCACAATGTCTATGCTGACATTCGCAAGCTGGTCACGACCCTCAAGGGCAAACCTGGCGCGCATGATATCGTGCTCGTCACCCTCGAAAACGGGGAGGCTGAGGACGATCTCGAAGGCACGGTCAAGCGCCTGAACGGTGGGCAGGTGCGTTTCACTGCGATCGTCCGTGAAAGTTTCCTTGCCGACAGCTACTGGACCAAGCGCACACGCATGTGGTACATTGGTCACCAAGTGATCACTAATTTCGTCCATTGGTCAGCAACCGAACACGCATTTCGCCCATCGGTCAGCAAGCGAACACGCGTTTCGACCATTGGT
>CAZIVO010000091.1:0-15697 GCA_964542765.1 uncultured candidatus Brocadiaceae bacterium | reverse complement strand
CGAGCGGGAGCCTGCCGGTCGCGATGCGGCGTCTGGCAGAGCGTCGCCACCTGCGCGCACAACTCGTGGGAGACCTCCTCAAGAGCCTGCGCTATCCACTCTTTCTACTGGTCTTCGCAGCCTTCGTGTTCAGTTTCACGGCCGCCCTGGCCGGCACGAGCCCCCTCTTCATCATCGGCGTGATCATCGGCGGAATTGTGGCCCTCCTCCTCGTCCTCCTCGCGGTGCGCGCACTCCTCCGGCGCCCCGATGCCAAGGGGTCACGACTTCCCGGAGTCCGAGGCCTGATCGAGGACATCGGAGAATTGCCCTATCTGGAGGCGCTCCACGGTCTTTATGCAGCGGGCATGGAACTCCAAAAAGCCCACCCAAAAGCTCTGCGCGTCGTTCCCGTCGGCTTCATCCGCGCCCGCCTGTTCGCCGCCGACCGGTCGCTGCAGGACGGCAAGCCCTTGACCGAAGCCCTTGCTTCAACGCAGGCCCTGGGCACCGAAACCCTGTCGATCCTGGCCCCTGCCGAGCAAGCCGGAGATCTGGAGGCAGCTCTCCAAAGAGCCATCAACCGGCGCCAGCACACCTTGGGCCGGCGAGCAGATCGGGCAGCGCTACTGCTCAAAATCACCATTTCGGGGCTCGTGTTCGGCTTCATTATCTGGCGAATCCTGAGCTTCTATCTCGGCTACTTCAGCATGCTGAGGCACTAGAGGATAAGGGATGGACCGGGAAGGTTTCCCTGGCAGGGCCCACCCGAACCCCCCTTGCGACCGGAAAATGGAGACGAAAGTTGCTTACGCTGACCCGCTCTCGCGTCTCTTCATGAGCACGAGATGGACACAGACGTGATGGATTCAAGAACACCCAGTCGGGTGAGCGAAGCTGAAAGGGACTTGCTGGAGCAACTCCGTGCCGGTGAATCCAAGGCCTTCCACTCCCTGCTGAGGCCGCATCTCGCACCCATGCTGGCCCTGGCCCGACGCCTGGCAGGAGACTCCCACTGGGCCGAGGACCTGCTCCAAGAAACCCTCATCCGAGCTTTCAAGGGCCTCGCCCGTTTTCGTGGCGAGTCCAGCCTGCGCACCTGGCTGTTCCGGATCTTGACCCGCCTGGCAAGCCAGCCGGGCCGCTGGCGCCAGCGACATGCCGAGCCAAGCCTCGAGTATCTCGAGATCCCCGATCATCTCGCCGAAGCGCCCGAAATCCTCGCCCGCGAACGCGAGTTGCAAGAGCGGCTGGAAGAGGCGATGGAGCGCCTGACGATGAAGCAACGCACAGCCCTCCACCTGCGTGCCGTCGAAGGCCTCGACTACAAGAACATCGCCACCGTCCTCGGTGGCTCCGCATCCTCGGCCCGCATGCTCGTGCTGGCGGCCCGCCGCAAGATCATGGAACGCATGGGAAGGCACCTGGACCCATGAAATGCCAACGAAGTGATGATGTCCTGGCCCATTTCCTTGACGGAGATCCAGGATCGTCAGCCAACGATGCCCTGTCCATCAGCGAACATCTCGCCGACTGCGGGACCTGCCGCTCCGATCTGGCGCGAGCACGCCGCCTCGACGCACTCCTGGCCAGGAACTCGGGTAGCGAGGTCGATGATGAACTGGCCAGCCGCCTCTTCTCCGGCATCGAGAGCCACGAAGCCACCGAGAGCGCCGCCACCGGCACTTCATGGACACTCCGCCTGGTCACCGCCGCTTCGCTCATCGCCGCGGGCTTCATCGGCGCCATGTTCTGGATCGGCAAACCAGCCGAGAACATCGTCGATCACGACCGACCCGCCGAGGGCGTACATGTGGCAAACGAGCGACCGGCAAAGATCGATGAGGACAGTGTCCTCCTGCGGCAAATGCTGGCCAGTGGAGCGGTTCTCCTGCCGGACCCCCCACTGGCGCGGCCGCGGAAACGCAAGAAGCCTCTGCCCAGCCTGGAGGAATTACTGCTCGACAAGCCGGTGGAACAACTCTACCTGCTGGCTCTCGACGAAGAACTCGCACAGCGCATGCTGGCTGGCGTCATGGCTCGAACCAGCGCATTCGGCTGGCCAACCCCTCGGACAAGCCAGGTTTCCGAACTCGCGAGCGCCCTTCGCCTGAGCGCCGGAAAAAGCCTGACGAAGCTGCCGAGCCGCGCCGCCACGCGTGCCCTGGCTCATCTTCTGGTTGCGAATATCGATGCCGAATTGCGAACCAAACTCCTCACCAGCACGCGTGAAAATCCCAATGCGATAGCTCGTTTCCGGGGCGCGCTTTCACAGGCCTCCGACGATGAGTTCTGGCAGCGAGTCTGTGCCCACATCGGCGACAAGCGCATCGATACACAATTGCGCTCGGTTCTGACCACCGACACCGCCACCGCGGACCGGATCGCTGCAGCCGCGAACGCTCCCCTGATCCGTCCCGGTCGCGTGCCCTTCCTGCTCGATCTATGGGGCGATTTGGATATTCGCAGTCGCAAGACCGACGCCAAGGGGTCCGACGATCCTGTCGGTGATAGAGCCAGACTCTGGTTCACAGATCTACCCACCACCGCAACGCTCGATCTGGTGTTCGAACTGAAGAAAAGCCACAACGCCGACCGGAGGCGCAGATGCCTGCTGGCCCTGGCAGAACGCCACGACGGACTTGCCGTCGAGGACCTCTTGGCGATCGTCCATGGACGGCGGCGCGAAGAGAGCCTGCTATCCGCATGGGCCATGAGTCGGTCCAGCGCTCCAGACACGGTCGTGACACTCACAACGGCACTCCCTCGCAGCCGGCGTCCCGAGTTGCTGAAAGCTGCTCTCGCCAGCCTGCACGCCGATGCCATTCGACCCTGGCTCGCAAATATGAAACTCACAACGGAGGAGAAACGCTTCCTGGAAGCAGGCTCCTTCTCGCAGCAGCAGTTCGAAATTGCCGCTGCACTGTTCCGTGATCGCGGAACAAAGACGATGCCCCTCTGACTGAAACTGTTTTCCGCGAAGGAGATCTCGACATGTTGATCAGCTCTATTGTCTTGGCATCACTCAGTGCCATTCCCCAGGGACCCAACCCGAACAACCATGAGACGACTTCGCAACCCACGGCCGAATTCATCTTCAAGACCCTCTCGGTTCAGGAGATGATCGGACGCTCACGCGCACCACAGCCTCCCCGCCTCGGATCACTGGCCTGGAGCGACGAATCATCGGAGCTTTCCAATGGCGCGAGCGTCGCCCATCTCCTGGAAGGCTGGGCAGGAGATCGGGTACTGACCAGTGAAGAGGTCTTGCTCGATTTCCTTCGAGAATCATCAACCTTCGATTTTGACAGTGTGCCCGACTTCACCCTGCGTGAGACCGGCGGTGCGCTGATGGTCACCGGCAGCCCCGATCATGTGAAGATGATCGAAAACTCCTTGGCACATCTCCGAGCTGCCTTGGTGCAGCGCATTCGGGTGCAAGCGAACCTCTACCGGATTCCGAGCGCGCGAACTCTGCCAGCCCTGTCAGCCGCCAACCAGACGGCCTCGCTGACTGAAGGGCTCCAGCACATCTGGAGCGGAACAAGCGTCTGCAGGGCCGGCAACCAGACAACCCTCTCGCAAGAGCGCTACTCGAGCTACCTGCGTGACGTGGATGTCGAAGTCGCACAGGGCGCGAGAACCGGCGATCCAATCGTCGAATCCGCTTTCGAGGGGGTCCGCCTCATCGTCGAACCTCACGTCATGACCGGCACCGAAGACCTCACCCTCTTCTGCCAATTCGCGCTCGGCGAACGGAATGGACCCTTCGCCAGCAGATCCACCGGTGTCGCTGATCTCCCGTCCGTCGATGTTCCAGACCTCGATATCTGCTCGGGAACCTTTTCGGGAAGAGTCACTGACGGCGGTGCACTCTTGCTGTCCCTGCAGGGGGCCGATGAAGCTGGCGGCAACATGCTGCTCACCGTCAACGTCAAGCGCCTTACTCAGACACCCGCGCCGAACAACGACACATCCTTCTTTCCAATCTCGGCTTTCACTTCGAAATCCATGCGACGGTGGATCACATCTGATCCCGAAAACGCGACTTCGAATCCGCCAACGCCATTGAAGATGGCCGTCAGCGAGACCGCCAAACACTCACACGGTCTCGACACGACGGAAGAGATCGAGAATCTCATCCTTGATATGACGGGTGTCGGCGATGAGAACGGTGAACTCGCGCTCAGGCTCGCAGGGCACCTCGCCATCCGAGCCCCCCAGGCAAGACGCGATGCTATTCGATCCTTGCTCGTTGGATTGCAAGATCGTTGGCTCCGCACCGTGAGCATGACGGTCGAAACCGAACTGCTCGCCGAAGCCGATTCGGGAAGCGTTTTCCCTGCATCGGCAATCCAGACAACGACAGCCTCCGACCGCAAACTCCACGCGGTCACCTTTCCGGCTCTTCTAGGACGATCTCATGTTCTGGTGAAGGGTCGGGAAACCACTGCTATCCACGATTTCCAGGTCGAAATCGCACAGGAGAAATCGATCGCTGACCCGGTTCTGACCAGTCTTTTCAACGGCGTCATCTGCTCGACCTTCCCTTACCGCGTCGAGGAGGGGATCGGCGCCAAGCTCGACCTGTCGATCCACCACGCGCCCTCGCCCACCCGCCGCGCAACCGAACTGGCAGACGGTGGCGACCTCTATCTCGAACAAATCAACACCTTCGAGGCCATGCTGAACGGCAAGATCGACGTGACAAGCGATCTCCAACTCGGTCTCGGCCCATCGGTCGAGATCGGCGGCAACCATTACCGATCGCGCAATGTCCTGCGCGCCACCCTGAACTGAATCGTCATCCCCAAGGGCCCATGGCTGGCAACTGGCCTACACGGGCCTTCACAGGCTACTGTCGCCGGACTCATCACGATGCAGTGAGTTCGGTGGCGGTAGCCTGATATAATAGGTGCAGGAATCGCCCCCCGCCGTTACTCCTGTTCATGACATGCGCCTTGGCCTGACACAACAACTACAGACTCAGCAACGCCTGGTCCAATCTCCGCAGATGATCCAGGCCATGCAGATCCTGCAATCTCCGATGATCGAATTGCAGGATCAGATCGAGCAGGAACTGCAGGAGAATGTCTTCCTCGAGATCGTCGAAAACCAAGAAGGTGCAGATTCGCCCAATGACGAAACCGGGCCATTGGATGACGATCCAGACTTCGACTCAGGACCCAGCCTGGAGGAAGAACTACAGGCCCATTACGAGAGCGAGTTCGACCAGCTTGAACAGCGAGCAGATCACAGTTCTCGTTCACCGCGCGGAAGTATCGAAGACGCCGAGAACAAGCTCGAAGCACTCAACAATACTCCTGATGTCGGCATGTCTCTTCCCGACTATCTCCTGGAACAGGTCCGACTCATGGAGACCTCTGACCAGCTCTATCAGGTAGTCGAACATATTATTTATTCACTAGATGACGATGGCCGCTTCGCCGACACGACGGATCAGATAGCTGAGGAACACTCTGTTCCGATCCCGCTCGCCCAAGAAGCCATCGATCTCATACGAGATCTGGATCCTCCCGGTATCGCCGCCCGAGATCTTCGCGATTGCCTGCTCATGCAACTCGAACGCATGAGCTACGCCCGCCCCCTCACGATCACCCTCGTCGAGGACCACCTCGATGACCTGGCCCTCAACAAACTGCCCAAAATCGCAAAGGCCACCGGCGCCACCATCGATGAAATCAAGGATAGCTGGGACTTCATCAAACAGTGCCTCAACCCACATCCCGGTTCGACTTTCACGCACTGCTTGAATGCCACGGTCACCCCGGATGTCATCGTCGACGAGATGGATGGCAAGTTCGAAGTTCGCACAGAACGCGGCTCCATCCCCTACCTCGGAATATCTTCCGTGTACAGGAACCTCCTCAAGGAGGCCCGGACAGATCCGAAAGTCTACGAATATCTCCGGCGGAAGATCGATGCCGCAAAGTCATTCATCGAGGCTGTCCACCAGCGTCAGAACACCATTCAGAGAATCTCCAGCGAGATCGTTCGCCGCCAAGAAGGCTTCCTGCGTGAGGGGATACAGCACCTCAAACCAATGAAGATGCAGGATGTCGCCGACACTGTCGGGGTCCACATCTCAACAGTCAGCCGAGCCATCTCCGGGAAATACATCGAAACTCCCCAGGGAATATTCGGACTCAAGAGGTTCTTCTCCGGCGGGACGGTCACCGACAGCGGCAAGATCGTCAGCCAGCAGGCAATCAAGCAAACCCTGCAGGAAATTGTCGCAGCCGAGGACAAGAACAGCCCCCTCTCAGATGATCAACTAGTTGAAAAACTAAGCGATCAAGGCATACATATCGCACGAAGAACAGTAACCAAGTACCGAAAAGCGCTCGGCATCGAATCATCAAGTCGGCGCAAGGAATTCTGAGATAGATCATGGGTATCCGAGTCACGGAAGCTAAGCGCGGGATGGTCATTCGCCACGAAGGCGAATTATTTCAAATCGCCAAATACAATCACGTCACCCCCGGCAAGGGACGGGCGATCAACCACCTTCTACTTCGCGGACTCAAATCTGGACGACAGAAGGAACTCCGCATGTCATCCGGTGACACGATCGAGCCAGTGTTCATGGAATCCAGGGCGTGCCAGTACCTGTACAAGGATGGCAACGGGCATGTTTTCATGGACAACGAGAACTATGAGCAATTCCACCTTCCGCTTGACGTGATCGAGGATGCAATGAAATACATTCCCGAAAATGCCAGCGTCGATGTTCTCTTTTGTGAGGGTGAAGCTTCCAGCATCCAGCTCCCAGCGGCAGCAGTTCTCGAAGTCATCGACGCTGAAGATGCTGTGCGTGGTGACACGGCCACCAACGTCCAGAAGAATGTCACTCTGAACACCGGCCTCATCATCAAAGCACCGCTGCATATCAAGATCGGTGAAAAGGTGAAGGTGGCGACGGATACCGGCGACTTCCTGTCCAGAGCCTGACGCAAAGATCTGCCACACCCACAGACCGCGGACGCTCGAGATCAGGGTCGGGCGCGGCCGATTCGGTCGAGCACTTCAGAACGCGTCAAACCCTTCTCCTCGACCAATCGCTTGATCTCATCGTCCTCGGGGCGACGCACCACCGACCCCGATGGCAAACGTGCAATCTTGTGGCGGACAGGCCCCAGATCGGTATCCACCACCTCCGACCAACGCTCAAGGACCTCACGCATGACCCGGTGCATCCTCACCCCGAGTGACGTCGATTCTTCCAGAAGAAACTGGGTGACGTCCTCACGCATCTCTGACTCAACCAAGGCGGTCAACTGGTAGCCGGGTCTGCCCTTTTTCATTTGCACAGCAGTCGCAAAGGCATCGACAGCTCCACGGACAAGGAGGCCATCGAGCAAATAACCTATCTGCTCGCCGGTCGCAGTGTCGAGATTACACGTTACCTCGAAGATCTCTGACGAAGGGCCTGACTCGCATGACTCACCCAATGTCAATCGAAGGAGATTGGGGTGATTGGGATCATCACGGGTTCCTGCACCATAGCCCGTCGCGGTCGGAGTCCAAACCAAGGCAGGCTCAAACTCATCCACCAAAACCTTCAAGAGTGCGGCGCCTGTTGGCGTCGTGCGCTCGCCGGTCAAGCTTCCCGAACGTACCGGGATTCCAAACAGATTCGCAAGAGCTCCGGGTGCAGGCACTGGCATCACACCATGATCACAACGGACAGATCCCGAGCCCACAGCAACCGCAGAAGAATAGATCTTCTCGAGTCCGAGGAGGTGCACCCCAAGACAGGCACAGACGACATCTACGATCGCGTCTTCGGCGCCGACTTCGTGGAAATGCACGGCCTCGATAGATTGGCGATGCACCTCGGCCTCCACCTTCGCAATCGCCATGAAAACCGCTTCCACACGCTGCTTGACCTTGTCCGGAACATCCGCACAACCGGTCATCTTCAGCACATCCGCAAGATGCCGATGAGGCTTGTCTCCCGGCGGAATCTTGACCTTGAACAAGCTGCCGCCAATACCCGATCGCAAGACCGGCTCAACATCGAGAGCCACCCCGGGCAATCCCATGGAGTCGATAGCGGCCACGAGCGGCTCGATTTCGAGACCGGCATCCAGCATCGCACCGACCCACATGTCCCCCGCTACCCCTGATGGGCAATCCAGGTAGGCAATCCTCATGGAGATTCTTTACTGCCTTCGGAACGGCCTTTGCAACGGTAGAACTGACCTCAAGAAGAGCCTCCGACTATCCTTTCGAGGGGCTGAGAGGCTAAATTTCCATCGAATGGGTCACCGAGGTGGCAATGAGCACATATCGATCTAGCGAAACCGCTCAATCCTCACAGCCCCTCCGTCGGCTCGGAGGGGCCGCTATCTGGCTGTTTACAGGCCTCTGCCCCATCGCAATGGCCCAGATCCCGCTGCCTTCCACCTCGGGGCCAAGCATCCATGACTACATCGAGCGCATGCTCGAACACCCGGATGCAGTAGTTCGGGGTGAAGCTGCTCTCGGGCTCGCGACCACGCGCAAAGATCACCACCACGATGCCATCCTGAAGGTCGCCCGCGACAAAGTCTCCGCAGCCCGGATTCGTGGAATCCTGGCCATGGGGATCTTGGGCTCCCCTGGATCGGAGTCCTTCCTCGGCGACCTCCTGCTCGATGCTCCTCGAGGAACTCCCGAACAGACCGTCGCAGCCCTATCGCTCGGACTCTTGCCGGACACTGATTCCGCACCAGCGATCGACGCCTTCTTCCAGAAAATCCAAGGGGGCAGCTACAAGCGAAATGCCGAATTGCTCTCGGCCCTTCTCTACGGACTGAGCAGAGGAGCCCACCCCACCAAACTCCCATTCATCCAGAGACTGCTCGATGACGCCTCGAACAAGATCCCTGAATTGCGACGTCTCGCTATCGCTGTTCTGGCCAATGTCCCAGACAGTCTCGACTCCGAGGAAACCTCTAGCCTCCTCCATTCCAGCATGGCAGAGGATCGGATCGGAATCCTCAATGCAATTCAGAACCACAAGACAGTCCTCGAACAGAAGGACTTGAAGTATGTCTCACAACTCGCACGCAAGAGCAATGATAGTCGCGTGAGAGTCTCCGCTCTCACGATGATGACAAAACGACGCCAACCGGAAGCCCTCGACATCGGCGTGCGCGCGTTGCGCACAAGCAACCCCGAAGAAGCCTCCGCTGCCGTCGAAACCTGCCTGCACTTCGGAAGTGGGCCTTTCCGTGAAGCACTCGAAAAACGGATTCTGTCCACCCACAAACCTGCGGTTCAAGAAGCCATGCTGCAGGCCTTCCGACCGCCTGCCTCCAAAGACTTCGTCGGTCAGTGCCTGAGTATCGCATCCGATCGAAAAAACCACCTCGGAGTTCGGGTTCAAGCTGCCGCGCTGGCCGCCCGAGCCAAAGACCCACGCTCTACGGTCATGCTGAGGAGCTTGTTTCGACTCGCCGAAGACCCCCTACATTTGACTGCACTGGCCAACGCTTGCGCCCATATCACTCCTGACTCTGCCCTGGCTGGAGAATTATTCCCGCCACGGACAGCCCGTGATTTGCGCTTGCTACCGGCGCGTATCCATGCCCTGCTCAAGGCAGAACATCTGGAAGCCCTCCCCATGTTGCGCAAGGCCTTGGCAATGAAGGGCAGCCCCGCGACGCTCGCCGGCATCCTCCGCGCATACCGCACGGCACAACTCCCACTCGCGGATTCAAAGTTATTCGTTCTCCTACCGGAAGTCCCCGCGGCACTGCTGCGCTAGATGATCGACTTCCCGAAAGCGGACAGGATCAAGTCAACCGCAACCTCGCCGGTCTGATTCCTGACATCTAAAACGGGATTCAGCTCCGTCAGTTCGAGACTCACCATCTTGCCCGAGTCCGCAATCATCTCCATCAGCAGATTGCCCTCACGCCAGCTCAAACCGCCCTTCACGGCCGTGCCCACGCCCGGAGCTTCGGCAGGATCCATACCATCCAGATCAAAGGAGACGTGAAAGCCACTGGTCCCATCGCTCGCCCGATCGATCGCATCCTTGGCTACAGCTGGCATGCCGCGCTCATCAATATCCCGCATCGTATAGGCCTGGACACCCGATTGGCGGACGAGTTCCTTCTCCTTCTCGTCCAGGTTACGGATACCGATGAGACAAAGATTTCGACAGTCCAGCTTGGGAGAAAAACCTCCCAACTTCGTCAGCTTATCCGCTCCCATTCCGAGGAGAGTCGCCACCGGCATTCCATGGATATTTCCCGTCAGTGTTGAATCAGGGGTGTTCATATCCGCATGAGCATCGACCCAGATCATCCCGATCTTCGCGTCTGCCTCACGAAAATGTTCAGCCACTCCACTCACTGTTCCTATCGCGATGCTGTGGTCTCCACCAAGCACGACAGGTACGCCTCCAGCCGCAAGGCTGCGGACGACACGAATGCGCAACCGGTTGCAAACATGATAAACGAGATCGAGGTACTTGGCTGCTGGATCGCCCGAGTCTCTCGCCTCTGGCGATGGAACTCCTACATCACCGTGGTCGATGACATCAAAGCCGAGTTCCCGCAACCCGGGCCCCAGGCCTGCGACCCTTATTGCCGATGGTCCCATGCCAACCCCCCGACGCCCGGCACCATGATCCATCGGCACTCCGATGATCTGTATCTGTCGTCCGTCACCCTTCATGACTCCTCCTCCGTGACCACTCCCAAGAGATCTCCGTCCGACACACCCAGAGACGAGGCCGCATTGCCACCATTGATGGCGATCTCGACGAGACCATAAGAATTGAGCACCGCCAGCGCAGTTCCCACCTCAACCTCACCATAAGCACTGCACAAAGGCACACGAAGCCCGGCCACCTCGATCGCTGTGATACCAAGCTCGCTCACCTCTCGAGCCGTGATCCCGGTGATCAGATTGCCAAAACCATCCGCGCACAGCACACGAAGCCCAAACTCCTTGATCGATCGACCGCGGACAGGATCTTCGATCCTCGGGCCCAGCGCACGAAAACCGTACTGCCCCCGGCTGATCATCGCTGCCACCGGCGCGAAGAGATCCCTGCCATGGAATGTGTTCGAGGGCACCGGCAAGCCGAGTCCATCAATATCGATACAACGCACCTCGGACGGCCTATCATCCGCCGGAAGAACTCCCTCGAGGACACCATTGTCCGGCCCCACCCACAAGCAATCCTGGCAATAGATGACAAGCATACGTCGATCCATCCCGACACCCGGATCGACGACCGCAAGATGAACGGTCCCGGGTGAAAATTGTCCTACCGCAGACGCCAGAAAAAACGCTCCGATCTCGACATTCTGAGCAGGAACCGCATGGCACAGATCAATGATTTCAGCGCGCGGGTGATAACGCTTGATCGCCCCTTTCATGATGCCGACGTATGGATCACTGAGACCAAAATCGGTCAACAAGGTGATCATCCCGTTCGGTTGTCTATCCATGTTTCACTCGTCAAGCGCAACTCAACATTGCTGCCATCACTTCCTCGCACTGCTCAGATCGGCTCTCCCAGAAGATCGATCATCGCCTGCCTCTTCTCCTCCAGGAGTTCCGCTGTATCAGCCTCGAGCCGAAGGCGCAGGTAAGGCTCGGTATTGCTCGGACGTACATTCACCCACCACTGAGGGTATGTCACCGTCACACCATCGAGCCAATCGATCTCTCCATCACTGTAGATCTCAGCAACCCTATCCATCAGGCCAGCCTTGTCCTCGACTCTGAAGTTGATCTCCGGAGTCTGGTGGTATTTCCTGAATTTGTTGGCAGCTTCCTTCAGCGACTCTCCGGATCGACCCAGTGCGTTGAGAGTCATGATGCAGGCCAGAATGCCACTGTCAGAAAAGTAGTTCTCGGCAAAGTAGAAGTGCCCGGAAAGTTCCCCACCACCGATGCAATCTTCCTTGCGCATCGTTTCTTTCATGAACGAATGGCCAACGCGTTCGCGCACCGGACGCCCTCCGAGACGCTCTATCTCCTCGGGGAGGACCTTCGATGAGCGAAGATCAAAGATGACGCCCTTCCCTGGCGCTCGCTCGAGCATGCCGCGGACCAAGATCGCAGTGATCAAGTCTGCATGCACCGTCCGCCCATCCTCATCCACGAAAGCACACCTGTCAGCATCGCCATCAAAAGCGATCCCCAGCTGCGCCTGCTTTTCCCTGACCATCGTTCGCAAGTCATCCAGGTTGGGCTCATGCAACGGATTCGCCTCGTGGTTAGGAAAGCTCCCATCGAGTTCTTCGTAAATCGGAAGGGTGGTCAGCCCGGGAATCCTCGCGAGGATATCCATCCCCTCAGCCGCACCCATGCCATTGGCATAATCAACCGCCATCGTGACCGGCTCTTCCTGATCAGAGAAACTCAGGATGTGGTCGATGTAATCGCTCTTGATGTCAACGTGGTCTCGTTTGCCATGACGATCAACCGGGGCGATGCCACCCTCTCCGACAACCTTCTCGATATCCCTGATTCCGGAGTCACCCGATATCGGCCGAGCTCCCTCACGACACATCTTGAAGCCGATGTATTCCTTTGGATTGTGCGATGCAGTGACACACACGCCGCCATCACACGGCAGTTTGCCGATGGCGTAGTAGACCATCGGAGTCGATGCCAGCCCTATGTCCAAAACATCACAACCCTGCTCATTGATCCCCTTGATCAAGGCATCCTGGACCGACGGTGACATGCTACGCATATCCCTACCAACGACCAGACGGCTCGCTCCCAAGAACGCCGCAAAGGCCCCGCCAATCTTGCGCGCGATCTCCTCATCAATTTGATCCGGGTAGGTACCGCGAATGTCATAGGCCTTGAAGATACTCACTAGATCCCTCCTCTATCAGTTAGGCAAAGACGTTCGGTTCGACGCCCAATGGGTCATGGTTTCAATACATCGATCGACATGCCCGTCATCAACATCGCAATGAGTGACAAAGCGGACACACCCGGAACCAACGGGCAAGGCGAGGACACCATCAGCAGCCAGAACCGAAACCAGTTCTTCAGCAACGCCGCCTCCCACATCGACCATCACGATATTACTCTCGACCGGCCGAACCTTGATCTCCGACAGGCCGGCAAAGGCATCGCCAAGCGCTCGCGCTCTACGATGGTCCTCGACCACCCGGTCCGGACCCGAATCCAGTGCTAGCTTGGCTGCAGCAGCAAGAATCCCAACCTGCCGCATACCGCCACCGAAAGCCTTTCGTGCCCGCCTCGCATGTGCAACAAATCCAGCAGACCCTCCGATCACGGAGCCAACCGGCGCCCCCAATCCCTTGCTGAAGCAGAGTGAAACCGAATCTGCACCAGCCGCCAGTTCCGCAACCGTGCAATTTGCGGCCGTCGCAGCATTGACGAGGCGAGCGCCATCGACATGCACCCGTAACTCCGCTCGCCGGGCAACAGCCACGAGTTCATTCATCGCTTGCCGACCGAGGACGCGCCCACCGGCCATGTTGTGAGTGTTTTCGATCACCAGCAACCGAGATCGAGGGAAATGCGGATCGTCCGCCCGCAAAGCCTCCAGCACATCCCCAGGCTGGGGAAAACCCGACTCAGCCCGAAGCGGACGCACCTGAACCCCCGAAAGCCCTGCCGGCGAGCCTCCTTCAAACTGGAAGACATGGCAGCGTTCCTCACAAATCAGCTCGTCTCCAGATCGGCAGTGCACGCGAACGGCAATCTGGTTGGCCATCGAACCGGAGGGCACGAACAGACTGGCCTCGGTCCCCAAAAAGCGAGCCGCTTCCTTCTCTAGGATATTGACCGTTGGGTCCTCTCCGAACACATCGTCGCCGACCTCGGCTGAGGCCATGGCAGCACGCATCTCTGGCGAAGGTCTGGTCAGGGTGTCACTACGGAAATCAGCGGACTCCGTCATTGGCTATCTCGTTCCAGCAACGTCCAGACCAAATGCATCTCGTCGATTGAACCTGACACGGCCACCCTTCAACCAAGATTAGTTGTCGCCATGGCCCAAAATGCGACAGCCGTCCACACAAGCATGCCGATCAACATCTGAACGTCCCGAAAGATCAGACGGGCAGGGTCACCACCTTCTTGCCGACGATAGACCAGGAACAGATAACGAAACACACAGAAGACCACCATCGGCACCGTGAATTTCAAGTTCGGTCCATGAGGAGTTTCCGGAGCCACCGTATAGAGGGCGTAACTCAGAATGCTCAAAGCCGCCAGCGGTGATATCAACTGATTCAGGAAGGGGACGTCATACTCACGCATCGTCGTCCGCGTCGAACCAGTGGCATCGGCGACCTTGATCACCTCTTCCCTCCGCTTGCAGAAAGCCAGGAACAAGGCGAGGAAGAAGGTGCACAAAAGTATCCAATCCGACGCCGGCACCGAGAGTGCAGCCGCACCCGCCAGAACCCGGACCGTGAATCCGAGAGCGATCAAGACGCAATCGATGATGACAACGTGCTTGAGCCAAAAAGAATAGGCCAGATTGATGAGTAGATACGCCACCGGCCAAACGATGAAGGAGCTCTTCGCAACTGCCGTAGCGTCGGATGTATAGGGGACCAGGACCCCGCCCAGAGCGAGAGCTCCCGTGATCAGCGCCACACTGCCAGCGCAGGCAACGCCCACCGACAAACGGCCTGCCGCCACCGGACGATCCTTCTTGTGCGGGTGGAGCGCATCCCGCTCTCGATCCATGACATCATTGAGAAGATAGATGCCACTCGACAGCAGACAGAACAAAACGAAAGCTATCGCCGAGATGAGGACTGCATCGGTCTGCAGTGTCAATTTTGCAAACAGCAGCGGCGCAAACACCAGCAAGTTCTTGACCCACTGATGGGGCCGCATGGCTTGAAGAAAAGCAAGAATCACGATGTCAGGATTATGCGTACCGGGCGAGCCAGTCGCCCCTCTTTCGCTCTTTTAGCATCCGTGTTTTCTCAACTCTCCCATCGATGCCGGAGCCAGGCACTGGACTAGGGCTCACTATTCTGAGCCACTCACCCCCCACGAGGCTCTGCGTTCAAGGGCCGGGGGAGTCAGGCGGAAAATCGCGGTCAGGCCTCGCTCTCACCAGTGACCAGCGGCGAAAACCCAACACACTCGGGGTCCGCGAAGGCCAGTCGCTGAGCCATGATCTGTACAGCCTCCTCCTCTTGCTCGATCATGACAAACCGCCTATCCGCCCGGGCAGCAGCCTCGCCGGTCGTGCCACTGCCAGCAAAGCAGTCCAGCACCAGATCACCAGGAGCCGTGTGCACCGCAATGATTCGCCGAAGAATCCCCAGAGGTTTCTGGGTCGGATAGCCCGTCCGCTCATTCCCTTTGGTCGGCACAATCGTATGCCACCACACATCGGTAGGAGTCTTCCCACGGGCAGCCTTCTCGGCACCAACCAGGCCAGGTGCCATGTAAGGGATTCGATCAGAACCATCGAGGTGGAAAGTGTAGTGATCTCGATCCATCACGTACCAAAGCAATGAGTCATGCTTGGCCGGCCATCGCCGCCGTGGACGCCCACCGTAGTCATAAGCCCAAATGATCTCATTCATGAAGCACTCACGCCCCATCAACTGATCAAGAACCCTTCGTTCCAGGTCCAGGACATCACGGGCCTTGTCCCGAAACACCTGTGAACCCATTGCGTTGAACTGGTCAATGATCCGGCTGAAGGAAGAAGCCACCGCGAAGTCCGCAT
>CAZIVO010000090.1:0-15841 GCA_964542765.1 uncultured candidatus Brocadiaceae bacterium | reverse complement strand
GAGGAAGTGCTCGGCGGGGCGGCGACCTATGGTTTGGCCTGAAGCAGTGAGATCTCATCACCACAGTGACCGCCCGCAGCGCTAGAATCGAGGGCCACCCATGTCCATGAAACGACTGCTCTCATCGCTGTCCTTGACCATCTTCGGGCTGATGGCATGGGCACCTGCAACCGCTCAGGACACAGGTTTCGAGGCCGCCAAGCCCAAATACGACGATTACATCCGCCGACCGTCGCTCTGGAAGCGGGCCGCAGCTCGTGCACACATCGCCAAGACGCGAGACCCGCGAGCGCTCGAGATCCTGATCCGCGGCTACGCCAAGCCCGAGCAGCCCAAGGAGCAGGTCCGCTACCTGATCGCCGAGGTCGCCACGCGCTTCTTCGACCGCGAAGAAGATCTCGGGACCTTGAAGGCATGGCGCACCTCTTACAAGAAGGACGTCGACGCCTGGCTCTGGTATCGCAGTCTTGCAACCGAAGGTTGGTTCGTCGATCTCGATGAACTGGCGACGATCGCCCGCAGCAAGGCGGACATCTTCTTGCGCACCGCCGCCATCGAAGCCCTTGCTCGCAACGCCTCGCGGCGACCGATCGGCGGGGTTGTGACTCGGCTGGTGCCCGATCTGATCACGTCTCCTCCGAAGAAGGACTTCGACCGCGCCTTGCTGTTCGGTTCCTGCGCGCGGCTGCTACGAACCCAGGCGCGTGACATCCGATACGACGATCTCAAACCAGTCTGCCGACTCCTGATCGACCAGCTCGATGATCGCGATCTCGATCAGCACGCCAAGATCGTGATCGCCCGCCAGCTCGCAGCAACCTTCGAATGCGACGAACTGGGCCTCACCTCGGCTCCCTGGGTCTCGAAACTCGAGAGTCCGGCCGCGCGCCCGACACGCCAGCACACGGTGAGCACGAGATTCTTCGGCCTCGAATCCATCGGCATGCGGATCTGCTACGTGGTCGACGCTTCGGACTCGATGCTGGCTCCTCTGACGGACAAGGAAAGGAAGTCTCTGGGGCCGATCACGGGTCCCCGCCAAAAACGAACCAGCAGCGGCAAGATCATGCCCGGCAAGGCGGCGCTGCCATGGGAACGGATCAAGACCCGCTTCGACGCTGCCAGGGAGTTTCTCAAACTCTCGATCGGGACATTGTCCCCCAAGCAGCGCTTTTCGGTCATCCTGTTCGGCAGCGAAGCGACGCCGCTCGCAGCCACCAACGGGATGGTCACCGCAACCAAAAGCACCGTCACACGCGTCTTCCGCGAACTCGATTCGATCAGCGCCGGCCCGGTCAAGGCCGACCGCCCGCACGGCACGCTGCGTGGCAACACCAACATGCACGGCGGTTTCCGCTGTGCCTTCCGGCTCAAGAAACGCGGCCTGACCAGCAAGCCCGAATACATCGACAAGACCGCCTACCTCGAGGGTTGCGACACGATCTTCCTGCTGTCCGACGGCGAACCGTCCTGGGACGATTGGCCCTGCATCGACAAGCGTGATCCCGAGGATCAGGTCGGCGATCCGGAATCGCACACCGAGCAAGAAGGCACGCCCCAGCTCCTGTTCCAGGGCCCCTTCAGCATACCCGACCATCTCCTGCCCGATATCGAGCGCCTCAACCTGTTTCGCAAGGCCAAGATCCATTGCGTCGGCCTGGGCGAGGCGAACATGCACATACTGCGCGGCCTGGCAATGGCTGGATTGGGTAAGGCCATCTGGATCGGCCACGAGTGAGGCGGCCAACCCTGGCGAGATAGCCACACGAACCGCGGTGGTGATCGATATGATCACGCCAAAAGAAAGGCTCCCATCATGTCCGATCACCCTTCCTCGCACCTCTCTACCGGCAATGAAGTCTCACGACGCGACTTCTTGAAGGCGACCGCCGTCACCATCGCCTCCCCCTCCATTGCCGAGGGCCTTCCGCTCCACCAGGATCCACAGGAGGCGGTCAAAAAAGACTCCGAGACCCTGGTCAAATCCCTGTACGAAACCTTCACGCCCGAGCAGAAAAAAATCTGCGCCTTCCCCTTCGGCCACCCTCTGCGCTCGAAAGTCGACAACAACTGGTTCATCACCAAGGCCCGCGTCGACAAAACCTTCACCCCGGATCAGCAAGCCATGATCCGCGAGATCTTTGTCGGCCTGCATAGCCCTGATTATGCCGATGTGGTCATGAAGCAGGTCGAGCATGACTCGGGCAACCGTGGCTTCGGCAATTGCTCGATCGCCATATTCGGCGAGCCTGGAACGGGAAAATTCGAATTCGTCCTCACCGGCCGTCACGTGACCCGGCGATGCGATGGAGACTCGGTGAAGGGAATGGCTTTTGGTGGACCGATCTTCTATGGCCACGCCGCACACAGCTTCAACGAGAAGCCCGACCATCCTGACAACGCTTACTGGTTCCAGGCCCTGCGTGCGAACAAGGTCTTCGGGGCACTGGACGGCAAGCAACGAAAACTGGCACTGCGCAATGACCCCAAAAAGGAGCGTGGGACAAAGACCGTCGAACTCGGCGGAAAGGAACTTCCTGGTATTTCGATGGAGCGACTCTCCGAGGACCAAAAAGAACTGGTCCGACGGACCATGGGCGACCTACTCGCACCATTTCGCAAGGCCGATGTCGATGAGACCATGAAGTGCATCGAAACGAGTGGTTTCGACCAGCTTTCGATGGCCTTCTACCAGAATCGGGACATCGGCAAGGATGGCGTCTGGGATGTCTGGCAACTGCAAGGTCCGGACATGCTGTGGTTCTTCAGAGGAGCGCCGCATGTCCACGCCTGGGCCCATGTCCGTGAGCCACTGCGCAAGAAGTCCTAGACTCACCCGACAAGATGGTCCTCCTGACTCTTTGCCGCATGGCTTCGGGCGGCTAATATCCCGTGCATGGGTGGACGGGGCGCGGCACAGGATCAGGAGGCCTATGGCTTTCCTCTGCTCGTGACCATCGCCTGCCTGGGCATCGCCATCCTGCTCTACCTGACGGCCACCGCCCCTGCCCTCCGCCAATCGCAGCAGTTGCATGATGTCGAGCAGGCACAGAACAAACTGCGCGGGATACTGGCCAAAAAAGCTCACGACATCGCCCTGACCGAGTCCTCACTCAAATGGGATCCACAGACGGTGCTCGTCGAGATCGACAACCTCGGCCTGATGCCGGGGGAGATCCTCGCCGATGAGAAGCCGGCTCCTGACGGCCGCTAGCCCCCGGCTCACAAGCTGCGGTAGCCGGATGACCGAACCGAGAGATCTGAATCTGACATACCAACAATGCTGACCGCCATCACCAGAGCCGTGAGTCCGACCCTGGCCAAATGTGAATTGACGTGCCGCGATCGAGAGCCCATCGATGTGGGCCGCGCATCGATGGAGCACGCGAACTATCTGGCCATTCTTTGCGAACTGGGGGTCGAGGTCATCACGATTCCAGCCGACCCCGAACTGCCTGATTGCGTTTTCGTCGAAGATCAGGCCTTCGTCCTGGACGAGTTGGCCGTGATCACGCGATCCGGAGCACGATCACGGCGCGCCGAACGGGATGCCATCGCGCAAGAACTGTCACAACTGCGGCCTCTGCAATGGATCCAAAAACCCGGTCGGATCGATGGCGGCGATATCCTCCGCCTCGGTCGCCGCCTGTTTGTCGGTCGATCGAGCCGGAGTGATGATGAGGGACTCCGGCAACTCGCCAAGATTGTCCAACCACTCGATTACGAGGTCATCGCGATGCCGATGAAGGGCTGTCTGCATCTGAAATCAGCATGCTGCCCTGTCGGCGAGAGTCGCGTGATCGCGAACCGCGACTGGATCGATGACACGGTTCTCGATTCCATCGAGATCATTGATGTCCCGAAGGCCGAACCGTATGGAGCCAATGTTCTGACCATCAAAAACCATGCAATCGTCTCGGCTGCCCATCCGCAAACCGAGCAATTGCTCCGCGAACAGGGCCTGACGACCCATCGGGTCGATAATACTGAACTGTTGAAGGCCGAATCCGGCGTGACCTGCTGCAGCTTGCTGGTCGATCGAAGGCTGTCCGCATGATCAAGATCACAACCATCGACGCCCACACCGAAGGTGAACCGCTCCGTGTGATCACCGGCGGGTTTCCCGATCCACCGGGCGACACCATGCTCGAAAAACGCCGATTCGCCCGTGAGCATCACGATGATCTGCGGTGTGCGTTGATGTGGGAGCCACGCGGTCATGCCGACATGTATGGCTGCTTGCTCACCAAACCGACGACCGAAGACGGCGATGTCGGCGTGCTCTTCCTCCACAACGAGGGCTTCAGCACCATGTGCGGCCATGGGATCATCGGCCTGGTCAAGGTCGGCATCGAAAACGGCCTGCTCGATGATCGGACGCAGGAAACCACTGTCAAGATCGACACTCCGGCTGGCAGGGTCACCGCCCACGCAGATATCGAAAATGGGCGCGTCGGACGAGTCTCCTTCCTCAACGTCCCCTCCTTCGTGCTGGATCAAGATCTCGAGATCGAAGGGTTCGACGGCCTGCGCTGCGATATCGCCTTCGGCGGTGCCTTTTATGCATACGTGGATGCGACGATGCTCGGGCTCGAACTGAAACCTTCACGATCACGCGCGATCATCGAGGCCGGGATGGCCATCAAGCGAGCTGTAGCAGCCACTCACGACATCGAACACCCCGACGGCGACGCCGAGCTCAACTTCCTCTACGGCACCATTTTCGTGCAAAAACTGTCCGGCCCGGTGCACAGCCGCAACGCGTGTGTCTTTGCCAACGGCGAACTGGACAGATGCCCCACGGGCACGGGAGTGAGCGGCCGCGCGGCCATCCACCATGCCCGTGGCGAGCTGGAGACCGGTGCCACCATCACCATCGAGAGCCTGTTCGGCACGAAATTTACCGTGAAGGTCGCCGATGAACTCGAGATCGGCGGCAAAACCGCCATCCTGCCTGAAGTGTCGGGGCAGGCGTGGATCACGGGTCGGCATGAGTTTTTGCTCGACCCAAAAGACCCGCTCCGCAGCGGCTTCCTGCTACGCTGAAGGTCCCGATGCGAGCCACATCCGACCGAACCTCAGGAATACACGAAGTTTACCCGTGCGAAACAACGTCCACGGGGACAAGTTCGCTATCCTCTGGCGAAAACACCTATCACAGCATTCCAATCAGGAGGTACTCGAAAGGTCGCCCCCGAGCCCGTAGTAAGAATACGATTGGCCAGCTTGACAGCCGGCCCCGATAACTTTGGTCACACCCGGCCACCACCCGAGTCCCTCGTTTCCCATCCGACAGATCAAGCTGAGCACAAGAAATCGAGACACATGAGCGATCAACCTCAACAGCCCTCCTCGGAAGATCTCCAGCAGGTCGAAAAACTGCAGACGGCCTATGCCGCCATGAAGGCGGAAATGTCCAAAGTCATCGTCGGACAGGATCAGGTCATCGATGAACTCTTCATCGCCCTGTTCTGTCGGGGGCATTGCCTCCTGATCGGTGTCCCCGGCCTGGCCAAGACATTGATGATCTCGACCCTGTCACGGATCTTGTCTCTGAACTTCAACCGCATCCAGTTCACGCCTGACCTCATGCCTTCGGATATCACCGGCACGGAGGTCATCCAGGAGGACAAGGCCGAAGGAACGCGCTCCTTCCGATTCCTGCCGGGCCCCGTCTTCGCAAACGTGATCTTGGCGGACGAGATCAACCGGACCCCACCAAAGACACAAGCTGCCCTGCTCGAGGCGATGCAGGAGCACCATGTCACGGTCGGCGGTACCCGTCACGATCTCGAAGAACCATTTTTCGTACTCGCCACCCAGAACCCCATCGAGCAGGAAGGTACCTACCCACTGCCCGAGGCCCAACTCGACCGCTTCATGTTCATGGTCCAAGTCGATTACCCCGAGCTCGATGAGGAGCGCGAAATCCTTCGGCGCACCACGGAAATCCGTGACAGCAGTGTCGATGCGTGCATCTCTGCCGAGGACATCATGAACCTGCAAGAGATCGTGCGCCGCGTGCCGATCTCCGACCACGTACTCGACTACGCCCTCAAGCTGACACGATCGACGCGCATCACCAGCGACGATGCACCCGATTGGATCAAGGAACACCTCTCCTGGGGCGCCGGTCCGCGGGCGAGCCAGTACCTGGTTCTCGGAGCAAAGGCTCACGCCCTCTTGCAAAACCGCTTCTACGTCAGCGCGGACGATATCCGCACCGTCGCCTACCCGGTGCTCCGCCACCGTCTGGTCACGAGTTTCTCCGCCGAAGCCGAAGGCGTCACGCCAGACACCGTCATCGATCGATTGCTCGAAGAATTCCCCGCAAATGAGAGCGATGCCTTGGCGGACGGCAAGCTACCCAAGGTCATCCAGCAGTAGCCGCCAAGCGAGCCTGACCGATGGCTGAATCCACAACCAAGAACTACCTCGACCCCAAGGTCATCAACAAGATCGCGAAGCTCGAACTCCGAGCACGCTTGATCGTCGAAGGCTTTGTCTCGGGACAGCACAAGTCGCCATACCGAGGCTTCTCCGTCGAATTCGCCCAGCACCGAGAATACGTACCCGGCGACGACATCCGTTACATCGACTGGAAGATCTGGGGCAAATCGGACCGCTTCTACATCAAAGAATTCGAGGAAGAAACCAACCTCAGAGCGCATCTCTTCCTCGACCAGAGTGAGTCGATGGCCTACGGATACGACGGAGGCATGAGCAAGTTTGACTACGCCGCCAGCTCGGTTGCGGCACTGGCCTACATGATCCAGCAGCAGGCAGACGCTGTTGGAATCACATTGTTCAACGACGATGTCGTGCGTCAGGTCCCCCCCAGTAACACCCGGGCCAACCTCGGCAACGTCTTTCAGTGCCTGGAAGAATGCACCCCTACATCCAAGACCAAGATCGGCGCAGTGCTCCATCAACTCGCGGCCAACACGCGAAGTCGCGGGATGGTCATGATCTTTTCGGACCTCTTCGATGACTGCGATCACGTCGTCCATGGTCTGCGCGAGATCGTCAAGCGTGGACACGATGTCGTGGTATTTCACATTCTCGACAGGGACGAGGTCCAGTTCCCCTTCGAGCGCATGACCCTCTTCGATGGCATGGAGGACATGCCCGAACTGCTCGTTGACCCACGATCACTCAAGGACGCCTATCTTGAAGAAATCAACCGGTTCCAGGATCAGATCCGTAAAGCCTGTCTGAACCAGAACGTCGAGTACGTGCAACTGCTGAACCATCAGCCCCTCGACGTCGTCCTCTCCTCCTACCTCGCCGCGCGGGCCACGCGTGGCAAGCGGAGAAAGTAGCCGGCAGTGACCTTCGTTCACACGGCTCTCCTTTGGGGCACCTTGCTCTTCGGGGTTCCGCTGATCATCCACCTGCTCAACCGGCAGCGCTACAAGCGCCGCCCCTGGGCAGCGATGGAATTCCTGATCATCGCCTACAAGAAACAGCGCCGTCGCCTTCGCGCCGAAAACCTGCTGCTGCTATTGCTCCGCTGCCTGATCCCCATCATCCTCGCACTGGCCATCGCTCGCCCTCTGCTGCAGAACGTCACCGGCCTGCCGACCGGCAGCACGGCACACCACATCCTCGTGGTCGACCAGAGCTACAGCATGGGATACCAGCCCGAGGGAGCTCGCAGCCCTTTCGAGCGCGCAAGAACTCTGTGCGAAGAAACTCTCACGCGTCTGGACGGCGGCGGCTCACACAAGGTCTCCATCTGGAGCGCCGGGATCCGCCCAACCAAGCTGCTCCAGGAAGAAATGAATCTGGGGCGCGCAAAAACAATCATCGCCAACCTGAAGGGCCCCGAGGACAGTGCCGCTGATCTGACCACCAGCCTGACTCAGATCGCCGAGCAGATCGAAGAAAAGCCCGAGCCCGATGTCAGGGTCTACGTGTTCACCGACCTGCAGGAACGATCCTTCGGCAGCAACCCCTTTGACGACCAAGAGGAGGGTGCGGAAGTTTCCGAGCCGGAGGCTCCCACTGCCGAGATGTTCAAGGACAGTGCCCGGGACTCCCTGCAACGGATCGCCAAGCATGCGCAATTGACCATTCTCGATGTCGCAAGTCGCAAGGACGACAGTTCCGGGAATGACAATGCTCAGATCTCCGATCTACGCTTGGGCCGCTCACACGCCGTTCGACGAGTTCCTATCCCCGCCATCGTCACCGTTCGCAACCTTTCCGACACGGTCAAGGTGATCCAGGTCGCCTTGGATGTTGAAGAAGGCGGAACCTTGCGCGAGCAAATCACCGTCGAACCGGGATCCGAGGGGCAAGCGGAGTTCTTCATCACCTTCCGTGAAACCGGTCCGCGCTGGGTAACAGCACGGATCGACGATGATCCTCTCTCCGCCGACAACCAGCGTTTTCTGGTGGCTGATGTCCGCGAACGGCTCCGTCTGCTGCTCGTCGAAGGTTCAGCGGAAACGGAAGCCAGCCTGATGGAGAGCGAGCAACTGCGTGCACTGCTCGACCCCACACGAGGCGAGGGAGAGCCGGAACTGACCAGCTTCTCGCCGAAGGTCGTCGATACGGTCGAATTCCTCTCGGGGCGCGAGAATCCACAAGACTACGACCTGATCGCCCTTTGCAACGTCAGCAGGCTCAACGAAGCAACGGCGAACGCCATCAAGCAGGCGATGCAAGACGGGACAGGCCTCTTGGTCATGTTCGGTGACAATACCGACCCCCAGAGCTTCAACCTTCACCTGCACGATATCGGCGAGGGTCCAATGCCCATGCGCCTCTTGCAACCGGCAGGCTTTCAGCCCGGGAGCAGAGAGCACTTCGTCTCGGTGATAAACAAACCGGACCACCCGGTATTCGCCGATCTTCAGCAGGACATTTACAAGGAAGCCTTCCAGCAAACTCCGATCTTCCGATTCATCTCGACCCGCATGGACCCGCAGCCAGCGGACATCGATGAAAGCCAGGTGCTGGCGCGCATTCGCGACCCCGAACTCAGCCCTTTGCTGATCGCCTCCACCCATGGCGCAGGCAAGGCTCTGTTCCTGATGAGCGCCGTGAGTCGACGGCCGAATCGATGGAACCGCCTCGAGTGGATCGGCATCGCACTTCCCTTCTTTCACCAGGCGGTCAACTGGCTGGCTCTACCTGCCGCAGACCCCTTCAACCTCTTGGTCGGCGCTCCCCTGGCATCGACACTGCGTAAGAAACCCAGCGATATAGCTGTTCTCATCCCCGAACGGGCAGGCAGCAAGAAGATCCTCATCGGCGAGGAAAGCAAGGTCTTGGCCGGGGGCCGACACACCTTGCCCATATTCCGTGACACCATGTTTGCGGGCATCTATTCGATCGAGATGATCCTGGATGACGATGGTGCCAAGCAACGACAGGTCCTCCCTTTCGCCGTCAACCCCGACCCTGTCGAAGGTGACCTCAGCTACTTCACCCACACAGAAATTCGCGAACGACTGGGCGTCGAACGCGTCGTCCGCACGCTACCGACTGAAGGTGAAGTCGCTATCGATGCAAATATCGGTGACCTGGGTATCCCACTGCTCTACCTCGCGCTCGCCCTGCTGATCGGAGAAGCAATCATGGCCCGCTTCGTATCGCGCAGGAGATCTTGACTATGATGATCTTCCAGGAAGGTGCGAAGCCAGCCGACGACGGTTCCTACGTCGAGGAGAGTTTCCGCTTCCTGGCACTACCCGAACTCTGGCAGATCATCCTGGTGATCCTGCCCTTGATCGCGATCTTCTCCTGGTGGGTCTACGGCGGACTATCCCGACTGGATACACGCAGCCGCCTCATCCTCGCCAGCCTTCGCGGCCTGGCCATTGCCATCGCCCTGCTGGCCCTGTTCCAGCCGGCATTCGAGCGCAAACGTTACACGCGCGTTCAGACCCAGGTCCACTTCCTGTTCGATGACTCGGCGAGCATGAAGCGGCGTGACACCTACCCCGACGAAGTTCAACGCACCAAACTTCGGGCCGCCAGCGGCATCAACGACGAGGTTTCTGCTCATCATCGTAGCGATCTTGTCGCACGGGTGATCGGTCGGCAAGACGGTCTCATCGACCAACTCGCCACGGACTACGACGTCCGCATGTTCAAGTTCTCACGCAAGCCGCTACAGATCCGCGACCTTGGCGAACTGCGCGGACAAGGCCCGCGCACCCATATCGGCGATGCGCTGGACCTGCACCGATCTTCACCGGGAGCCTCGGAACTCGACGCCTTGGTCCTGGTCAGCGACGGGCGCAACAACGGTGGCCTCGCACCCGCCGAGATCGCGCAGCGCTACCGAGACCAGGACATTCCGGTCTACACGATCGGGGTCGGCGACCCGAACGCCCCTCGCAACATCCGCATTGTCGGACCCTCCGGGCCAAAGGAAGCCCTGCGCAAGGAAGAGGTTGCTTTCGACATCACCCTCAGTTCCGAAGGTCTCTCCGGCCGGCCGGTCACCGTGACCCTCGAAGGCTCCCGGAACAACGGGCCTTACATGTCACTCGCATCGGAACCGGCGACACTCGGTGGTGACGGGGTGCCCGTCAAGGTCCGCATCTACCATGCCTTCGAGGAAGCTGGCGACTACAGCCTGCGGTTCGAAGTCTCTTCCTTCCCCGAGGAAACGAGCCTGGAGGACAACGAAGACACACGGTTCCTGCGCGTCAATGACGAGAAGATCCGCGTGCTCTACATCGATGACTGGCCACGCTGGGAGTACCGCTACGTCAAGAATGCCCTGCTCCGGGTCGATTCCAGCATCGAGGTGCAATGCTTCTTGCTGGATGCGAGTCGAACCTGGAATCAAGAACACAGCGAGTCACTGTCAGCACTCACCTCGCTGCCACGCACTCGCGAGGAACTCCTCAAGTATCACGTCATCCTCATTGGTGACGTGCCGCCCGAGCGCTTGGGCGCCACGGAAGAGCGAGTCAACGAATGGCTCGAACTGCTGGTGGAATTCGTCGAGTTCGGCGGCGGCGTCGGCTGCATGTCCGGCCCGCGCGCCATGCCGGACCATTACCGTGGCACCCCCCTCGAAGACCTTCTGCCAGTGGTGCTCGAGGACACCTTGCAGTTGCAGAAGATCGAAATCGACATGAGCCAGGGCTTCGTCCCGCAACTGGAGACGCCGGTCCTACCTCACGATATCGTGCTGCTGAAGCGGGAACCCAAGGACAACGAAAGGTTGTGGCATAGCGGATTCGACAAGTTTGTCTTCTACCGCCCCGTGCAGCAGGCCAAGGCCGGAGCGGAAGTGATCCTGCGCCACGCACAAGATGCCAACCGATTCGGAAAACGCGTGATCGCCGCTGCCAGCTTTTATCCACGTGGCCGGACCTTCTTCATCGCAACCGACGAGACCTGGCGCCTGCGCAATCCATACGGGGAGAAGTACCACGATCCCCTGTGGCGCAACATCGTCCGCAATCTCGCCGCAGGTCGACTGCAACGACGAAATGACCTGATCGAACTACGGCTCGACAAGGCGGAAATGGAAACTGGCGGGCAGATCAAGGTGACGCTCGAAGTGCTCGATGACGAGTTCGAACCGAGCAAGGCACGCGAGTTCCCTGTCTTCTTTCGCCGTCCGGATCAAGAGCCCGAGAAGTACATCCTCCGATCCAGACCTGGTGAGGCAGGGGCTTACCGAGGCACCCGAACGATGGACCAGCCCGGAGCCGTGAGCGTCATTGTCTACGCCAACGATAATCCGAGCGACGAGGTGCTCGCTCGCGAAGACCTCCTCGTCAAGCTCCCAAACCGGGAAATGGAACAGTCGAGTCAGGACCGAGGGATGCTCGAACAAATCGCCGCAGCATCCAAGGGTGGCCGCTATCTCTTCCTTGCCGAGGCCGAGCAACTCATGGAAGACTTCCGTGACAGGCGCCCCTACCAGAACGAGATCGACCGCTCGACACGCCCGGTGTGGGATACGATCTGGACTCTCCTGGCGATCTTGTTCCTGCTCGCGGTGGAGTGGATCTACCGCAAGCGACGACGCCTGGTGTAGAGATCCACCAGAAACGGGAAGCAGACGACTTCAGCAACCCCGCCGAGCCTTGCTGTTCGCTGAGCCCGTTCACCCACCCGCAGGGGCTGCCTGATGCAGGTGCAGATCCTGCTGGGGATAGGGTATAGAGATCCCCTCCGCGTCGAAGCGCTCCTTGACTGCCTGGATCAAATCCCAGCGGACCTCCCAGTAATCCTCGGTCTTGGTCCAGGGACGGACGATGAAGTTCACGCTCGAGTCAGCCAGTTCATGCAACTTCACCAGAGGCGCCGGATCATCAAGCACGAGGGAATGTCCCTTGACGATTTCTTCGAGAACCGTGGTTGCGTGGCGAATATCGTCGTCGTAGCCAATGCCAAAAACCAGATCGAGCCTCCGCGTCTTGTTGCCCGAAACATTGGTGATGACATCACCCCAGATCGAACTGTTAGGTATCACGATTCGCCGATTGTCTCCGGTGCGAATCGTCGTGGAGACCAGATTCATGGCGATGACCGAACCCGACTCTCCGGCAACCATCACGGCGTGACCAATATCGTAAGGGCGGTAGAGCAGGATCATCACCCCGCTCGCGAAGTTGCTCAGCGTCCCCTGAAGGGCAAAACCCACCACAAAGCCTGCGGCACCGATCGCCGCAAGGAGAGGGCCTATATCAATCTCCAAGGCCGACAATGCCACCACGATACCGATGAACATCGTGATCTTGCGCACGGCATTGACGAAGAAGTCCCGTAACAGGTCGGATGTCTGGCCAAATGTTCTCATCGTCCTGGCCACAACTCTGGCTGCTATCTTGGCAAGGATCCGGAACGCGATCAGAATGACAAAGAAGAGGATGATATTCTTCAACCAACGAAGACCGCCTTCGGAAGACATCGCCCAGTTGGTGATCGATTGCCATGCGATGCCCATATCACCAACGTTGACCCCCAACCCTGAAATCGCACTGACGTACTTCCGCTCGTCCGCCGATTCTCCACCCTTCGCCTCGAAGGCAGCGATCACGGCATTGACACGGTCGGCAAGAGCTATGCGCTGGTCCCGCAAGGCAGAGATCTCCGCCATCCGCTGACCCTTACTCTCCGCCTCCGCAGACTTGATCGCGATCTCTGCCTCGGTCAGCTCGCCAACCTTCATCTGCAAGAGGCCGAGCCAGGCTTCCAACTCGGCGTGGATCTGCTCCTTGCGCAAAGGCAGCAACCTGTGGCTGAGTTCCTCGACGGCGATGTTTGGTCGCGCAACGGTGACAGCCAAGGCATCCTTCTGCGCCACAAGGCCGGAATGGAGCAAGCTGGCAATCAAGCAAGCGAATGCGAACAAAGAGCGACGATTCGGTTTCATGGAGCTACGGTCCCAGTTTGAGACATATCTGGATCGATCGCAGGGTAAGCGGACGCGAAAAAGCCACAACATAACGCCCGGGCAGATAAGGGGGAAAAGGGCCCCAACAGCGAAATAATCTCGCTTTGGCAGCGAAATTAGCGGCCTTTGGACGTTCCTATCACAGCCATCCATGAATTGTGAAAACAACCACAAAGCACCGCCGTCAGGCCAGATGCGGCAGACGTAAATGCAATCGTCAGCGGATCCGGCATACTTGTAGAGACCCGGTGAATCAGGCTCCGGCTGAACAGACCAGGAAACCGAAACTAGAACAGAACGATGCGAGGTAGGAACCGACACAAACACCCCCGGCAGGGCGGTTGCAATCAACCGACCTGGGGGATGCGCCTCCTCGGACTCGGGCTTTTTTCCGCGGTCGGTCTGTGCTTCCCCACCCCGACTCAGGGGCAAGATCAGAACTTCCCGCAGAGTGGCCAACGAGGTCGCCTGTTCAGTCTGCCACGGGCCCAGGATGACATCTTCGAATGGACGCAAGCCAACGAAGACATCCGCTCACACCGCTACGCCGAAGCAGTCGAGCGCCTGCAAACATTGCTGCACAGTGGTAGCCATGGCGTGGTACCCCTGGACAGTACGGGCGATCGCTTCCATGGGCTGCGCATGGCGGTCATCACGACCCTACGTGAGTTGCCGGCAGAAGGCTTGGCTGCCTACGAGAAACTGACACAACGCGAAGCGGCCTCACTCCTGCGGCGCGCCTTCAAAGGAGGCCGCAATGAAGATCTGCCGATGCTCGCCCGCAGCTTCCCAACATCAGAAGCCGGGTTGCGTGCTCGTATCCGGCTAGGCGACCTCTGTCTCGAGGCGGGCGACGGCATCGGTGCGGCAGCCCACTATCTCCAGGCCCGTGATGGTGTCGCAGAGACCTCTCCACTCCACGATGCGCTGGATTCGAGACGAGCTGCTGCCCGCGCCCTTTCGCGCAGGCACCTGCGTGAACCAACCCGTGAACTGCGTCTGGTAACAACGCAGATACAAAAACTTCTGCCCGGCGACACAAATGAGTCGCTGATCGAAGGATGGCCTTCCTACGGCAATGGTGGATCACCGGGACGCGCCATGCGCGCACCGCCTGGAAACGCCAAACTCATGTGGCAGCGTCAGGTTCGTCCATCGGGATTCGAGGGCTCCCTCTATCCCATGCATGCCATCGGCGGGCTCCGCAGTATCTTCGTCAATGACGGCGCAAAGCTCATGGCCTTCGACGCTCTCAACGGGGAACTCATGTGGGACGCCAAGGGGCCCATGGCCGAAACGGCCGACTCCGGTGAATACGAACGCTCCATCAACCCCGATGTCGTGCTGACTGCTGCCTGCAATGACGCCATCGTGGTAGCCGCACTGCAAGTGCCTGGAATCGGCGAAAGCCAGCGGTTCCGGCATATTGACGTCATCCGAAAAATCCCTGCACGAAGACTCTTCGCCTTCGACCGAACAAAAGGAGGCAAGCTGCTATGGGGCCACTGGGACCATGAGCGAGACCGCTGGCAGGGGCACGATGCTGCGGGACCACCGCTGATCTATGGCGATACGGTCATCGTTCCCTCCCACGATCAAACCGGGGCAATCGCCTACTACCTCTCATGCTATGGACTGAAGACTGGTCGATTGCTCTGGCGGCGGCTGATCTGTAGCAGCCAGGGCGAAGTCAACATGTTCGGCAATGCCCGGAAGGAATTTGCTGCTGCGCCCCTGACCATCGATGACGGCATCATCTACGGCACGACCAATCTGGGAGTCTGCTTCGCGGCGGATGCAAGGACGGGAGATCTCCGCTGGATCACCGCCTACGAAGTCATTCCCTTACCGCCAACGCGGCTGACCGGCCAGCAAGCCCGCGAAGCTTTCTTCGCCAACAGCCCCCCATCCATCACTGATGGCGTCATCGCCTGTATGCCCCTGGACTCTGCTTATGCGCTGGGAATTGACATGCAGACCGGCACCATCCTGTGGCGTGTCTACTACCGGATACGAGGAGGAGTCGACCTGCGCTGGCTACTCGGCTCCATGGGTGATGAGTTCTTCTTCGGCGGACTCGGTGTCCTTGCCGTCAAAGCGCGACCCGGTTCCGATCAGTCCGAGGCAGCCGCACGCGTCGTCCGTGGCCCCGAGTCTCTCGGACTGGATCAATACGGACGAACCTCCATCTACGGCATCCCCCTCGGAGCTCTGACCTCAAACCGAATCTACTTCTCGACTCCGGATGGCATCAAGGTCTTCGACAAGGATGGGGACACTGACCCCTCATCATCCGACCTCGACACCTCTTCCGGTTCCGGTCTCGGCAATCTACTTCTGGTCGACGGCCTGCTCATCAGCATCCGAAACGGCGCAATCTCCGCCCACTACGATGAGGCCCAACTGGTCGAGAAAGCGGAGCGGAATGCCGAGAAACACAAGGACGATGCTGCTGCGATCTTG
>CAZIVO010000089.1:0-15886 GCA_964542765.1 uncultured candidatus Brocadiaceae bacterium | reverse complement strand
CTGCCCTTCCTGCGTATTTTTCCCACCAACGGAGTTACCCAGGACAACGCTGCCCGGTGGCTGCAAGCGGGAGCCTTCGGCGTTGGCTTCGTCGGCTGCCTGTTCGAAGGGGAAGACATGCAAAACGGCCGGTTCGAAAGTATCAGAGAACGAGCGAACCTGATGACCCAGGCAGTCAAGAGCGTTACCGAGCCGTGACTCGAATCGCACTGGAGAAGATCCAGGGCCAGCGACCCGACTTCCACACCTCGACACGATAGATCCCCGGCTCAGGGTCACGAAAGCGAAGCTCTGTCCCGGTGCGTTGTGCAACGATCTCGCCGTCACGAAGCAACCGGACCTGCGCCATGCTCGGCACATCAACCGACAGAATCGTGTCAGCACCAGCGACCACCGTGCCTCCCATGAGGACCAACTCACCCGCATGATGCCCATGAAAATCGAATCCGGTGCCCTCACCGCGAAGGTCATAAACCACGTAAGTCCGGCCACGGCGCACAGCATCGACGATCGCATCCTGATCGAGGCCTTCGGCGAGCACATGAGTCGAAAGACAGGCGAAGAGTTCCTCATAGGTGCCGATGACCCAACCGAGCGATCCGAGCAACCGTATGTTCGCATGCGCGTCATTGCCGCCGATCACGGGGAAAGGCCAGTCACCCCCATCGAGATGCTCATCCAGCCCGGACAGAACCTGCTGCTGGTAACCGCACAGGCTGGCAAAGGCCAGACGCAGAGGGGTCAGCAGCAGCCGGGTCAAGAGTTCCAGCCTGCCCGCAGCATCCGCCTGGGCGTGTAGATTGACGACCTCTACCCCATCGAGCGTCGGCTCATCCCAGGCGAGAAAACGCTCCGCGTGACCGATCATGGCCAGGCCTCCCTGGTCATGGATCGCCTCGATGTATCCCGCGATATTGCCATGTGCAGAAATCTCGCTCTGCAAGGGAAAGGCGAGCAAGGTGCCGCCGGGCGTGCGTATCTCCGCGCCCACCATGAACAGGGTGCCATTGACAAACCCACGCACGCCATCCGCAACCGACTCGGCGGTCTGATGATCGGTCATGACCAGAAAATCGAGACCGGCCGCAGCGGCTGCCTCGCTGATCTCATCAACCGTCCCTTCGGAATCATGCGAAAGATGCGAGTGACAGTGCAGCACCCCTTTCAGGTCGAGCAGGCCCGAGAGGGCATGTCGGTGCAATGGTCGGCATCGGTCATGCATGGGTCCACGGATCGTTGTGACCAGACCGCAACCACTGGTCGCCAGCAAGATGAGTCCCCCAAGAAAGCTCAGCCGCATCGCCACATCATTCCCTCCCGTGCAACCGAGACAATTGGTCTGAGTTTCTCCTCCACTCGAACTCGATTCGGATCAGTAATTCATGATCAATAGCTCAACCTGGTCACGCTTGCGCGCATTGAGGTTGATCTCACGCCGGGCGGCGACTTTCTGCACACGAAACCCGGTGTAGAGCTTTCGGATGAAGGCCGTATCGCTGTTGCTCACGGCCCACAGCACGCCATCTCGATCCATCTCGGCGCAGCGGCATGCCAACCGCTCCTGATCTTCTTCTCGGAACTGATCTCGGGTGTAGCGATTGAAGTCTGCGTAGCCCCCCTGCTTGTGATAAGGAGGGTCGAGATAAGCGAAGTCTCCGCGACTCACACCTGCAAGCCCCGAAACAAAATCGCCTTGGCGCATCTCCACATCCGCCAAGGCCAGAGCCACGGCCCGAAGATTCTCCGGATCATAGAATCGTCGGTCATAGTTCCCGTAGGGAACATTGAACATGCCTTGCCGGTTCACCCGGAAAAGACCCCGGAAACATGTCTTGTTGAGATAGATCAACTGGGCGGCACGCTCGAACCGATCGAGGCTGAACGGGGAACGGGCCCGGGTCCTCAGGAAAAACTCTCGGGTATTCTCGAAGCGATCGAGAACATCCATGACCCGATCGGAGTCCTCACGAATGGCCAGATAGGTATCGATCAGCCACCCGTTGGCGTCGCAGACCACCGCGCGCCGGGGTGCCAAGGCGAACAACACGCTGCCCGCACCGAGGAAGGGCTCGAAGTAGCGATCGAATTTCGAAGGGAACGCCGCCAGCAGGGCTTCAGCCAGGGCCTGCTTGCCACCCGCCCATTTCAAACAAGGTCGTACCGGAACAGCCGTCACGGACATGATCCTCGGTGGAAACACGGACGGTTTCCACCCCGGAACCGGCTTTCCCCATCCCCTCTCGATAACGCAGTCTTCAGTCCATGTGGCGCTCTGTCGGGCCGGTATAGACCTGGCGCGGACGCCCGATCCGGAAGGCCGGGTCCTCGCGCATCTCCAACCACTGAGCAATCCACCCGGGCAAGCGCCCCATCGCGAAGAGGACCGTGAACATGTTCACCGGGATACCGATCGCCTGATAGATGACTCCGGAATAGAAATCGACGTTCGGATAGAGACCGCGGCTCACAAAATACTCGTCTTTCAGCGCAATCTCTTCGAGGCCCATGGCGATTTCCAGGAGTTCGCCCTTCCCACCCAGTCGCTCGAGAACCTCTGCACAGGTCTTCTTCAAGATCTTCGCCCGAGGATCGTAGCTCTTGTAGACCCGGTGCCCGAAACCCATCAGTCGGGTTGTGGAACTCTTGTCCTTGGCCTTCTCCACGAAGCGCTTGGCGCTGCCATGCTCAGCAGCGATGGCCTCCAGCATTTCGATGACCTTCTGATTCGCACCACCGTGTAACGATCCCCACAGAGCACTGATTCCCGAAGCGATGCTGGCAAAGAAATTAGCGCGGGAACTACCGACCAGTCGCACCGTGCTGGTCGAGCAGTTCTGCTCGTGGTCCGCATGGAGAATCAAGAGAAGATCGAGCGCCTTGGCAACGACAGGATCCGGCTCATAATCCTCGCATGGCGTCGCAAACATCATGTGCAAGAAGTTCGAGGCGTAATCGAGATTGTTGCGAGGGTAGATGAATGGTTGCCCAATCGAATGCTTGTACGAATGAGCAGCGATCGTTGGCATCTTCGCTAGCAGTCGAACGACGCTCTTGTGGGTAAGAGCCTTGCTCTCCGGGTCCTGATAGAAGGTCGATAAGGCGCCCACCGAAGCAGCCGACGAAGGCATCGGATGTGCATCCTTGGGCAAAGCCGCAAAGAAACGCTTGAAGTCCTCATGGAGCATCGTGTGGCCGGTGATTTCCTGCGAGAACTTCTCAAGTTCCTCGGGCGTCGGCAACTCACCCTCGATCAACAAATAAGCGACCTCCAGGAAGGAACTCTTCTCCGCGAGTTCCTCGATCGGATAGCCGCGGTAGCGCAGGATTCCTTTCTCGCCATCGATGAAGGTGATGTCACTGCGACAAGCCCCGCTGTTCCCGTAGCCAGGATCAAAGGTGATCAGCCCCGTCTGCTTGCGCAGGCCACTGATATCGACGGCTTTTTCACCCTCACAACCCTCGATCACCGGCAGGGTTATCTTGATATCCCCATAGGTGAGTTCAGCAGAGCCAGCGTCTTTCAAGTTCTCGTTCTTCATCTGCAGGGATTCTGACGGACTCCCAGCAAACAGACAAGGTGGTTTCTCGATGGCTTGTGAGCGTCTGACTGGCAATAGATCATCGACCATCCGCCACTCACCACCCCTTCCCCCCGGACCCTCCCCAAACCTGTCCCCTGCTCCTGGGATGGTCCCGGGCACAACCGCAGGAACGCTCATGCCCCGAGGAATCCGACCGACAATCTCTTCAGAAATTCACCGCCTGGGCATTCGACATACGCACCACATTCCCCGCGAGCAAAACCGACTGGAACTTGATGTCGTAGGCGCCCTGCCACCAGGCGGGCAAGGCCGCCCGAGCAGTGAAGCCCGGAGCGAAGATCGCAACTCCCTGTGCATTCGCGGTCGCACTGCCCATAACAACCATGCTCGACAGATCGACCCAAATGCGACCCTGCATGCCAGGCAGACTCAGACCTATCGGCGAGAACTTCGCCGATACCAGGAAAAATGCATTGCTGCTGGCCGCCTGCGTATCCTTCAAGCGAAAAGCAAGGCCTTCGCGTGCCGGCACTGCCACATCGGGATAAATCCCACCAGCACCAAAACTGGGTGATGGTGCGCGCGCCTGAATGTGGAGGTTCCCGACATTGAACTGCGGGGTCGATGTGATCAACCATACGCGATTCACGCGTGGTGCCCCCGTTACTTGAACCCTCCTCGGCGGAGTGTTGCTGATGATCGTCCACGATAATGTCGGTGCGTTCGGACGCACCACGTCACCGCTGGTGCCGCCGGCATAGAAACTCCCATGCAGAGAATGTCCGTCCGTTGACCAGGCAGGGGCAGGCGTGAACTGAAGGCCATAGAAGATGTCCTGATCACAGGGAATCTTGACGGGCGTGGCGAAGTTCAGCGTGTTCATCCAGGCCCGGGCTCCCGTGCCGAGCGGCGTGGTCAAAACGTTCGACTGCCAGATCACTCCGGCAGGAGTCGCATCGGGACCCTTGGCCGGACCGCTCTTCCGGATCAAGACACGAAACTTCTCCTGGGTAGCGGCGTTCTGATCCTGGTTGACCCACCGAACGCCATTGACCTCGCAAGCCTGTCCAGTGTCACCGATACCCCTGAAGGCGCTTTTCGAAAACTGCTGAAGGAGTTCGCCCGAGCCCTTCCCAAAATCGGAACGGGCCGTGTAGGTCGTCTTGTCGTTGAAGTAGCTGAAGAAATTCTTCGACTGGGCGCTGACGCGAACAGAACAGAACACCGTGGCTATCACACCACAGAACAACAGAAATCTATCACGCATGGATATCCTCACGGCGGCTTTGTCCCATCTTACCAAAGGAGACGACCCCGTACTCCTTTCGCGGACGCTCGGCATGCCCGCAACCCGCGAATCCAGAGCCTCGCGATCCAGATTGCCCGCCAACATCACCCCCGGACACCCCGCGAAGGCAGTTTCGGCCTGACCCTCTCCCCGCGCCCACGCCACGGCGCCGACGACTCACATCTCTGGCTCATCCTGTTGCAGTGGCTCTCTCCCTGCCTTCTCACGCAGCCAGTTCATCGCTCTCAGAACCGATCCCTGCCGCAGAACCATCCGCTCGAACCGATGCTTGCCGGGAAAGTCCATGAGGCCGACTCCGATCAAGATCGTGAGGATGCCCTGGCCAGGCAGAACCAACATCGCCACACCAGTGAAGACAAAAACCATGCCGACGGTGTTCTTGACGGCAAACCAAACGACCTGCCGCATCGAGTAAGCGGTCTGGACCGGGACTCTGCCGCGACGCACAAAATGATCTCGCGGGAGCCTGATGACCAGCCAGGGGATCACGACAAGCGAGAGGAGGAAGCAAATGATCGAGAAGATCCCCAGAGCCCAGAGAAGATTCTCATGCTGTCGGATCCAATCGAACATCACCGCATCCCAAGGCCAACGAGAGTGGTGCACATGCGAGTCGGGGAGGCGCCTCTCAACGCCCTGCCTTCGGCCCCCACTTGCCGCTGGCGCGATCCCATACAACCCGGCCACCGACGACGGTGACATCAACCTTCGCGCCGAGGATCTCGGCGGGCGGAACAGTAAAGAGATCCCGGTCCATGATCACGAGATCGCAAAATCTTCCGGGCGACAGCGATCCCTTCACATTCTCACGATGCTCACCATAAGCGCTACCCCAGGTGTAGTAGTAGATGCTCTCCCACACGGAGAGTTTCTGCTCGGGAAACCAGCCTGTCGAAGGCTCCATCTTCTGAATATTCGTCCGCGTCACGCCGCTGAAAACTCCCCGCATCGGATCCAGTGGTTCGACCGGCCAGTCGGTACCGAATGCGATCACAGCACCGCTATCGAGCAGGCTCCGCCACGCATAAGCGGTCTTGCAACGCTCGATCCCGACACGGCCCTGTGCAAAGCGCATGTCGGTCGTGCAATGGGTAGGCTGCATGCTCGCTACAACGCCGAGCCGACCAAAGCGCCGGATATCGTCGGGGGCGATCAACTGTGCATGCTCGACACGGTGTCGGCGATCGCGCGTCCCGTTCACGAGGGCAGCACGTTCAAAAGCGTTCAAAACCATGTGCACACCCTTGTCGCCGATCGCGTGGATGCCGATCTGGAAACCATTGCGATCGGCGAAGACCACAGCCTCGCCCAGTTCTTCTTCGGTCATCCTGGGAAGACCCGTGAAACCCTCTCTGTCGGTGAAGGGCTCGAACATCGCCGCCGTTCCCTCGCCGAGCGTGCCATCGATGTAACCCTTGAGGAAACCGATCCGCACCCAGTCATCGCCCTGCTGGCTACGAACCCCCCGCGCCACCAGACCACGCGCAGTGCTCAAGGGCAGCCATCCCGTCCAGCGCAAGGTCAGCTTGCCCTCCTCGCGGAGGTCTCGAAGCAATTCCATCTCGCGGATACTGCTACTGGTCTGAACACTGGTAACGCCGAGACTGGCCGCTCGCTGCAGACCGAGTATCAGGTCATCCTTGATGCGAGCCGGGCTGTATCCCACTCGCGGCGGTCGACGGACCAGACCAGCCGCCGACTCCAGCAGGATCCCGGTCGGCTCGCCCGTCTGTGAATCGCGCTGGATTTCCCCCGCACGAGGGTCCCTGGATGACCCGGTGATCCCTGAAAGCTCCAGGACCTTGGAATTCACCCAGACGGAGTGACCGCTGGCCCGCGTCAAGACCACCGGATTGTCCGGCGCCACACGATCGAGATCGTGTCTGGTCGGCCAGCGATCTCCCCACAATGTGTGATCATAGCGAGACCCCGTGATCCACTCGCCCGGCTTGCTGCCAGCGACCGCCTCACCGACCAATCGCAACACCTCTTCGAGCGAATCCACGCCATAGAGATTCAGTGAGCGCAGAAGCCGGGCGCCAGATGCGAAATGACCATGAGAATCGTTGAAGCCAGGGATGACCAGACGCCCACCCGCATCGACGACCTTCGTATCGGCACCGATCAGCGGCGCGATCTGCTCGCCTGTCCCCACCGCAACCAGCCATTCCCCACGCGCAGCCAGGGCCTCAGCACGTGGATACCGGCTATCCATCGTCATGATCTTGGCATTCTTGATGACGAAGTTCGCCGCCTGCGGTGCTGCCTCATCCTGCGCCGGCAAACCGATGGCGCTGGATGCGATGAGAAACAAGGCCAGATGCAACTTGGTGAGTTCCATGATCCGACACTACTCCGGAAACAGGCATGAGCCAGGATTACCCATGCTCCTGGCATCGATGCCCGGTTCGCAACACGTTTCTCGGGACGAGGCGGCCAAGGCCGATAGATCGCCCATCCCCGGCACCCAAAACAGCCGCATCACCCCGCCAAAGTGCGCCACCCATCGGAGATTCCCACCCGGGAGGTGAAGATCTATCGATCATTGACAACGGCGTTACAAGGGTCCCGGCTATCATTCCCGTCCATGTCGTCCAAGCTTCCTCCCTCCCTTCTCGCCCTCACTCTGGTTGTCGCTGCCCATGGACAGGAGATCTCCCTGTTCGATGGCAAGGCCCTAACCCAATGGTCGGGCAACCCCGACATCTGGTCCGTCGAGGATGGGCTGATCACAGGGTCCACCGTCGGCAAGAAGATCAAGGCAAACACATTCCTCATATGGAAGGGTGGTGAGGTCGAAGACTTCGAACTGACCATGCGCGCCCGCATCGAGGGCAACAACAACTCCGGCATCCAGTATCGCAGCCGCATCGCCGACCCCGAGACCTGGCGTGTGACCGGCTATCAGGCGGACATTCATCCCAAAGCCGACTACGTCGGAATGCTCTACGAAGAAGGTGGCCGAGGCATCCTCGCCACACGTAATCAGAAAATCGAAACCGATGCTAAAACGGGCAAGCCAAAGGTCATCGGCAAGGTAGGCGACAAGACCGCCGTCGACATCTCGGAATGGAATGATTACTCGATCCGCTGTCAGGGCAACCGCCTGACCCACAAGGTCAATGGTGTCGTCACGGTCGACGTGATCGAAGGCCACCGACAGCAACCGCGCAAAGGCGTCCTCGCCCTGCAAGTCCACCGCGGGTCAGACATGAAGGCCTACTTCAAGGACATCGTGCTGCGCAAGCTTCCGGCTGCCGAGACAAAAACGGACGACGCGACCATCCACTGGATCTGGCACGGAGCGCCGGCAGATGACCAGACCCTCTATTTTCGACGCAGTTTCACGGTCGAGGGGAAAGTGAAGGCCGCCTTCCTCCAGGCGACCTGCGACAATCGCTTCATCGCCTGGGTCAACGGCAAGCGCGTCTTGCACAGCAACGGCTGGGAGGCCCCGGTCGCAAGCGACATCAAAAAACAACTCGTCCAGGGGCTCAACACCATCGCGATCCGCGGCCAGAACGAGAGCGGACCTGCCGGTCTGGCGGCCCAGATCAAGATCGAGATGAAGAACGGCGCCACCAGGGAGATCGCCAGCGATGAGACATGGAGAGCCTCGGCAAAGGCATCACGCGACTGGATGGAATCCAGCTTCAAGGACGATGGCTGGGCACATTCGAGCAAGATCGGCCCCGTCGGCAAGGCCGGCCTGACCTGGACGACCACGGTGACGCTCGCCTCCTTCAACTCAGCGGCCGAGCCAGGGGTTCCACAGGAGGCAAAGGCAGCCAGCGAAGTCTCCGTGCCCGTCGGCTTCCAGGCGGAAGTGGTCTTCGAAGTTCCGAAATCGATGGGGTCATGGGTCGCACTCACCGCCGGCCCGAACGGCGAGTTCTTCGCAGCCGATCAGAAAGATGGCATCTATCGCATCAAACCTTCCGAAGTCGACAAGCCTGGATCGGCCACGACCATCGAGAAACTCGGCGTCGAGATCAAGGGAGCTCAAGGCCTGCTTTGGGCCTTCGACAGCCTCTATGCCATGTCCAACGGCGGCGGCTCCGGCCTCTACCGGATCCGTGACTCCAACAAGGATGGAGAACTCGACGCCATCGAACTCCTCACCAAACTCAAGGGCGCCGGCGAACATGGACCGCATGCCGTCATCCTCTCCCCCGATGGCAAATCTCTTTACGTCTGCGCGGGAAACCACACCGAGCTCCCGCCTTTCGATTCCAGCCGTCTACCGTCGAACTGGGGCGAAGACCTCCTTCTGCCGCGGCAGTGGGATGCGAGAGGGCACGCCCGGGGTCGCCGTGCTCCAGGCGGTTGGATCTGCAAGGTTTCACCCGATGGCAAACACTGGGAAGTCATCGCCAGTGGTTTTCGCAATGAGTATGACATCGCCCTTAACCATGAAGGTGAACTGTTCTCCTACGATGCCGACATGGAGTGGGACCTCGGCATGCCCTGGTATCGCCCGACCCGCATCTGTCACGCGGCCAGCGGAGCCGAGTTCGGCTGGCGCGCCGGCACCGGCAAGTGGCCGGACTACTGTCCAGACTCCCTCCCTGCGGCCATCGATATCGGCCCGGGTTCGCCCACCGGAGTTCTGTTCGGTCATGGAGCAAAGTTCCCACAGGAATATCAGCACGCCCTGTTCGCCCTCGACTGGACCTACGGAACGATCTACGCGGTCCATCTGAGTCCAAGAGGAGCTTCCTACACCGGCAAGAAAGAAGAATTCGCCACCGGCACGCCCCTGCCGGTGACCGACGCCGCCATCGGTCACGATGGCCACTTCTACTTCACCACCGGAGGGCGAGGACTCCAATCCAAGCTCTATCGCATCCGCTATACCGGATCTCGTTCCACCGCACCCGCGAACCCGACCGACAGCGGAGACTCGGCCATGCGGTCGCTGCGCCGCTCACTCGAGAAGTTTCACGGCAAGGTCGATCCTCAAGCCATCGACACAGCATGGCTCTACATCAACCACCCCGACCGCTTCCTTCGCTATGCCGCACGTCTGGCCATCGAAGCGCAACCGGTCGCGCAGTGGAGCGATCGTGCTCTGACGGAAACGCGGCCCCAGGCCGCGATCACGGCACTCATCGGGCTGGCGCGCCAGGGATCACCACAACTCCGGCCGAAACTGATCGGTGCACTCCAGGCCATTGAGCAAGACGACCTGACCTCGCAACAGCAACTCGGCCTGCTACGCGCTTATGCCCTGACCTTCATACGCATGGGGCGACCCGCCAAATCAACTCAGCAAAAGATCGCAGCCGATCTCGACGCCATCTATCCGGCTTCGAATCAGCCACTGAACACCGAACTGGCCCGCATACTCGTTTATCTCAATGCACCTTCCGTCATCGAGAAGACGCTCGCCCTGATGAAAACGAACTTCGTCGAAATTCAACCGGCCTGGAGTTCGCTGATCACCCGCAACTCGAGGTACGGCGGCACCGTGCAGAAGATGCTGGATAACATGCCTCCCGCATGGCGCATTCAGCTGGCGCTGATCCTGCGCAATGCGCGCAATGGCTGGACCATGAAACAGCGCGAGCAGTACTTCCGCTTCCTGAACGAGGCTGCCGAGCATCCTGGCGGCGCGAGCTATGCTGGATTCCTGCGCAACATCCGCAAGGAAGCCCTGGCAACCTGCACCAGCGCCGAACGCGCGGCTCTGGCAAAGGTCACCGGCGAAAAGGTCAAGGCGGCATCGCCACTGACAGTCACACCACCGAAGGGGCCGGGCCAGGCCTGGACAACGCAAGAAATCGTGACCCTCGGTGAAAAGGGCATGAGAAAACTGAGCTACGACGTCGGCCGCAATCTCTTTCACGCTGCCTCCTGTGCAGCCTGCCACCGCTTCGATGGGGAAGGCGACAGCATCGGCCCCGACCTGACGAGCCTGGGCAACAAGTTCACACTGGCAGATCTGGCGGAATCCATTGCCGAGCCAAGCAAGGTGATCTCCGACCAGTATGCTGCCTCGGTAGTCAATAAACATGATGGCGACGCTGTCTTCGGCCGCGTCATCGAGGCCAGCGGCAATCGAGGATCCGTCGAGGTCTACCCGCCGGTCGCAAATGCCAAGCCCGTGCGCATTGCACGATCGCAGATCAAATCGATCGAACCCTCGGCCGTCTCACAAATGCCGCCAGGCCTGATCAACACCCTCAACCCCGACGAACTCAAGCATCTCCTCGCCTACCTGCTGTCGCGTGGCGACCGCAACGACAGAGCCTTCCGTAAATAGTCAGCCTCCGGAGAACCTCCATGCGCCTCCTCACGATCCCGAGTTTCCTCGCCTTGATATCCTTCGCCTGGATTCCCATCTGCCACGCACACGCTCAGTCCAAGGCAGCGTCCCAGCGACCCAACATCATCTTCATCTTCACCGATGATCACGCCGCCCACGCCATCAGTGCCTACGGGTCCAAGGTCAACAAGACCCCGAACATCGATCGACTGGCCACCGAAGGCATGCGCTTCGACCGCTGCCTGGTCACCAACTCGATCTGTGGGCCGAGCCGGGCATGCATCCTGACCGGAAAATACAGCCACAAGAATGGCTTCTTCCGCAATGGCAACCGCTTCGACGGTAGCCAGATGACCTTCCCCAAGATCCTGCAGAAGGGCGGCTACCAGACTGCGATGATCGGCAAATGGCACCTCTCCAGCGACCCTACCGGCTTCGACTACTGGGAAGTCCTCAAGGGCCAGGGGCCCTACTACAACCCGCCGATGAAAACAGCCGACGGCACCAACAAACACGTCGGCTACACGACCGAGATCATCACCGATCTGGCGCTGCGATGGCTGAAGACCGATCGCGACCAGGACAAGCCCTTCATGCTCATGTATCAGCACAAGGCACCACACAGAAACTGGCAGCCCGGACCGAAGTATCTATCCATGTACGATGGGGTGACGATCCCTGAGCCGCCAACCCTCTTCGACGACTGGTCCGGCCGTGCGAGCCCCGCCCGCAACCAAGCGATGACCGTTGCCGGGCACCTTTCCGAAAAGGACCTCAAGCTGACGGCGCCAACGAACCTGACCAAAGAGCAACTGGAAGCCTGGAATGCAGCTTACGGACCCAAGAACGCCGCCTTCGAGCGAGCCCATCTCCAGGGAAAGGATCTCACCCGCTGGAAGTACCAGCGCTACGTCAAGGACTACCTGCGCTGCGTGGCGTCGGTCGATGACAATATAGGGCGGGTCCTGAAGTATCTCGATGATACCGGTCTGGCCGAGAACACCGTGGTGATCTACTCATCCGACCAGGGCTGGTATCTGGGCGACCACGGCTGGTACGACAAGCGCTGGATGTACGAAGAATCCCTGCTCATGCCCTTCATCGTACGCTGGCCTGGTGTGGTGAAGCCCGGCACGGTCAATGCGGACATGGTGTCGAACGTCGACTTCGCGGAAACCTTCCTCGATATCGCCGGCATGGCCGATCAAACCCCATCCGATATGCAGGGCCGCAGCTTCGCCTCCTTGATGAGGGGAAATACGCCCAGCGACTGGCGGGAGTCTTTCTACTACCACTACTACGAATTCCCAGGCGCCCACAGCGTCGCCAAGCACTACGGGGTCAGGACCAGCACACACAAGCTGATCCACTACTACCGGGTCGGCGAGTGGGAACTCTTCGACCTCATGAAGGATCCCGATGAGATGGACAGCCGGTACGGCGATCCTGCTTATGCCAACATCACCAGCAAGCTGAAAGCGGAGATCGTGCGGCTCCAGACCGAACTCGAAGAACCCGATCCCCGGAAACCAGTCCCGGGGGATCCCGAATTGCGCCCCACACGCAAGAACAAGCAAACAGAGAGAAAAAAGAGTGCCCGGAAGAAGACCTCTGATAAGAGTCCGCTTCGGTAAACTACAACCCTGACGCCAAAACCTCACGGAACAGCCATATCAACATGTGGCCATCCCATCTTCACCACCTCAGCTGGCTACCCAGATCGAGCCCACAACCACAAGAAATCAAATGACACTCGACACCGAACTGCGCAATGAGATCGAAGCTCTGATCAAGGACAACCGCGTCACCCTGTTCATGAAAGGGTCACGGCATTTCCCTCAATGCGGATTCTCTGCAAGGGTGGTCGGCATCCTCGATGACCTCATTGAAGAATTCCATACCGTCGATGTCCTGTCACGGCCCGATATTCATCAAGGCGTCAGGGAATACACCGACTGGCCAACCATCCCGCAACTCTACATCGATGCCAACTTCGTCGGCGGGTGTGACATCGTCACTGACATGAGTGCGTCCGGAGAACTACACAAATTGCTCGGCATCGAGATTCCGGAAGTCGAGTCACCCGAGATCACCATCACCGACAGTGCCGCGGGGGCCCTTCTGGCCGCCCTGCCGGCGGCCGGCAATGACATGATCCGCCTCTCCATCAACAAACAATTCCAGCACGGGATGACGATCGGCCCACAGCAGCAAAACGATCTCATCATCGAATCCAACGGTGTCCGGATCGCCATCGACCCATTCAGTGCACAGCGCGCGAACGGGCTCAAGCTCGACCACTCAGGCGACACCGGGCAAGGTTTCAGCATCGACAATCCCAATCAACCGTCCTGATGACCGATCCACGAACAGATTCGGCGAAACCTACCAGCGGGCCAGTTCAGCAGATGGTCACCGAACGCATCGAGGCCACGCTGCAGCCAGTCCATCTCGATGTCATCAACGAGAGTCAAGGCCACTCCGCACCCGCCGAAGCCGAAAGCCACTTCAAGGTGGTAGTCGTCAGCACGAGCTTCGACGGCATGCTGCCGGTGATGCGGCACCGGGCCATCTATAAAGCACTGGGTGAGGGCATGGAGGCCATACACGCCTTGAGCATCGAAACCCTGACGCCACAAGAATGGGCAGATCGCGGCGGGGAGACTCGTGAGTCCCCCCCCTGCTCACACTGACCGAGTCGCCACTGCTTGCAGTCGAGCACCCGGACATCGTCGCCCACCTCGGAAAATTCCTGCCGCGCACACGTCGCTGAGCCGTCGGATCAGCGACGACGTAGCACCACGAAGTCCTGCCACTTCTTCGGCGCCTCGTGCAGCGCGACGAGTTCGAACAGGTCGGTCCAGTGTGTGCGCACGTATTCCGGCAGGATGAACGTCATCCCGTAGAGTTCCTCGCGTGCGGCGATCGCCGGCAGCGACTCGATCTCGAAGTCGTAGCTGTAGTACAGGTAGCCGCGGTCCTCGAGTTCGGGAAGATCCCCACGCAACTGTTCCGCCGTGGGCATGTCACTCGGTGCCGTGCTGGCAAGGAACTCGTCGGCGCAGTACCGGCCCTGGGTCGTGAGCACAACGGTTCCCCCGGGTCGTGTGATGCGGTGTAACTCTTCGAGCCATGCGCGGTGCAGTGCCTCGGGAAGATGCGAGAACACCGACAGTGCGTAGACCCCGTCGAACAGTCCATCGGCAAACAACGTCGGCGGTTTGGCAGCGGTCACCTCGAAGGTCGCGAAGTCGAGATGCGCGCGACACCATTCGATCGCCAAACGGTCAGGATCGACGCCAACCAGCCTACACGTGTCGGCAAACCGCGCGAAGTAGCGGATCAGCCGGCCGCAACCGCAACCGAAGTCGAGGATCGTGTCCGCGCCCGCCATTTCGAGGCCGCCCTCTTCGAACCGCTCGAACATGTAACATGCGTCCGACAGCCCCGAACTGCGGAAGAACACACCCGTCGCGTCGTAGCCCACGACCCGATCCACGAGCGTGGCCGGAGGCAAGGGCACGAGTTCGTCGAGCTCCGGGTAGTCGGCGGACGCCTCCGACATGAACCAGATCCAGTAGTCGAGCCCTTCGACATCCACGAACCGTGCGCGCACGTCCGCGCGGTCAGCCCACACGCGCCGTGCGAGCGCAAACAGTGCCGGTAGCACGCGGTCCCCCGCACCGGACTCTCCATGATCATGGGGGTCGCCTGACATCTACGGCACGAATCTGGCGCAGGCCTGCTTATCCATCGCAACGCCAAGCTCAGGCTGGCTCGTGACGCAAACATCGATAAGCGCCGAGCCAACCACAGGCTCAGCACATCCGCTCGATGACCCGCTGACCCTTCTCCTCGGGGATCGCCAGGGGCCGATGGACCATCGGCCCACCCTCAGCCAGAACCGGGTCGAGATCGCCGAGCGTCGGAGCCTCGCGCTGCAGGAAGATACCGGTGTAGATCGAATCACCCCACTCCATCGCCTTCTCGCAAGCAGCCTTCCAATCCGAGGAATCGTGCCCCTCGTCCTCGAGCTTCTTCACCCGGGCCTTGAAGAAGTCGTAGGTGTTGTCCTTGTTGAAGGTCACGCACGGGCTGAACACATCGATCAGCGCAAAGCCACGGTGCTCGATGGCCTGCTTCATCAACCCTGCCAGTTGCTTTCCATCAGCACTGTAACCACGGGCGACAAAAGTCGCGCCGTTCATGATTGCCGCCGTGATCGGATTGATCGGCGTCTCGATGTTGCCAAAGGGCGTGCTCTTGGTCTTCATGCCCGGTCGGCTCGTCGGCGAAATCTGCCCCGTCGTCAAGCCGTAGATCTGGTTGTTCATGACGATATAGGTCAGGTCTACATTGCGCCGAGCAATATGCGTGAAGTGATTGCCGCCGATGCCATAACCATCGCCGTCGCCACCAGTACAAATAACCGTCAGCTCATGATTCACGAGCTGGGCGCCGGTCGCATAAGCCAGAGATCGTCCGTGCAGAGTGTGCATCCCATAGGCCTTGAAATAACCTGGGAAGTTCGACGAGCACCCAATTCCGCTGACATTGAGGATCATGTGCGGCGGAATGCCGAGTTCGGCACAGGCGCGCTGCAGGCCATTCAGGACCCCGAAGTCACCGCAACCAGGGCACCAGTCGGGGTTGATCTTGCTCTTGTAGTCCTTCGGTTTGAGTTGGAGTTCTTGTGTCGTGCTCATGGGTCTGTTGTGCTGATGATTCTTAGCTTTTAAAATTCCTCGCAATGGCAGCCGGCGCGGC
>CAZIVO010000088.1:0-15913 GCA_964542765.1 uncultured candidatus Brocadiaceae bacterium | reverse complement strand
CGTGGCCTTGCCAGTATTGGGTGCAAGCTCAATCGTGACCGGATACTCAGCGTCAGGAATAAGCTTGCCGGTCCGATCGAGAATCGAAACCTCCACGGTCGGCAGGACAATACGGGCGCCAACATTCACTGGCTGTCGCGTGAACTTCAAGGTCGGTGAAGCGATATCGAAACTCGCACTATCCGCCGTATCGAATCCTGGTGACGAAGCCCGGAGCTTGCAGTCAGAATCCGCCAAATCGATCTTCAAACCGCTGAAGCCAGCAAGACCGGCCACGGCAGTGACGGTTAACGTTCCCGAAATCTTGGCCTTTCCGCCCTTGGTCACGAGTGCGATGGTGATCGGTGACACAGCGTCAACGACGCGTTTTTTGTCTCGATCAATAACCTCAACCTTCACGTCGGCCAGCGGAGCCCCCACCGTTCCGGCTTTCGGTTCAACAGCAAAGTTCAAGGTCGGCGAAGCAATATCGAAACTCGCGCTGATGCCCGCGGCGAAGCCCGCCGCCGAAGCTTGAAGAACGCATTCCGGGTCCGCCGCATCGATCTTCAAGGAGTCAAAGCGGGCACGCCCGCCAACGGCCTTGACGGTCAATGTTCCCGAAATCTTGGCCTTTCCTCCCTTGGATACGAGCGTGATTGTGATCGACTGCTCACCATCACTGATGGGCTGTCCGCTCGAGTCGTTAACACTGATCTCCACCGCCGCCAGCGAAACGCCGACTGTCCCATCTGTCGGCTGGACCGTGAACAACAGCTTGCCCGGTGCTTTGATCGATCCCGACGAACCGCCGCCGCCGCAGCCAACGAAAACAGCCACCATCGATACCCACAGACAGTGGGCAAACATCCTCAAGACTCGGCTTCGTACCATCCCCCGAGTATACCTCATTCCCCGATATCGCCACAGCAAGCGGGTTTCCCGCCAAACCGGGTCAGTGGAGCCCCTTCCCGGGCCGACCACCCATACCTGAGGCTCCAGCGGAAAGCACACCACCCGGCGCCCATCCGGTATGCTGAAGTTCCATGCTCGCACGCTTCATTACCACCGGCCTGTTCTTGTCGGCGGTCGGTCTTCCAGGGCAGTCGCCGGGGCTACAGATCACCGAAATCCTCGCCTCGAACGACCGTGGATTGGCCGATCAAGACCGGGACAGCTCCGACTGGCTCGAAATCCATCATCCCGGGACCGGTCTCGTCGATCTCGGCGGCCACTACCTGACCGACTCCTGGGGAAATCTGACCAAATGGCGTTTCCCGACGCCCACGAAGATCGGCCCCGGCGGCTACCAACTCGTCTTCGCATCGGGAAAGGACCGCGCCGTCGCCGGCAAGGAACTTCATACCAACTTCGAACTCGACGCCGGGGGCGAGTGCCTGGCACTGGTCGCTCCGGACGGGAAAACGGTGATCAGCGTCTACACGCCCTCTTTTCCCAGGCAGTTCACCGACGTGTCCTATGGCCAGGCCCTCAACAAAGGACCGGCAAACAGGCCTGTCTACTTCTTGAGTCCGACACCTGGGAAGGCAAATACCGCCGGCGACTCGATCATCACCAGCGTCACGCATCGACCACGCCAGCCCAAGCCAACCGATGACATCATCGTCGAGGCTGTCATCGAACATCCAACCGGTGCAAAAACTTCCAGCGCACAACTCCACCACCTCGTCGGCTACGGCAAGGAAAGCAGCCTGAAGATGACCGACGACGGCAAGGGTGCCGACCGCTCCGCCAATGACGGAACATGGACCACCGTCATTCCACGAAACACAGCCAGTCTCAATCAGATGATTCGCTGGCGAGTAACCGCCTTCGTAACACCGAACAAATCGCTGAGATCACCGCTCTATCTCAACTCAAACAACTCACCCCGGTATTTCGGAACGGTCATCGAAAACCCAGCACTCACATCGAGAGCGCCGATCTACCACTGGTTCATCAGCAACCCTTCGCGGGCGCGCACCTCCAGCGGCACGCGATGCTGCCTCTATTATGGTGACCGCCTGTACGACAATGTGTTCGTCCGTATCCGCGGCGGCAGGGGTGCTCGCGGATGGAACAAGCGGTTATTCAAGTTTGATTTCAATACCGGCCACCCCTTCCAATTCGACCCACTGGAAGAACCCGCAGAAGAAATCAACCTGAACTCGACCTGGTCAGACAAGTCCTTCGTCCGGCAGATCCTGTCGTGGGAAACATTTCGCGATGCGGGCAGTGCTCACTGCCTCAGTTTCCCGGTCCACCTCCGGCAAAACGGAGGATTCCACAGTCTTGCCATCTTCGTCGAACAACCCGATGAACGCATGCTCCGTCGCAACAACCTCGATCCACGCGGCGCCCTCTACAAGATGTACAACACGCTGGGCACGGCAGCCAGCTCCAAGATCGAGAAGAAAACCCGGCAATGGGAAAGCACGAACGACCTCGCGCAACTGGTGAATGGCATCACCAGCGCCAGCCAATCCAATCGCGAGACCTATCTGTTCGACAATGTCGATCTACCAGCGGTGGTCAACTACCTCGCGGCCACGACTCTGGTCCACGACAATGATCATCCCCACAAGAACTACTACGTGTATCGCGACACGAACGGTGATGGCGAATGGCAGTTCTTGCCATGGGACAAGGACCTGACCTTCGGGCGGAATTACATAAGCGGCCGCGGAGTCCTCAACGACACCCTCTGGGCACAGCGCGATCCACAGAGCCACCCTCTCTTCGGCGACTCTTCACACCCAAAGATCGATGGCTTCTGGAATCACCTGATCAACGCCTGTCATCGCACCCCACGAATACGGGCCATGTTCACACGCCGCCTGCGGACCTTGATGGACGAACTCCTCCAATCCCCCGGCATTCCACGCACAGCCCTGAGATACGAAAAGAACCTCGACCGACTCAAGAAGCATCTCGATCCGGATGTCGCCCTCGACCGGCAACGCTGGGGGGTGCCGTCCTGGGGCAATCGAAGCTACGACTTCGCTACGTCCTTGCGGAGGCTCGAGACCGGCTACCTGCAGCCCAGACGCCAGCACCTGTTCGTGACCCACAGTTCCAACCCCGGCGGCATCATTCCCGGTCGCCAAACAACAGGAGTCAAGCTGGTGTTCGGCGCCATCGAAACAGTCCCACTGTCAGGCAATGCCGCTGAATCCTTTGTCGAGATCGTCAACAACAACACCGAAGCCGTCGACCTGACAGGCTGGTGGCTCGACGGCGGAATCAACTTCCGCTTCGCCGCTGGCACCGTCATCCCGGCCAGGGAATCGGCCTTTCTCTCACCGGACCCACGCGCCTTTCGAGCGCGCAAGTCGGACCCACGCGGTGGCAAGAAGAACTTCGTGATCGGGCCATATTCCGGTGCTCTACAACCGAACGAAGCCATCAGCCTCTACAACGCAAGCCATCAACTCATCGCCAATCTCGGCGGAATCGCCTATGACCTCACGAGCCAGGGCAAGGGCGACCTCGACCTGAAGGTGGCCGGCGTGGCGCCGGGCAGCCGGATCTTTGTCATCTTCTCGGCAAACACCCGCCACCGACTCGGTTGCGGCCCACTCCTGGGCATGGGCATGGACGCTCTCGGCACACTGACCCTGCCGCCGAACACTCAACCCTTCCACGTCCGAGCCGACAACAACGGTGAATACCGTTTCATCGCCAGGCCTGGAACCCTGCCCCGGCAACTGACGATCGATAGCCGCGCCCTGCTGTTTGATTTCCAGGCGAAGAAAATTCTGACCAGCAGGATCCTCCGGGTGACATTGTGATGAATCCTTCAGGGCTGACATGACGATGACAGCGGTCCAGCCACCATGCGGGCAGATATTCCGCCTCGGCGTGATGCAAGACCCGATGCGCACCCGCACCCTGACACCAGGACTCTCCCGCAGTAAACTTCGATCTCCTCACAATCCCTCCGGAACAATCCCATGCATCCTGCCGAGATCATCCGCCTCATCAGCGCTCACACCGCGTTTTTGTTTCTCACCTGCCAACCCATCCTCGCCCAGGCAGCGTGGACAAAACTAGCGCCAGCAGCTTCACCCGCACAGCGAACCGAGGTCGTCATGGCCAGCGATGGAACCGGCGCCGTGATGTATGGAGGTATCGCCCCCGGAAACACCTTTGTTGGTGACATATGGCGCTTTGACGGCAAGAACTGGACAGACCTCAAACCCGCCGCCCCGCTCCCATCGACCCGCGGCCGACTGGCCGGCGACTGGGATCTGGTTCGCGGCCGGTTGGTGATCTTCGGTGGACAGGGCCCAAGCGGCCTCCTCGGCGACACATGGGAATACGATCGCAAGACGAATGCTTGGATCAATCCGAAACCGGCCATCGCTCCATCCGCACGCGTTCACGCACGCATGTCTTACGAGCTGAAGGGACTGCGCATGATCATGTTCGGCGGCAACAAGCTCGCGGAAACCTGGTCATGGGATGGTAGCAAGTGGACCAACCTGACATCCTCGACTACGAAGTCTCCGAGCGGCCGACAACAGGTCAACATGGCAACAAATACAAGCTCAGGAGAAATCGTCCTCTTCGGCGGCACCACGAATGCCAACGCCGGCATCGTCGGCGATACCTGGATCTGGTCCGGCAAGGATTGGCGCCAGATCGTGACCAAGACGATACCGGGTGGCACCGGTATCAGGAACGGCAAGATGACCTACGACAGTGTGCGCGATCGCATGGTGCTGTATGGCGGTGTCAAGGGTGTCGGCGGCTTCTCCGCAGAAGCCTGGGAATTTGATGGCACGGACTGGAGCAGTCGATTGCCTGCAACAAGGCCTGTCGGACGCGCCGGCATGGGACTCGCCTTCGTGAGATCACTCGGAACGACCTGCATGTTCAGCGGCTACCCCTACCCTGCACAGAACGAAACCTGGAGCTACCAGACAGACAAGGTGGCGATCTACAAGACCAGCGGTACCGGCTGCAAGAGCAGCGCCGGAATACCGACCATGAGTGTGACGGGACAGCCCTGGATCGGTGACACTCTCAACATTGCAATAGGCCAGTTGCCGGCAGCCGCACCGGTGCTGGTAAGTATAGGCATCTCGAAATCCAACTGGGGCGCCTTGAAACTACCGCTGTCCCTGGGCTTCCTCGGAGCACCTGGCTGCAACGTCCAGTGCAACATCGAGCTAGCACTGCCTGCGGCCAACAAGCAGGGAGTGGCGCGGCTGGCCTTGCCCTTGCCGACCAACCCCTTCCTTGGCGGCGCCAGCTTCTACAATCAAGCTTTCGTGCGCGATCCGGGCGCGAACCGCCTTGGCTATGCAGTCTCCAACCTCGGCGAAGCCACAGTTGGCATCCGTTAGTGATGCGCCTGCCTTCGACAATCCTCATCCTGACAGTCAGTGTCATCTCACTCGCCGGTGCGCTGACCGGCCAGGCGCGGATCGCCGAGTTCATGGCGCAGAACAACCTGGTGCTCGCCGATGCCGAGGGTGATTGGCCAGATTGGATCGAGATCGAGAATACGAGCGCCGGTGCCGTGGACCTCGGCGGTTGGTATCTGACGGACTCCTCGAACAACACCACGAAGTGGCAATTCCCCAAGCCGACAGTCCTCGGAGCCAAGCAAAGGCTGCTCGTTTTCGCATCGGGGAAGAATCGCGCCGTCTCGGGCAAGCAGTTGCACACAAGCTTCAAATTGAGCAGCGGCGGCGAATACCTCGGATTGGTCACTCCTAATCTGAACGTGATCTCACAGTTTGCACCGCAATACCCCCCACAGTTCGCCGATGTCTCCTACGGTATCGACACCAGCGGCCCAGGCCACTTCCCCAAACCCACGCCGGGCAAGCCGAACGGCACAACCCAGCCGGTGATTGGCGATATGAAATACTCGCCGCTCACCCCAAAGAGTACCGATCCCATCTTGGTGACAGCAGAAGTCGTTCACAATCCGAATGCTCCGCCTGTCTCGGTCGAACTTCGTTACCGGATGAATTTCGGCGCCGAATCGAAAACATCGATGCGCGACGACGGACTGGGAGGAGACCTGCGCGCCGGCGACCACATATGGACCGGCACGATTCCAGGTGGCAACACGGCCGGCAGCATGTTGCGTTGGCGGGTCATCGCGACCTTCAGCAAAGTCATCGCGACGGGCCCCATGTTCAAAAGCCCAACGAATTCTCCGCAGTACTGCGGAACCTCGATCGCCGATCCATCCGTCCACTCGGCCCTGCCGATCCTGCAATGGTGGGTACAGAATCCAGCCGCGGCCGGGACCCAGACAGGAACCCGCTGTGCAGTGGCATACGAAGGCCACTTCCGCGACAACGTGCAGGTCCGGCGGCGTGGCGGTAGTTCAAAAAACTGGCGAAAGAGAAACTTCAAGTTCGACTTCAACCGCGGCTATCCGCTGCTCTTTGCCAAGGGCTCTCACGAAGCGGAAGAGGTCAATGCCAATTCGACGTGGGGCGACAAGTCCTTCGTGCGGCAGACCTTGTCATACGAGACCTACGACCGAGCCGGAGTGGCCGGCAGTATCGCCTTCCCGATTCGAATGGAACAGAACGGCCAGTTCCACAGTGTTGCCATCTTCGTCGAACAGCCCGATGAGCGCCTGCTCGAGCGCGAGGGGTTGGACCCACGCGGCGCCTTCTACAAGATGTACAACACGCTGACCTCGGCAACATCCGGCGTGGAAAAGAAGACGCGCACATGGGAGAGCAACAGCGACCTGCAAGCTCTGGTCAGCGGCGTCACCTTGACCGGACAACCGCTTGAGCACTTCCTGTTCGATCATGTCGACCTTCCAGCAGTGCTCAACTACATCGCGGCAACGGTGCTGATCCACGATCAAGACCACGTGCACAAGAATCACTATCTCTACCGCGATACCGAAGGAGACGGCGAATGGCGCTTCCTGCCATGGGACAAGGATCTGACCATCGGCAGGAACTACTTCCGGCAGTATGGCGTGCTCAATGACATCCTCTGGGCTGACCAGGATCCGGCGAGCCATCCTCTTTACGGCGATCGATACCACAGAAATCCCGGCGCGCGATGGAACCGGCTGATCGACGCATGTCACAACACGCCGCGCATCCGTGCGATGTTCCTGCGCCATCTGCGGACCCTTCTCGATGAACTCCTTCAGCCCCCGGGCATACCGCGCACCGCGCTGTGGTACGAGCGGCAACTCGATCAACTCAAGAAACTCCTCGATCCCGATGTCGCTCTCGACCGAAAACGATGGGGCGTGCCTTCCTGGGGCAACCAGAGCTACGACTTCGCGACATCTTTGCTGAGGATCGAGAACAGCTACTTCCAACCCAGGCGTCGTCACCTCTTCGTCACTCACAGCTCGAACCCGGGCGGCATCATCCCCGCGCGCCAGACCGTCGGCGTGAAACTGGTGTTCGGCGCCATCGAGGCCAATCCGGCGAGCAATGAATCCTTCATCGAGATCGTCAACGACAACACCGAGGCCGTCGACCTCACTGGCTGGCGTCTCGACGGCGGAGTCACCTTTCACTTCGCTGCCGGCACCGTCATCCCGGCAAAAGAATCTGCCTTCCTCTCGCCCGACCCTCGCGCCTTTCGAGCACGGAGTAGCAATCCGCGCGGCGGTCAGGGACTCTTCGTGATCGGGCCCTATTCCGGCAACCTCATGCCAAACGAAGCCATCAGCCTGTACGACGCAAGCAACAGGCTCATCGCCAACATCGGTGGGGTTGCCTACGACCTCTCGAGCCAGAGCAAGGGTGACCTCGACCTGAAGGTCTCCGGCGTGGCTGCCGGCAGCCGGCTCTTCATCATCTTCTCGGCGGATACCCGCCACCGCCTCGGTTGCGGCCCGCTTCTGGGCATGGGTATGGATGCCCTCGGCACCTTGACTCTGCCTTTGAACAGCCAGCCCTTCCATGTCCTGGCCAACAACAACGGCGAATACCGCTTCAGCGCCCGGCCCGGGACCCTACCTCGACAATTGACGGTCGATAGCCGCGTCCTGCTGCTCGATTTCCAGGCGAAGAAGCTGTTGACCAGCAGAATCCTCCGGGTGACATTCTGATCCGCCCCTCGAACGCCGGACCCATCACAAAGTCGGCTGCGAGAGGCTGCTCGACCAGATCCCCGAACTTTGAGCAGCGAAGAGGATAATCAGATGTCTGAATTTCGAGTTGGTGTCGTCGGTCTCGGCGCTGTCGCCGGTGCCCACATCGAAACATTCGGTAGCGTCGAAGGCGCCAGCGTCACGGCCGTCTGTTCACGCCGCGAGCATGACCCGGCCGATCTGGAACAAACCTACGGCACACCTCTCAAGGCCTACACCGACTTCGATTCGATGCTCGCCGATCCAGAGATCGACATCATAGATATCTGCACGCCGCATCCTCTGCATCCAGAGCAAGCAACCGCAGCTGCACGAGCAGGCAAGCATCTGATCATCGAAAAGCCCATCGCGATCAACTGGGAAGAAGCCAAAGCCATGCGCGATGCCATCAAGACTGCCGGCGTCCGCGCTTGCGTCTGCTTCGAAGTTCGCTTCAGCGCCCATTTCCGGCTGGTGAAATCAATCATCGATCAGGGACTCCTCGGTGAAATCCACTACGCCGAAGTCGACTACTACCACGGCATCGGTCCCTGGACAGGCCAGTATGAGTGGAACATCAAGAAGGACTTCGGAGGCAGTTCTCTGCTGACCGCAGGGTGCCACGCTCTCGACATCCTGCTCATGTGCATGGACTCGCCTGTCGAGGAGGTGACGAGCTACCACTCACAGTCGAGTAGCGATCTTTTCTCGCCCTACGAGTATCCGACAACAACGACCACGATCTTGAAATTCGCCAATGGCAAGATCGGCAAGTGCGCATCGGTCATCGATAGCTTGCAGCCCTATTATTTCCACTGCCACCTGGTAGGTAGTCACGGCAGCCTCCTCGATGACCGTTTCTACTCGGAAAAGATCGACGGCATGAACAAGGCGAAGTGGAGCAAGCTGGAAACTCACCTCATCGATTCCGGCGACGTTGCCGACCACCCCTATCAGCCCCAATTCCAGGCCTTTGTCGATGGCCTCAAGGCTGATCGAGACATGCCACTCACAGACTTCGACACCGCCTTCGAAAGTCATCGGATCGTGTTTGCAGCGGACAAGTCATGGCAAGAAGGTCGCCCGATCCAGCCTTCACAACTCGACTGAGCAACGGTCGTCCACGCGCCGGACCAGATGCATCCGGAGCACGGACACATCGATAGAGCTCCGGGGGGAGACGCGTTACTCGAGCGATCCAGCAACTGCAGTCCGCGTAAATCCATCGGCACCGCCAGGGTCCTACTGATCACTCAAAGCATCGATGTTCCATGCCGACAGGCGAACGCCGTTGGCAAACACGTCGAGCACACCGACACCTCCATGCGGGAGATGGAGGCTGATACAACGCGAAAGACGCATTCCGAGCATGGCCGCCGTGAAGCCGGACAAGACGGAGCCAGGCCCGACGATGGCGATCGTTTTCCCTGCAAAATTTTTGCCCGCCTCGTTCCACCATCCCATCACCCGCTCCACAGCCTGACCGAGGCTCTCGCCTTCAGGCGGCACTACCTCGGCGAAGTTGGCGAAGAACTCCTTTACCCGATCGGGATCCTCGGCGAGGAGATCCTCCCAGAGCCGTCCCTGCCAGAGCCCCATATCCTGATCTCTGAGAGCCTCGCTCGTTCGAGCTTCCAGAGATATCGCCTGGGCCAATCCATTGGCAGGATGGGCCGCCTGTGGCTGATCCGAACAGTGGATCTCATCGAGCGGTTGACCTTCAAGGAGCTTGATCCAGGCCAAAACGCGGGCCTTGCCACGACGGCTCAACCCACACTCTCCCGACCCGACAGCCCTACTCCGAGCCTCGGAGTCCAGCTCAGGGTGCCGGAGCAGGAACAAACGGCAGAAATCCGTTACATCATCTAGCACGGGCCTCAGGCTCCATCGACCGGGTTCGCTTGTCAACGATCTTCCGCCAATGGCATCTGAGCCGTATACGTGAAGTCGTGTTCGACCTACTGAAGACGGGTATCGACGGCCTCGACTCGATCCTCGGCGGCGGCGTCCGCTACCCCGAAGACACGGCCGCCTTCATTTTCATCACCGGCGGTCCAGGGACAGGAAAAACTCTCCTGGCACTGGAGATGGTCACGCGAGCCTGGCTCGGAGGTGAGGATGGCAGCAACTTCTTCTACTACTCGGTCGAGCAGGCTCCGGAGAATCTGTACAAAAAACTCCAGTCGGATTTTGAGTTTTACGGAATCCAGGCCGAAGTCACGGCTCTCGAACAAGAGGTCCCTCACAAGCTCTGCCTCGAAGCTCACACCGATCGCGGGCGTTCGCGCTTGATCTTGACGCATGCGAATCCCGCCATGCTCGAACAGCGCAAGCCGATCGGTCCGGTCATCGATGTCGACTGGATACTCACCGAAATCGAGAATTATCGACTGGCCGGAAATCTTGATCTGGTCTGCATCGACAATGTTGGACTCCTGCTGACCGATCTCGACTACTTCTCCAAGCGAGCGGCGCTGCTCGAAACTCGTCGATCCCTCATGTCGAACCGTATCCACGGCATCTTCGTGCAGGAAGAGGCCGATCCGCGCGAACTTCGAACACCAAGCCCTGAAGAGTTTTCCACGGACGTTCTTTTGCGACTGTCCTTCCTCGATCAGCCTGGAGACTTCAAGGCGCGCAGCCTGGAGATCTTCAAGGCTCGTCATCAGTACTACTACCGCGGAGCCCATCACTTCTCGATCGCCGGCCGCGGCATCGACCGCAACATCTATCTCGGCGCACGTAGCGAGCGTGGACCGGGCATCCACATCTATCCCTCCATTGCCGCCCAACTCTCGATGGCGCGCGATAGCCACGCCTTCACCGTCCCACAGCGCGGAAACGATCCCATCAATATGGGTCACCCCGACTTCCTGAGTAGCTTCCAGTCGGAAACCGGCCCCGGAGCAGGATCGTCCACGGTCCTGCTCGCCGAACCAGGCACTCGCTACACCTACCTCGCTCTACGATTCCTCGCTGCCGGATGCGCAAACAACGAAGAAACCTTGATGATCTCCACCAAGGAAGACCAGGAGGCCATCCATCGCATCTGCCAGCGCGAGGGACCCCTGGCAGGTGACTGCCTCGGCGAGGATGGAGCCTTTGATCCCAGCTTCCACATCCACTACCTGCACCCGGAATTCATCAGTCCAGGGAAATTCACGTGGGACCTCCTGCAGATGGTCGGCGGCGAGACCACCACGATCCAACGTATGGCATTCGACAATATGTATCGCCTCGAGGACCGATTCCCCCTCCTGGAAGGACAGCACTTCATGATCCCTGCGATCCTCGACCTCCTGCGTTACCGCGGTATCACACCCCTCATCGTCGACCTGGTACCGCCCGGTTCAGCTCGTGGCCAAGGCAATTTCAATCCAGCATCCTACATCACCATGTTCGACAACGTCTTTCACCTCTACCTCGAGGAAGACGGGGGCACCTACCAGCCCTTCCTGCGCATCTTGAAATCCACCGCCAACGATTTCTCGCGCAAACCCATCCCCATCGACTATCAACGTAAATGACTAAATCCGAAGATCTCTTCGGAGCGCCCAAAGCGCTGCTCGGCATGGTGCATGTCCAGGCTCTGCCCGGCACTCCTGGTCACCACCTGCCGATGACCGACATCGTCGATCAAGCCGTGAACGAGGCGCGTCTCCTCATCGATTCCGGGTTCGATGCCGTCATCGTCGAGAACATGCATGATCTGCCCTACCTGCGGCGCCAGGTCGGACCCGAGATCATCGCTGCCATGACCACCATCTGCACCGCCGTCAGAACCGCCATCGCGGCCCCCATCGGCATCCAGATCCTCGCTGGCGCCAACCATGCAGCACTCGCCGTGGCACATGCCACCGGCGCGAATTTTATCCGGGCCGAAGGCTTCGTCTTTGCATCGGTCGCCGATGAAGGACTGCTCGATGAGGCCGATGCCGGCCCGCTACTCCGCTACCGCAAAGCGATCGGCGCTGACAACATCGCCATCCTCTGTGACATCAAGAAAAAGCATAGTTCACACTCGCTGACAGCAGATCTCGATATCGCGGAGACCGCCAAGGCAGCCGCTTTCTTCGGCGCTGACGGCCTCGTCATCACCGGTTCCGCCACAGGCAACCCGACCGAACCCGGCGATCTCGCCGCGGTACGGGATGCCGTCGAATTACCGATCCTTGTAGGCTCGGGCGTGACTCACGAGACAGTTCCCGGCCTGTTCACGCATGCCGATGCACTGATCGTCGGCTCATCTTGCAAATGCGATGGCCGCTGGGATCAGCCGATCGACCCTAAACGAGTGGAGTCGATCGTCGCGGCACGAGCCTGAACGGCACAACCCATCCGCACTCTCGATCACTCCACGCGCAAATCTCGCTTGAGTATCTTGCCCGTGGGCCCTTTCGGCAAGGCGTCACGGATCTCGACCGACCGAGGATACTTGTATGCTGCCAACCGCTCCTTGCAGTAGTCCACAATATCATCACCGGCCAAGGACTCGCCTTCTTTCAAGACCACGAAGGCCTTGATCTCCTCGCCGAATTTCGGATCGGGCACGCCCAGTACGGCCGCTTCGGTGATCGAAGGATGCCCGTAGATGACTTCCTCCACCTCGCGCGGATACACGTTGAATCCACCGCGGATGATCATGTCCTTGGCGCGATCGACAATCCGGTAATAGCCATCCTCGTCGACCGTCGCGATATCCCCCGTTCGAAACCAACCATCCTGAACAGCCTCGGCTGTCGCCTCGGGCTTGCCATAATAGCCCTTCATGACATTGTGCCCCTTGATCCAGATCTCGCCAGGAACGCCAGTCTCCTCGATCACCTTGTCATCGCTGTCGGTCAGACGAAACTTCACGCCACCGATCGGCAAGCCGATGGAGCCAACCTTCTTCTCTCGATCAAGAACATTGAAGCTGGCCACGGGCGAGGTCTCCGATAACCCATAACCCTCGAGGATGTTCACTCCATACTTCGCGTCGAAGGCTTTCATGACTTCCTCGGGCATGGCCGCCCCACCACAATTACAAAACTCGAGTGCCCCGAGATCGAAGCGGTCAGCGCCCTCTTGATGGAGCAACGCGAAATACATGGTCGGCACGCCTGCGAAAAAGGTGATCTTACACCTCTCCATCGTCCCCAATATATCCAGTGGGTCGAACCTCGAAACCAGCACCACCGAGCCACCAACGCGAAGAAGAGAATTCATCATCACCGTCTGGCCGAAGGAGTGGAACAGCGGCAGACAAGCCAAACCAATGGACTCCTCGGTGTGCGGGCTCAATCGCGTCGCGATGTAATCCGCATTGTAGAACATGTTGAAGTGCGTGAGTTCGGCTCCCTTGGGCTGACCGGTGGTGCCCGACGTGTACAGGATTACCGCGGTGTCGTCGGGCATGGTCGGCGCAAGGTCCGCCACCGGTTGCGACCGTGACAGCAAATCGTCAAACGACACTCCCTGCGCAGGAGTCTCACCAACGATGATGAGATGTTCACATGCCGGCACTCGCGAGAACCCCTTCAGAGCCTCACCCAGATAGTCCTCATAGACAACCAACGCCACCGCATCGGAATCCTTGAGGTGATACTCGATCTCATCGGCCTTCAGGAGAATGTTGAGTGGCACGACCGGATTGGCGGCGTAGTGCCCGCCAAAATAAGCGATCGGAAACGCCGAAACATTGGGCAACATCAAGGCGACATGCTGCCCAGCCTCGATACCCAGATCTTTCAAGCCGCTGGCAAAACGCCGGACCCGATCATCGAGTGCTCGATAATCGATTTGTTCATCGCCATCGATCAGGGCAATTCTATCGGGCCTGATGCGGGCACTCTCCTCGACCAAGCATCCTAGATTGAGTGTCAAGACTCCTCCTCACCCATGCGCACGATGCGCGGAAACAATCTGCTCCACCACGGCGGGGTCAGCCAACGTCGTGATGTCGCCAAGTTCGTCATACTCACTGGCAGCAACCTTGCGGAGAATGCGTCGCATGATCTTGCCCGAACGAGTCTTCGGGAGTCCATCGACCACCTGAATCTGATCCGGACGCGCGATCGGACCTATCTCTTGCCGGACTTGCTCCTTGAGCGCCGCCACAAATTCGTCGTTATTGATGGCAGCGGGATCTTCTTTCGGAAGAACATACGCGTAGATGCCCGTGCCCTTGATCTCATGTGGATATCCGACGACCGCAGCTTCGGCGACCCCATCATGGGCGACCAGAGCAGACTCGATTTCAGCAGTCCCGAGACGATGGCCGGAAACGTTGAGCACGTCATCGACTCGCCCCGTGATCCAGTAGTAGCCATCCTCATCCCGGCGGCATCCATCACCGGTGAAATACAATCCGGGATAGGCCGAAAAATACGTCTCGACGAAGCGTTGATGATCAGACCAGATCGTACGCGCCTGACCCGGCCAGGAACCTGCCATACAGAGATTGCCCGAGACGCCATTGCCCTCCAGTTCCTGCCCTTCCCCATCGACCAGGACAGGCCTCACACCGAAGAATGGCAAGGTGGCAGATCCCGGCTTGGCCGGCGTCACACCCGGTAATGGGGAAATCAGGATGCCACCGGTTTCAGTCTGCCACCAGGTATCGACGATCGCACAGCGTCCGTCACCAACGATGTCGTGATACCACTCCCAGACCTCGGGGTTGATCGGTTCACCCACCGTGCCGAGAACCCGCAAGGACTCCCGGGAGAACTTCTTCACGAACTCGTCGCCAAAGCGATGGATCGCTCGAAGCGCCGTCGGAGCGGTGTAGAAGATATTGACACCGAGGTCATCGACGATCTGCCAGTAACGGCCGGCATCGGGATAATGAGGCACCGACTCGAACATGACACTCGTCGCCCCATTACACATCGGACCGTAGACGATGTAGCTGTGCCCGGTCACCCACCCGATGTCAGCGGCGCAGAAATACACATCGCCGCGGTGATAGTCGAAGACATATTCATGCGTGAGCGATGCGAAGAGCAGGTAACCGGCAGTCGTATGCATGAGCCCCTTCGGCTTGCCGGTCGATCCGGATGTGTAGAGGATGAATAACGGATCCTCCGAATCCATCCATTCGATCGGACACTCCGCCCGTTGCTCACGGCACTCATCGGCAAGCCACCGATCACGCCCTTCGCACATCGACACATCGGCACCTGTGCGCCTGGAAACCAGGACAAGATCGACATCAACACCATCGATCGCTTGATCAACGGTTTGCTTGAGGGGAATCACTTTCCCTCCACGCAGGCCTTCATCAGCCGTCATCACGACACGGCAGTCCGCGTCAACGATGCGATCCCGGAGGGACTGCGCCGAGAAACCAGCAAATACCACCGAGTGGATCGCACCGATGCGAGCGCACGCGAGCATCGCGTAGATGAGGTCGGGGATCATCGGTAGATAGATGCAAACCCGATCTCCCCTGGACACACCGTGAGCCTTCAGAACATTGGCAATCCGGCAAACGTGTTCCTTTACCTGCGTGTAGGTGATCCGGTCATATTCGCCAGGCTCATCCTTCGCCCAGATGATGGCCACATCATCGCCATGCTCTGGAAGGTGACGGTCAACGCAGTTGAAACATGCGTTGATCTTTCCTCCCGAGAACCAAGAAAAGTGAGCATCGCCGTAGCGCTCTTCGCAGACGCTGCGATACGGATGATAGAAAGAAATCCGGCGAGCCTCTCGGTCCCAGTAGGCTTCGGAGTCGTCTATCGAGCTCTGGTACTCGTGACGGTACGCCTCCATCGACTTGATGTGCGCACGATCGACGATGTGCTTCTTCGGTGAATAGGCGCGATCAGACATGACGATATTTCTACAGGTTAGGAGAGAATCACCAAA
>CAZIVO010000087.1:0-16151 GCA_964542765.1 uncultured candidatus Brocadiaceae bacterium | reverse complement strand
CGACAAGGGGCCATCTACACTTCATGTTCGTCTGGTTCTATCTGCGGTCCACCGGTGTCACCATCAAGTGCATGGCGACGATCTTTCGCGGTCTTCCGCCGTCGATGGAGTTGTAGATCTTGTAGACCTGTTCGATGGTGCCGCCGGTCGCACCCATGGGGTCGGGGATCAGGACGATCGCATCGTCCACAGGGCCGCCGACCTTGCTGCCATCGAGGCGTACCCCGGTGACGTGCCCTTCTGCATCTGTGGTTCGCGAGATGTTCAGGAAGTCGAGGCGGACATGGCCTGTCGGCACCACCTCGCTGGCGATCTCGTAGCAGATCTGCGCAGGCAGGATGCCGGCCCGGATCACGGAGACGACGATCAGCTTGGTATTCCTGCAGAGCAGTGGCCCCTCGTAGAAGGCGCGTGGTTCGCTCGCGGTCATGCGGGTATTGACGCGACCCTGGACGACCGGGAATTCCTGCGCGAGGACTTCGGAGCAGAGTCTTCGGTAAGCCGAGCGGACCAGGCCGGGCAGGCCGCGAATGCCCGTTTCCGGGGAACCGATGCGTGCGAGCAGGGATAGCAGATAGGTGTCGTTGAGGAGATGGAAGCGGTCGCCGTATTCGTGGGGGAGATACATCGCGACAAGAACATAACAGGATCCTCCCGAATGCACGAAGGTGAGGGTCGGTCGTCATTGGGCGATGATCACAGACGCCGACCAGTTATTGGTTTAGACTCTTGAGCCATGTTGCTCGCAACGCTCAGCCTGCTCCTCTCGACCGCTGTCGTGGCGACCGGTGATCAGGATCAACCCAAGGGCCTCACGATCATCGTGGTCGATGTGGGACAGGGTGGCGCGGTGGTCATCAGGTCGCCCGATGGCACGGTCCATGTCTACGATGGAGGTATTGATGGGCAGGGCAGCGCCGCCGTGGTGCCGGTGGTCCGCAGCCTGTCGGCACAGCGTTACGGTTGCACCTTCCTGTCCCACTACGACCCTGACCATGTCGGCGGTCTCGACGAGGTGCTCAAGGCCTTTCCTTTCAGCATGTCGTATGACCGTGGCGATACCCGCCGGAGCAACAACCAGTTCGTCACCAGCTATCTGAATGCTGCCGGTAGCAACCGTCGCTTGCCCTCGCCAGGTCAGGTGATCGACCTTGGCGGTGGCGCGACGGCGACGGTCATCGCTGTCAATGGTCAGATCAAGGGCGGGCAGAAGGTCCCGGTCAGCGGGCAGTATCAAGAAGAGAACGCCCGGTCATTGGCGTTGCGTATCGATTACGGCCAGTTTTCCATGTGGCTGGGCGGAGATTTGACGGGTGGCGGTCGGAATACTCCGGATGTGGAATCGCCGGCGGCTGTAGCTTGCGGTGACGTCGATGTCTACCAGGTGGATCACCACGGATCGGTAACATCGACGAACGCAACTCTCGTCCAGAAACTGTCACCGGAACTGGCGGTCGCCAGCATGGGAGAGAACAGTGCGTTCGGGCATCCGCACAAGGAGACGATCAACATTCTCAATTCGCGGGCTGCTTCGCGGGTGGTTCTGTCGACGGCCCTGGGATCGCGGTGGCTGGGTTACTCGTCGGGTGGCAATGTCGCCATCCACACCGACGGGACTCGTTATCGTGCCGTGGTAGAGAACGGGGACTTCCTGGATTTCTTCGTGGATGAAGTGCGTCACCGCGCACCGGATGTGGGCGATCTGCGGATCAGCGAGGTTCACCGTGACCCACTCCGGGTCGGCGATACGGTTGGAGAGTACATCGAGATCATCAATGTCGGGGTATCGCCGGTCTCGCTCGATGGACTGCGTCTGGCGGACTCCGGTGGTTCCTTCGTGATCGCGGGAGGAGCGCTCTGGCCGGGGCGATGCCTGATTTTTTGTCCGAGTGGCCAGTCGACCGAAAATGGCGGGCTGCCGCTGGCGCATGTATGGCCCTATCAGGCCATAGGCCTGTCCAATTCGGAGACGATCGTGTTGAGTCACGGCAGTCGGATTATCGACCGTTTGTCCTACACCAGCGGCTTTGCCGGAGGTTCGGGAGTGGCTGCCGAACGCCTCGATCTGCTTGCTTCGACCACTCCGGCGGGGTTCGGGGCCGCGCGCTGGACCTACGGGGCTGGCGATCGCGGCACTCCTGGCAAGCGCAATAGTATTGACCAGGGTGGGTATCCCGCTCGTGCGGCCGTCGAGGTGGCTCCCGACCGCTTGGTGTTACGTTCTGCGGCTCTTTCACACGGTCGATTCCTGAATGTCATCGGCCTCTCTTTCGGGCGATCTCCCGGCTTTTCTTTCCTCGGTCGAACCATTCCACTCAACCCCGACCCCCTGTTTTCGGTTGCGCTTCAACTTCCTGGTTTTATTGACGCCCTGCCAGCTCAGGGATATCGATCCTTGGACCTTCCTCTGCCGCTGCCGAACAAGGCGCGCGGACTTCGAGGTTTCTGTGCCAGCATCATTCTCGATATTCGCCCACCTGGTTCGGTTCCAACCTTGTCTGCTGCGGTGCCTTTCGTGTTCAAGTAGAGTGGTGTATCACCTGGCATTCGAATGAAACGACCGCCTCCCCAAGTCAATGCGTTCCTCGTCTGTGAGCAGGCCTTCCAGCAAGCAGGGACGGGCAAGTGGTGCATCATTGGCACCTTCGACACATTGATGGCATCCGAGTTCCCGTTTCAGTATTCCGGGATTCACGTCTTCATGAGTCTTGGCGGTTTCATGGGAGGAGCAACGGTCGAGGTCGACATCCGTGATGCTGTCGGTGAGATCGTGATGGCGGTTCGTGGGCAGATTCCGGAGATTCCACACAGCAGTCCGCTGAGTAATTTTGAACTGGCCTTGCCGATTCCGCCGGTCGAGTTCATGTCCTCTGGCAGTTACAGCATCGAACTTTCAGCAATGGATAAGGTGCTGGCTGTGCGTTCACTCCGACTGATCGAGGGGAGTGCTTCGCTCGAGGTGGATCCGGAGGAGTTGGGCGAAGACGGCTAGTTTCGCTTGTTCTTCGTCAGTCGCAGAAGCTCTCGATGAAAGCGATCAGATCGTCGATGACGTCTGCTTTCTCGGGTTCATTGAACAGTTCGTGGTAGCACTGCGGGTATTCGTGCAGGGAGGCGTTGCCGCCGAGCTTGCCGTGCCAGGCTCGGGTTGCGGCAGGGTCTACCAGGCGGTCCTTGCCGGCGAGCATGGTCAGACATGGCACGGTGATCTTTGCTGCGGACATGGCGAGGTGTTTCTGGGCGGCCATGCATTGCGTGTACCAGCGAGCAGTTGCAAAGTGAAAGCGTAGAGGGTCGCGCCGCGCTGCAGCCACGACCTCTGGATCTCGACTGAGCGCTTCCAGTTCAAGGCCGGCGGGCACTTTGAAGGATGGCCAGATCGTCGACATGACCGTGCCGAGGAGACTCTTCCATGATGGCACGCGTACGGCGAAGGCGATTGCGGGATTCGACATCAAAAGGCCGGCGATGGTTGGTTGCCGTTCGATGATGTGAGTGGCTGCGATCAGGCCGCCCATGCTGTGTCCCATCAGGAACAGAGGGAGGTCATCTCTGTCGGCGTGCGCTGCAGCAAGAATCTCGCCGACATCATCGAGGTACTCGCTGAAGTTGGAGAGGTAGCCCGGTGGTTGGGGTGATGTGCCATGGCCGGTCAGGTCGGCGGTATGGCATGTGATCCCTGCGGCATTCAGTGATCGGAACAGCGAATGGTAGCGTCCGCTGTGATCGGCAAAGCCGTGCACGAAAGCGATGCGTGCTCTCGGTTGCTCTGCATGATAGGCGCGATGTGAATGTGCCACGGAAAAAGACTACGTGGCATTTGATCTTTCGACCAGCACGAACAGATCGGGTAAGATATTGCCATGCTGGTTCACGCTTTCGCGTTGATCTGCTTGCTTCCGCAGGGTCCGACGGGCGATGAGTCGGTGCCGCGCGGTTTGACCGTCGTCGTCGTTGATGTGGGTCAAGGTGACGGCGCTGTCATCAAGGCTCCGGATGGTACTGTTCACGTCATTGATGCCGGCCGCTCCGGTAGCGGTGCCCGCTCGATGGTCGGCGTGATTCGGGCGATGAAACCCAAGCGACTGGGGAGCATCATCGCCACTCATTTCGATGCCGATCACATCGGCGGTGTTCCGGGGATACTCGCTACTTACTCCTTCCCGCGCGTCATCGATCGCGGCGATGAAGCGCGCAAGAGTAATAAGACCATCTCGCGATATCTGGCAGCGGTGGCGGGCCGTCGCCAGACTGCCAGGGAAGGGCAGGTGTATCAACTCGGTGGTGGGGCCGTGCTCACGGTCCTGGCGGTCAATGGGCGCGTGCGAGGAGGGGCCCATGTGGTGGTTGCCAGCAAGGCCCAGGAGGAGAATGCTCGCTCGGTTGCCATGCGGCTCGACTACGGGGATTTTTCCATGTGGCTGGGCGGTGATCTGACGGGTGGAGGTCTGAGGACCCCCGATGTGGAGACGGCTGCGGCGAAGGAGTGCGGCGATGTTGATGTCTACAAGGTCGATCACCACGGCTCCTCCACCTCCACGAATGCCAATTTGATGAGGTCGCTGGATCCGGAGCTCGCGCTGGTCAGCTGTGGTGGTGGTAACAGTTACGGTCACCCCACGGATTTGACCGTCGGTCGCATCAATCGTGCGGCGGCGGCTCGTGCCTTTCTTGCGACGACCACGGGTGGAGGTTCCCAGGGTTTCAGCGCTGCGGGCACGGTTACCCTCGATACTGATGGGCGGCGATACCGTGCCACCACTGTCGATGGTCGATTTCTCGAGATGTTCGTCGACGAAGTGACCGGCCGCTCGCCGACGGCATCTGATTTGCGAGTTGCCGAAATCCATCGGCACCCTGCTCAAGCGCTCGATGATCTTGGTGAGTGGTTCGAACTCGTCAATATCGGGCCTGCACCGGTTTCACTGTCTGGTGTGGAGATCGGTTCCCGTTCGGGAGCGTTCACCCTGGCCAGTCCCTTGGTCTTGACCCCTGGCCGACCATTGCTCTTTTGCGCCGATGGCAACCCATCTCGCAATGGTGACTTGAGTTTTGGTTTTGTATGGCCACGTGGCAGCCTGTCGCTCGGTGAGCAAGCTGATGTATTGACCTTGCAGCACGATCGTGTCCGGCTTGACACCGTTGATTACGCTGCCGGCTTTCCTGGCGGGCGCGGCGTCTCGGCTGAGCGCCGTGACTTGCGTGGCAAGAGTGGCTCCGCGAATTTTTTTCCGGCAACGGTGCGTTATGGAACGGGTGATCTCGGGACGCCCGGCGCTCCCAATACCGCCGATCGCACGCGCCATCCTGCTACATTGGTGGTGGAGGCTGCTCCAAAGTTGGTCGAATTCCATGTCAGCGCTTTGTCGCATTCGGGGAAGGTGAGCGTCGTCGGCTTGGCCATGGGGATTTCGCCCGGATTCTCGTTCCTGGGGCGCAAGATCCCGCTGAATCTCGATTTGCTCCTGCGTGTGGTTCTCGGGGTGCCGGGTTTTGCGCAGGTCATGCCGGCACCGGGTTATCGCTCGTATCGCATGCCGTTGCCGCTCAGCAACCCTCTCAAAGGGGTCAGGGCCCATGCTGTCCACATCATGATCGACGCCGGGCATCCTGCTTCCATTCCGGTCATTTCTTCGCCGGTGGCCTTTGTTTTTCCATGAGAGAAGAGGCGGGTGCCCTGATCAGATGGTCGTGCTGATCAGGTGCGTGAATTGTAGCGGTTGAGCCCCCGTAGCCTTGGCACTAGGCTCTGTGCTCCCCTTCGTGATCAGGCTCCCGGATCGAGAGAAACTGCTCCATGAACATCCCTCCCCTGCCGTCATCTCTGCTAGCAGCAATCATTGTCCTCTCGGCGTCTCCATCCAGCCGTCTTGCCGGGCATGGTGATCGAAAGTCTGGGACACTGGCTGCACCATCGGCGTCGCAGACGGTGCCTGCTCTGAAGCTGCGCAAGGGCGACCACATCAGCTATGTAGGCAACACTCTGGCTGACCGCATGCAGCATGAAGGTTGGCTGGAGACCCTCATTCATCACCGGTTCCCGGGGCATGAGTTGGTGTTTCGCAACCTTGGTTTCCCCGGCGACGAAATCGGCAGGCGTCCGAGATCCAAGGATTTTGGCACCCAGGATCAGTGGTTGACGAAGATGAGGACGGATGTGGCCTTCATGTTCTTTGGCTACAACGAGTCCTTCGCTGGTGAGGCGGGTCTGGCGAACTTCGAAAAGGGATTTTCGAAGCTGTTGGGGGACATGAAGAAGCAGAAATACAATGGCGAGACTGCGCCACAGATGGTGGTCTTTTCGCCCATTGCCCATGAGGATCTGGGAAACCCAGATTTACCCGACGGCAAGGAGAACAACGTGCGCATCGCCCTTTACACCGCCGCGATGCGGCGAATAGCGGCGACACACCGGTCCAGGTTCGTGGATCTTTTCGAGCTGACGCGGGCTCTCTATGCGCGCGAGAAACAAGCCTTGACGATGAACGGGATCCATCTCAATGCTCACGGCAACTTTTTGGTCGGCCGAGCGATCGATGAGATTCTGTTTGGGGAGAGGAAGAAGGCTGCTCCCAACCGAATCGCGAGATTGCGCGAAGCTGTCCTCGACAAGAACTTTCACTGGTGGAGCCGCTATCGGACCGTTGACGGCTACAACGTCTACGGCGGCCGGTCGAAGCTGAGCTGGCATGGTCAGAGCAACGCCGACGTGATGCAGCGCGAGATGGAGATCTTCGATGTGATGACCGCCAATCGCGATGAACGCATCTGGGCCGTCGCCAAGGGTGGTGATCTCCAGATCGATGACAGTAACACCCCCGCATTGGTGGAGGTCAAGACCAACAGGCCGGGCCCTCTGGATGGCGCATACCCTTTCCTTGGCGGAGAAGAGGCGATTGGCAAGATGCAGATCGCGCAAGGGATGGAAGTCAACCTGTTCGCTTCGGAGGAGCAGTTCCCCGAGTTGATCAATCCTGTGCAGATGGCCGTCGATACCGACAGCCGTCTGTGGGTTGCGGTTTGGCCGACCTATCCGCACTGGAATCCCAAGGAGGATCTCGCCGACAAGTTGGTGATTCTGCCCGACGAGAATGGCGATGGTAAGGCCGATCGGATGATCACCTTTGCTGATGGACTCAACAGTGTGACCGGCTTCGAGTTCTGGGGCGGTGGTGTTCTGGTTGCGGCGGCGCCCGAGATTCTCTTTCTCAAGGATACCGACGGTGACGATCGTGCCGATGTGAAGATCCGCATGCTCCAAGGGGTTTCCAGCGCTGACACGCATCACACGGCCAATGCTTTGACCTTCGGTCCCGGCGGTTGGCTGCACTGGTCGCGTGGTGTGTTTCATGTCACCAACATGGAAACTCCGACCGGCACCTTTCGCTCGACAACATCGGGAGTCTACCGCTTCAATCCGCGGACCTTCGAGGTGGAGTTTCACTTCCCCATCGGACCCAATCCGCACGGCGATGTCTTCGACCAGTGGGGTTTCCAGTATGCCACTGACGGCACCAGTGGGACGGGCAGTTACATCGATATCGGCAAGGGCCACAAGGCTCCCAAGCAGCTTTACGTGAAGCGGGTCCGTCCGGTACCAGCTACCGGGATCCTGTCCAGCAGCCATTTCCCTGCGAAAAACGATGGCAACTTCCTGATCTGCAACTCCATCGGCTTCCTCGGCGTACTACAGCACCGGTTCGAGTACGACGGCGCGAGCATCAGCGCTGTCGAGATCGAACCGATTCTGGTCTCGTCCGATCCCAATTTTCGCCCGACCGACCTCGAGGTCGGTGGCGATGGCGCGCTCTACGTGAGTGATTGGGCGAATCCGCTGATCGGTCACATGCAGCACAACATGCGCGATCCCAATCGTGATCACAGCCATGGCAGGATCTACCGGGTCATCGCCAGCGGCAGACCGTTGCTGTCTCCGCCGAAGATGATGGGCAAGCCGATCGGTGAGGTTCTGGCCTCCCTGAAGAGCCATGAGAATGGCTCCCGCTACCGCGCTCGCCGGGAACTCAGCGGGCGCAACACCAAGGAAGTGGTGGCTGCCACCGAGGTTTTCGCCGCCGACCTTGATCCATCGCGACCCTCGGACACGCAGCCATTGCTGGAGGCCTTGTGGGTCCACGAGGAGCACCGGGTGGTGAACGTTCCATTGCTGAAGAAGGCGCTAACCTCGGTGGATCCGAAGGCACGGGCGGCGGCGGTCCGCACGCTCGGGCACTGGGGGACGAAGGTGAAAGGCGGCCTTTCCTTGGTGCTGGCCGCAGCCAGGGATGAAGAACCGTTGGTGCGTGCCGAGGCGGTGAAGGCGGCGGTCAACTTCGATGGTCTGGCAGCTGCCGAAGTTGTTGCCGAAGCGGCCATACGCGCCACCGACATCGAACTCGATCACGTGATCGATTACGCCCGGCGGGCTCTCTCGGTGGACAAGGTCCTTTCGCAGGCCGTCAACGATGGTCGCAAGCTTTCCGTTGCCATGCAGTCTTACATGCTGCGCAACGCCAGCAATGCAGACCTCTTGAAGATGGACAGGAACGAGGCCGTCGATCAGGCCATCTTGTCGCGTGCTGGCATTGCGTCGCCGGCGCGCTTGGCGGCAGCGAGCCGACTGGCAGTGACGCGCTCGAGCACGCCCCTGCGCGAGGTCCTGAAGGCGGCCAGGAAACTTGGAGAGGAGGACGATGCGATCGCCATCGATGAGATCAGCGATGCCGCTCTCGAACTCCTGGCCAGCAGTGAAGCGGCGGCGAAGCCGCAACTCGAGGAGCTTGCCTTCGGTTCCGAGCATGCCGCTCTGCGGAGGATGGGCTTTGCCGGTCTCTTGCAACTCGATCCTGACGCGCAGGCGATGTGGGATCGGGCGAGTGAGTCGGCGCGAAGCTTGCGGAGCTTGCTGGAAGCGGTACCTGGTGTCAAACGCAAGGCTGTCGCCGAGAAGATCTACGCTCGTGTCCGTCCGCTGATGCTGGAGTTGCCCGAGGCTTTGCGTGGTCAGGCGAAGGTGACGGAAGTCGCCGGGGTCGAGGTCGATGTCTTCGTGCCCAATCCGAAGAACGTCGATATCAAGACCTTGGCCAAGCTCAAGCCCAGGGCCAGCCACATCGTCGAGGACTTTACCTTGAAGATTCCCGGCACTCCGATCGAGAAGGTGGCGCTCCGTTTCACCAGCAGTCTCTCGATCACTCGTCAGGGTAAGTACCAGTTCACCACCAGTTCCGACGATGGCTCGCGCCTTTATATCGATGGCAAGCTCGTCGTGAACAACGATGGTGCGCATGGCGTCAAGGCGAAGACCGGCAGGATTGTGCTCGAGCCGGGTTTCCACGAGATTGTCGTGACCTACTTTGACAGTGGTGGGTCCGATAGCCTGTCAGTTTCCTGGAAGGGTCCGGGCATCAAGAAACAAGCCATCCCGGCCGATGTCCTCGGGGTGGCGACGGGTGATGGCTTGCAGGCGGCCGCGGTGCGTGCGGTGAGGTCCTTGCCGGGCCACTCCGCCGAGAAGTTTGCAGATTATGCCGGCCTTTTGCGCCGTGGCATCGCTCGTGATGCGGCCGTCGATGCGGCCATGGCCCTGTCGACTGACACTTGGCCGACCGGTCAGGTGAAGATTCTTGCTGCCGAGTTCACTGCGATCGCCGCCGAGACTCCCTATCGCTTGCGCAACACGGCGCAATATCAGCAGATGGTGGAGTTAGGCCGCCGGTTGGCGGCGAAGTTGCCTCGTGCTGAGGGCAAGAAACTCACCGATTCGCTCACCAAGCTCGACCTGCAGATTGTCCGGATCGGCACCATTCGTGAGAAGATGAAGTACGACAAGGAGCGCTTCACCGTGGTTTCCGGCAAGCCGGTCAAGATCCTCTTCGCCAACGAGGACATGATGCCGCACAATATTCTCATCAGCGCGCCGGGAACACTCGAGACGATCGGAGCGCTTGCCGACAAGATGATGGCTGACCCCAAGGGTTTCGATAAGCACTTCATCCCCGACACCAACAAGGTGCTGTGGAGCACCAAGTTGTTGCAACCCGGAGAGAAGGCGGAGTTAGACTTCATCGCGCCCAAGCCCGGTGATTATCCTTACATCTGTACCTTCCCACTGCACTGGAAGTTGATGAACGGCGTCATGCGCGTCGTCGACGCCTGATCATTGCCTGATGGATACACCCACGATTCGTAGCGAGATCCTCCGGCTCCAGCCTTGGTACTACCTGTTCGATTTGAACGGTGTGTGCACCGATATTGCAGAGCCGTGTCAGTCTCTCGGTCATATCAAGATCGATGTTGGTGCGCTTGGCGAGATCTTTGCTGGCAAGCGTGTTCTCGATGTTGGTTGCAACGAGGGCGCATGGAGTTTCGGAGCGATCGATCGTGGCGCTGATTCGGTTGTTGCTTTCGATTGCCGCGACCGAAATATCGAGAAGGCGGAGTTTGTGAAGGGAGTGCTCGGATACGAGAAGGTGGATTTCTCGGTCGCTTCGATTGATGGTTGGCTTGACAGCAATACCGAGTCCTTTGATGTCATCGTGCTGTCAGGGATCCTCTATCACTTGCCGGAGCCATGGGACACGATTCGTCGGTTTTGCGAGATCGCCGATGGCACCATCGTCATGGCCTCGGTGATCTGGGGTTCCGAGGAGAATGGCTACACCCAGTGGAAAGAGCGGGTGGCAGATTCTGCCAGCCATCTTTATCTGGACTCGCTGATGCCGAACAATCCGGAGACCCTGATCGAGGAGTTCGCCAAGCACGAGTTTCGCCCGACACATCTGCGCGAATCCAATCAGGGAGAGGGGTTTGGCGGCGGCTGCACGGCCTTGTTCGAGAGCGCCCGGCGTTTCTCTGTTCAGGTCACGAGTCAAGATCCGAAGCCGCAGGGGTTTGATATCTGGATCGTCCCGATGGCTTCGAGCGAGGCGGCTGCATGGCCCGATGAGGTGAATGTCTCGATGTTCAACCGCACATCACAGGCGCAGGAAGTGACCGGTTCGATCGAGGTGCGCGATTCCAGTGGCGACGTCCTGCAAAAGATCGAGGAGTCCTTGTCCTTCGAGCCGCGGGCGTTCAGGACTGATCGACCCGCAAGCGACTCGCTCGATTTTCGTGTTCCACTCGAACTCGAGGGGGTGTCGGGTCCCGTGGAGATCGAGGTTTCGGTTGCTGAATCAGGATCGAGCCAGGTGATCGATCGGTGCCAGATCCGACTGGAACTCTGAGTCCGCAGGCAGACATCTTGCATGAGGTGGGCGGAAGAGCGGTGATCCGGTCCCTGATGACCGATGCAGGTCAGGTTTGGGTGGGTTTGCGGGTCATCATGTAGATCTCTTCGCCAAGACCGAGCCAGCGCACGAGTCGAGAGGGCCAGGCGCGGGTGCACAGCCACCGGGCCCAGCGGCTTTCATCGAGGTATTCCAGGTATTCCTGGGTGTTGAAGGCTTGGCCGGGCTTGCCGCGCTTGGCCATGAATCGCTCGGTCCGGTTGAGTTTGCGCATCCAGTCGGCCAGGAAGCGCGGGTCTTCGCGGATGCTGGGTGTCGAGCACTGCAAGTATTCGAAGCCCAATCGCTCGAGCATCCTCCGCAGTGTGCGTGGTGTGAAGTATGCCAGGTGATCGGGGGTGATGCCGTAACTCCAGTGGGCTCCCAGGATGCGGCGTTTCAGGGCTCCATAGTTTGGCAGGGCCTGAAAGTGGACCCCTCCCGGGCGGAGTAGATCGTGGACCTGCTGCATCACCACATCCGGATATGGAAGGTGTTCGAGGGTGTGATGCATCAACACCGCGTCGAAGCTCCCCGGTTCCAGATCGGCCTCATGGAGATGGACGGTTCGGATGTCGAGGCCATGCTCTTTGATCCCGTATTCGGCGGCGGGCTTCGAGAGTTCGATGCCGGTCACCTGCCAGTTGCGGTCTCTTGCTGCTACCAGCGAGTTGCCATAGCTGCAACCCACATCGAGGAAGCGTCCCGGAGGGATCTCGGTTTCGATCTTGGCGAGAATGCTATCGAAGATTTTCAGGAACTTGTCGTGCTCCTGGTAGATCAACTCACCGTGATTTCGGTCTTTGCGATAGTGCTCTTCCAGATCCGGAGGCGATGACATCTTCACGAATCCGCAGCTGGTGCAGCGATCGAAGTCTCGCTCGTATTGGCGAAAGCATCGCGTGAAGTCATCACTGCAGCAGACTGGGCAGCGGGGGGCTTCCGCGGATTGCCCGGCGGTTTCGTCGCGGTCCTGGTTGATGAGCTCCTTTTCTTCCGGTTCGGTCATGATGGTTCGTCCTCGAGTCCGGAGGCCGATCAGACGATTCGAGAAGGGTAGCGACCGCTGGCTTCGCGCTCATTACTCAAGTGGGCAAGTTTGCATCGGTCATGGCCCGTGAATTCTTGTTGTGCTGCTTTGTCAGGTTCGAGGCGCCGCGATGGGGCCTCACGCGTCGCTTTCGCCGAAGACTTCTTCGAGCGCACGGCGCATGACGGCAGGATCAGCATCGACGTTGGTCCAGTATTTGAAGCCGACCACGCCTTGAGCCACCAGCATGGCGAGACCGTCGATGACGGTGCAGCCACGTGCGCGTGCATCCTGGACGAAGCGCGTGTTGGGCGGATTTGGAATCACATCGGCGACCAGCATCTCGGGCTGCAAGGTTTCGATGTCCAGCGCGATGCGCGCATCGAGGTCCGGGAAGAGACCGATCGAGGTGGCGTTGACCACGATGTTTGCCCCGGCCGGAATCTGGTAATCGCCTGACCAGGCCACGAACTCGGCACGGGTCAGTTTCTTGTCGTTGAGCAGGTCAACCAGAGCCTGGCCGCGTTCGGGGGTGCGATTGACGATGGTGATTCGAGTGGTGCCGGCGAGTGCGAGTTCGACGGCGATGGCGCGCGCGGCGCCGCCGGCGCCGATGATCACCGCGTGCTGGCCGGCCGGGTCGCGAAGTTCCTGCACGGAGGAAACGAAGCCGACACCATCGGTGTTCTCGCCCACGAGTGCGTCGCCATCGCGGACGATGCAGTTGACCGCGCCCATCAGTTCGGCCGATGTGCCGAGCCGATCGAGGTGTTCGATGACGGCAACCTTGTGGGGGATGGTGCAGTTGCCGCCGACGAAGCCCATCGAGCGGAAGCCCTTGATGGCATCGCCGAGATCGTCAGGGCCGACCTCGAACTGGATGTAACGCCAGTCGAGGCCGTGATGTCTGAAGGCCGCCTCGATCATGTGCTGCGTCGGATTCTCGGCGATGGGCTTGCCGAAGCAGCCGCACAGTTCCTTCTTGAAGTTCCAGGTCTTACTCATGGCCAGGGTCCTATCCACCGCGGCGGGCGGTGACGATGCGTTTCACCAGTTCGTCGGCGATCACGCCGAGCAGGATGACGATGCCGATGATGGCGAATTCGAGTTGGGTGGGGATCTGTAGAAGATTGATCGAGTTATAGAGCACGCGCATGACGGCGGCGCCGATGATCACGCCGAGGATGGAACCCTCGCCGCCACGCAGGCTGCAGCCACCCAGGACGGCGGCAGCGATGGCGTAGAGTTCGTAGAAGTTGCCGTGCATCGCCGGTGCGACCGAGTTGACATCGAGTGCGAAGAGGACGCCGCCGAGACCTGCCAGGAAGGAGCAGACGACGTAGCTGAGGATGATCATCCTGTCGGTGCGGATACCGCTGTAGAGGGCGGCTTTCTCGTTGCGTCCCAATGCGAACAGATAGCGGCCCCAGATCGTTTTGTTCAAGACAAAGGCCGCCAGCAGGCCCGTGGCCAGCATGATCCAGAAGGGCCCCGGCAGGGCGAGGAACTTGCCGATCGCGACCTGTCGCATTTCGGGATGGTCGTTGCCGAAGGTCATCGTCTGGTCATCGGTCAACCACCGGGCGATGCCGCGATAGATCAGCAGGCCGCAGAGTGTCACAACGAAGGGCCACAGCTTGAGTTTGGTGATCAAGAGGCCGTGGACGAGGCCGATGGAAATGGAAATGATGCCGACTGCCAGAAGAGCTGTTCCGACACCCCACCCGTGATGCATCAGGAGATAAGGCATCAGGCAGCCGATCAGACCCACAACTGACCCGATCGAGAGATCGATTCCGCCGGTGATGATGACGAAGGCAGCGCCGATGCTGATGATCCCGAACAGCGAGGTCCAGCGCAGCGTGTTCTGCAGGTTGTAGGCGCTCAGGAAGTTTGGATTGAGGATGGCGGTGACGCCGCAGACCACGATCAAAAGCCCGAGAATGCCAAGGATTTTCTTCATCGCTGTCCTCCTGTCGCGATCTGCATGATGGCTTCCTCGCTCAAATCTTCCCTCGTCAACTCGCCGGCGATGCGGCCATCGTGCAGGATCAGCACCCGGTCGGACAAGCGCAACAGTTCTTCCATCTCGCTCGAGGCGAAGAGAACGGCGACCCCGCTCGCGGCCAGTCGGACGATCAACTCATAGATCTCTTGCCGTGCGCCGACATCGACACCGCGGGTCGGTTCGTCGAGGAGGAGATACCGCGGTTGCAAGGCCAGCCAGCGCGCCAGCACGACTTTTTGCTGGTTGCCGCCCGACAGCAACTGTGCGATTTGTGCCGATCCTGTCGTGGCGATGGCCAGCTTGTCGATCATCTTTTGAGCGAGTTTCGCTTCATTCCGGTCGTCGACCAGGCCGGATCTGGCACGCCGGTGCAACGAGGCCACGGAGATGTTCTCGTGGATGGCCATCTCCAGGAAGAGCCCTTGCATCTTGCGGTCTTCGGGGACGAGTGCCATTCCCGCATCGATGGCATCGCGAGGATGGCCGATCGACACCTCCGAACCGCTGAGGCGAAGACTGCCGGCCAGAGCCGGTTGCAGTCCGAAGAGTACACGCATCAGTTCGGAACGTCCGGCTCCAACCAGACCAGCTATGCCGAGGATTTCGCCGCGACGGACACGGAAATTCAACGGGATGTCGGGGTGTTCGGGCACGACCAGTCCCAGGGCTTCCAGTGCTACCTCCTCGGTTGCGTGGCAGGGTCGCGTGGTGGTGGGAGTGATGTCGCGGCCTACCATGAGTTGGACGATGGACTTGTGGGCGATTTCTTCTGCCGGAAGTTCTCCGCTGTTGCGGCCGTCACGCATCACCATGACGCGATCGGCTATCTGCTCTATTTCGCCCAGTCGGTGAGAGATGTAGACGATGCTGACTCCCTTGCCCGTCAGATCTCGCATCACATCGAAGAGTCGTGATGCTTCGTGATCCGAGAGGCTTGAGGTCGGTTCATCCATGATCAGGATGCGTGCATCGAGCGACAGTGCCTTGGCGATCTCTACCAGTTGTTGTTCACCCACTCGTAGCGTTGCAACGAGTCGTTCGGATCCGAAATCGGCACCGACGATATCGAGCATCGAAGCGGCCTCGGATTGGATGCGGCGGCGGTCGATCAGGCCGTGACGGTGGGGTTCTCGGCCGAGAAAAATATTGGCGCTGGCGTCGAGATTGTCGGCGAGATTGAGTTCCTGATGGATCAGTGCGATACCCAGATCCATGGCTTCGCGTGTGGACCCGATCGCCACCGGTTCGCCGTCGAGGATGATTTCGCCCGAGTCGGGTTGTTGAATACCCGACAGGCAGTTCATCAGGGTGCTTTTGCCGGCACCGTTCTCGCCGCAGACAGCGAGGATTTCACCGGGCATCAAGGCCAGGCTTACCTCATCGAGGGCGCGCACTCCGGGGAAGGACTTCGAGATTGCGCGGGCTTCCAGGACCGGTGTGCCGCCCGGCGAAGACCTCACTTGCCACCTAGTTTCTGCTTCTTGTCGTTCCAGAAGGACTGGCAGTTGTCTTTGCGAATCTGGCGAGCGGCGATGTCGAGGAATCCTCCTTCGGGCAAGACGGATTGGTCGCCACGCGCTAGCCCGGTGAGGATACGTACCGAAACACGTCCATACTCGTAGGGGTTTTGCACGACGGTGCCGTGGATATGGCCATCGAGGATGCCCTGCAGGGTGACATTGTCCTCATCGAAAGCGACCAGTTTGATCTTGCCGAGTTTGTCGGCACTCTTGAGGGCCTCGATGCAGGCCGGTGGGTTGTAGGCGAACAGTCCGACCATGCAGCCGAGATCAGGATAGCTGACGATACTATCTTCGGCATTGGCCTTGGCGCGTACCAGATC
>CAZIVO010000086.1:0-16240 GCA_964542765.1 uncultured candidatus Brocadiaceae bacterium | reverse complement strand
CTGGATACACTCCGCCCCATGCGAAACTGGCTCCTACCCTCGATCCTGTGCGTCTGGATGGGTTCCACATGTGGCGCTCAGAGCAAGCCGAATATCGTATTGATCTACGCCGACGATCTCGGCTACGGCGACGTATCTTGCTACAACCCTGATCGCGGCAAGATCTCGACTCCGAACATCGATCGCCTGGCGCGGCAAGGCATGCGTTTCACCGATGCCCACTCGAGTTCCGGAGTTTGCTCGCCCTCGCGCTACACCCTTTTGACCGGGCGATACCACTGGCGCACACGCCTACAGCTGGGAATCGTCGGTCTATGGGGAAAACCCCTGATCGCGCCGAAGCGCTCGACCATCGCCAACCTGCTGGGAGACCAGGGATATCAAACGGCCTGTGTCGGCAAGTGGCATCTCGGATGGGACTGGCCGATCGATGCCAAGCAACGCCCTTTCTTCAAAAGAACAGCGCACGGGGCCACGGCTACCACGCAACACAAATCAGCGTGGAAGACCGTGTTCGGCAAGCCGATCGGAGGCGGCCCCACCACTCGTGGGTTCGACGAATATTTCGGGACCGACGTCCCCAACTGGCCACCTTTCTGTTTCATCGAGAACAACCGCACACTGGGAATTCCGAGTGATTACCTCGCGGCAAGGTTGTTCAAAAACAATCAAGCCAGCCAGCAAGGGCCAGCACTCGAGGACTGGAAACTGGAACCGATCCTCCCCGCCCTGGGAAATCGAGCCGCGCGCTTCATCACGAAAGCCGCCAAATCGGACCAGCCGTATTTCCTCTACATGCCGTTGACCTCACCTCACACTCCACTGGCAGTGAACGATGCCTGGAAAGGCAAGAGTGGCCTGGGCGCGTACGCGGATCTCGTCATGGAAACCGACGCGGTGGTCGGGCAGGTCCTCCGGGCGATCAAGAAGAGCGAAGAAAGTGACCATACCCTGGTCCTGTTCACCAGCGACAACGGCTGCGCCCCCTACATAGGAGTCGCCGATATGGAAAAGCAGGGCCACTACCCGAGCGGCCCCTTGCGCGGCTACAAGTCCGACGTCTGGGAAGGCGGCCACCGCATACCCTTCATCGTCCGCTGGCCGGGCGTGGTCGAACCGAAGAAGGTCTGCGGACAGTTGGTTCACCAGGCCGACATCTACGCGACCTTCGCGCAAATCCTCGGCATCCAGATCCCGGAGGCCGCTGGCGAAGACAGCTTCAGTCTGCTGCCTCTTCTCGAAGGCAACGATCAGCCTGTTCGCAAGCACGCCGTGAGCCAATCGATGAAGGGCTTACTCGCCATTCGACGCGGGCGGTGGAAGTTGATCTTTGGTCCCAACTCCGGCGGTTGGTCCAAGGGTAGCAGTGCTCACCCCGGCCAGCTCTACAACCTCGCCGACGACCTCGCCGAGACCAACAACCTCTACGGCGAGCAAGCCGCCACCGTAGACGAACTCACAGCCTTGATGGAACAACTCGTCAGCAACGGACGAAGCACCACGGGTTCGGCACAAAAAAACGATGTCCAGGTACGATGGAAGCGATTCCTGACCATCAAGAAGTCACCCTGAGAGTTCGGTTCGCAATTACACCTCTCTCAAAGGCCTTCCGCGACCCCGAAGGCGAGACAGTAAACGCTCGTAGCACTTGCCTCTTCGTGCCCGGATGAAGACAGTGTCCATGCGAGTTCGGATCCTCGATCGAACTTGCATGGACCATGACTCCAACGCAGGCACCCGAACCGACCCACGAGCAGACATCGCTACCCTTCCCGGAGCCTGTTCACAGGTTGGCCGCGCAGCACTGGCAAGACATTCTCGGCAAGATCATCGGTTGCCGGGTAGAGGTGACCTATGGCCGCTCGCGCACGAAACCCGTTCACGCTCAGCAGGAAGCGGCGACCTTCCGAACCCCCGTTCTGCATGTTCGGCTCCATGAGTTTTTTGCGAGCGCCCCAGCACCGGTGCAAGACGCCATGGGACGCTGGTTGAAATCCGGCCGGCGGGCGCGTGCTGCCTGTGACTTGCTCGACCGCTGGATCGATGCCCGCCTCGCCGAACTGCCGCCCCGCAAGCCTCGGCGGCAAACCCTGGAATCCTGTGGGACACACCACGACCTCCAGGAACTGGCCGACGATCTCTTCGCGAAGGAGTTTGCCCGGGACTTCGACAAGCGAAGCTCTCGTCCTGCTCTCTCCTGGGGTCAGCGCCGGCGCAGTCGCACCCGCCACTCCTTGCAACTCGGCGTCTACGATGCCGACACCCATATCATCCGGGTACACCCCATCCTCGATCGCTCCGATGTCCCATCCTGGTATGTCAGAGCGGTTCTCTTCCACGAGATCCTCCACGCGGTCTTGCCGCCGGTGAAATCATCGGATGGTCGTTGGATCCGACACGGAAAGGAGTTCCGTACGCGTGAACACGCGCACCCCGACACCGATCGGGCGCGGACATGGGAAAGTGACAACCTGCCACGATTGATCCGTCTGGCCCGGCGACAGAGATCGAAGCAAAGTTAGCGCAGCAGGCTTGAAGCACCGAGTGGCCCGGACGTAATCTATCCCCCACGCACTTCTGGGCGGGACATAGGCGTGCGCTGTCTTTCCTCTCTAATTTTCTGTGGAGCGGTGTACAGCCTGCAAGAAAAGGAAGTCGCCATCACCGGCCAACTGGCCTCGATGACTCGAGGCGAGGCCGTCCTCGCATTGAGTCAAGCTGGTGGCCGGTACACGCAGTGCCCGACCCCGAGAACATCCTTCTTGGTCGTTGGTCATCATGGCAAGAATCGACAGGTAGACCTGGCGCCAACCCGCAGCCTCATCGAGGCTCAAAAACTGCAGAAATTCGGTCAGTCGATCCGGCTGATCGGTGAAGAAGAGTTCCTGTCGGAACTCGGTGTCGAGCGACAAAAGGATCGCCTCCATCGCTTCTACACCATCTTCCAGCTCTCTCGCATCCTCGATGTATCGGTCGCCGATCTTCGCCGCTGGGTACGTGCGGGCCTGCTCCAACCGGTTCGCATCGTCGGCAGACTCTGCTTCTTCGACTTCCCACAGATCGCCACCGGCAAAGCCTTGCGACACCTCATCGCCGACGGTGTCGGTCTTTCAAGGATAGCGAAAAGCCTGCAACAGCTACGTCGCTGGTCTCCAGACGAAAGCATCTCCCCGAGAAGCTTGGCGATGGCCACTCAAGGTGGAAACGCCATGATCGAAAATGATGATGGCCACATCATCCAAGCGGATGGCCAGATGCTCTTCAACTTTCACACCACTGACCAGCATCCCGCCGAACCGCAACAGATCGCAAGCAGGAGCATGCGGGCAGGGCAGGAAAACCTTTTCGATCGAAGTGTCAGCATCTACCAACGCACCACCTCCACCGGAAGCCCCAATGCCAGTCTATGCTTCCGACTCGGCAAGATCTTCTACCGGCTCAACCGCAAGAACGCCGCCGCCCGACAATTCGGACAGGTCGTCAGGATGGAGCCAGGACGGATGGAGGCCTGGAACCACCTCGGCAATACGCTCGTCGATCTGAATCGACTGGCGGATGCCATCATCTCGTTCCGGCGCACCCTCCTGCTGGCACCCAACAACGACAATGCCCACTACAAGCTGGCCGAAACCCTGTTCCAGATCGGTCGCACAAGCGATGCCCGCCACCACTGGCAGCGCTATCTCGAACTGAAACCCCTGACGCCCCGAGCCCGACACGCACACGCCCGACTGGAGCAGACCGAGCAAGCTCCACCAGCTCGAAGGTGATCCGGCATCAGACCGCTCGGCGATGACTCGAGGCCCGGACACAAGACCATGCTCTAGGTCTGAGCAGGCTCGGTGAGGGCGGCTGCAAATCGCTTCACGATCTCACCAGCAGACTCCACCGAATCGATCCGATCCACGCTCTTGCCCGCCTGAAAGAAGTCCTTGTACGAGATCCCCTTGAGCGAGGATCTCTTCAATGTCCACAGGGATCGCAGGGCGTAGAGGGTTCGCATCCAGTGCTTGAGCTTGCGGCGGCGCAGCATGAAGCGAGCGACTGGCCCAGCTCTCAGCCCGACCTTCTCGACATACGGCGTGCGAATGACCGAGCACGGAACCCCGCTCAGCTTGTCGGTCAGCACGATATCGTCTTCTTTCGCCCGCACGATGGCATCGCGATAGTCGGCATGCACCTTGCACTCTGCGGTGGCGATGAAGCGCGTCCCCAGCTGACAGCCGGAATAACCCGAGGCGACGGCACCGGCAAAAGCGGCCTCATCGCCAATGCCACCTGCACAGATGAGAGGGACTCCCAGATCGGAGAGTTCTTCACGCAACTCGGCGGGCGACTTCGTGCCGGCGTGACCGCCGGCTCGATTGTTGACGCAGATGAGACCATCGATACCCGCGTCAAGAGCCTTGATCGCCCATTTCCTCTCGGTCACATCGTGGTAGACGAATCCGCCGGCTGCATGAACCGCATCGGCCACCCATCTCGGGTTGCCGAGCGCGGTGACGAAGAAGTGAACTCCCTCCTCGATCGCGATCTCAACCCACTTCCGCATACGATTCTCGTAGGCCTTCGCAGACTTCTCGACGATGGCATTCAAGCCGATCGGCTTGTCGGTCAACTGACGGATATAGCGCAGGCCTTCACGGAACTCATGGCCGTGCACGTAGGTCAAGGAGATCGGCTGCACGATGCCGATGCCGCCGGCCTCGGATACTGCCGCAACAAGCTCAGGGTTGCTGCACGGATACATCGCACCACAGATCAGCGGCACTTCGATTCCAATCTGCCGTGTGAAATCTGTCTCGGTAGCCATCACATCATCTCCGCCATTCTGACAGCGCCGCTAGAACCTGAGTGCCTCGACCGTATCGAGCGATTGACCTTGCAGACCACCCTGCCCACCGAACAGGAGGAGGAGCCCGCTGGGTGTGAGCACCGAGCTGTGTCCGCCACGAGTCGTTTTGAGCCGTGGCAAGAGCCGCCACTTGAGTGTGGCGAGATCCAGTTCCTGAACCGTATCGATCGGCACCGGGCTCGTCGGCAGGCCGACCGCCCCCCCGGCGAGAATGAGCTTGTCGAGCGGCGGATTCCCATACGATACGACGGTCGCCGAGTGGAGCGCGCTGGCCGCAGGCATGTTGGGCAAGGAAGTCCAGCTGTTGGCCCGCGGGTCATAGATCTCGGCAGTTGCAAGCGGTGTCCCATTGACGATCAAGGGCCCGGAAATGAGCCCCCCGGTCACGATCATCCGGCCATCGCGAAGCTGCACATTGTTCCACAGATGAACCGCACGAGCGGTCTTCATGGAAGCCGCCGACGACCACTTCCGGGTGGCAAAATTGTAGAGTTCACAGGTCTTGACCGAACCGATCGGTGTCGGGAAATTCAGGATCGGACGAACTTCGAAGCCACCAGTAGCAATCGAATCCCCGGTCTGAAGCGCGTCCAGACCATGCGCCAGGCGGCGAGCTCTCATACTGCCGGTCACGGACCAGTTCCCGGTCTTCGGGTTCCATATCTCGCAAGAATTCTGTGCATTGGCCAGCGTCAGAACCGGATTCGAGAAGGTGGTCGTGCCACCGCTCACCAGCACCGTGCCATCGGGCAACTGGCAGCCTCCGTGAGCGATTCGTGCGACGCTCATCGAACCCGTAGGTGTGAAGCGGCCCGTCTTTGGATCCCACACCTCGCAGGTACTCACTCCGCCGCCAACATTATCGACGCCACCGGAAAGAAGCACACGGCCATCGCGCAAGACGACAGCAACTCCCAGAGCACGATGGGCATTGAGCATCGGACCCTTGCGAATGGTCATGGTATCGGCATCGTAGATCTCCGTGCTGTTGAGTCCGCGAGCACTGATGATGCTGCCACTGCCACCCCCAGCCAAAAGCACACTCAACTTCCCGGACGACTGCGTGTAAGGAATGGGGCGAGCAAAGGATCGGGCGACGGCCAGTTTCGAAGCAAGCATGCTGGAGTTGCCGGAACTGCCCATCTGCACGACAACCTTGTTCGAGATTTTGTCGACGGCAAACGGACTGCCTGGAATGGTCAGCGTTTGAAAATGCACCGCGGCCGCGTGCATCGATGAGTTGTTGGGAGTCCCAAAACTCCAACCACTCAGCTTGCTGGGCAGTGCAAACCACAAGGGCGTCGACTCTATTCCCACCTCGATCACCCGGTTATCGCCGGGACTGATCAGGCTCAGCGGCGTTGGCCCGCCGGTCATCGACATCATGAAGACAAGGTTCTTGCCCGGCGGCGCACCGAAGAAATGAAAGCTCAACGGCAAGCCCAGAGTGCCTGGAGAAGCCTTGGAGAACCTGTAGTCCGGCTGGGCCACCAGCCCCGGGGCCAAAAAGAGAGCGCAAGCAAATGTCGTAAGAGATCTCATCACAATGGGCCGATTGTCCTCATCATAACGGCTCATGTCACCCCCGGAACATACCCGCTGAAAGAGCCGGCAGCACCGTCGCAACACAATCTGCTCCAGCTTCCACCCCGCAATGGAGCCCCATCGGTCAAGCGCCGAAGGTGCGAACAGATGCGAATCTAACGCCCACGACTCGGACGAATTTCCAGAAAGCCCGATCGGCTGATCAGATCGACCGTTGTCGAAACCTGCTCATAGGTCGCGCCCGGCGATACGATCACCTTGATCGGTACCGCGCCCAACTCCTCGATCAGGGCCTTGAGTTCCCGTGTCAGAAGATCTTCCGATCCAATGCTGCGACCATCGATCTGCCACTGGCTCGGAGTTCCGCCGAGAACATGAACCACCTGTGGCCGACCTGCGCTCATCGCTTCCAGCGTGATCGACTCCACCGGCAGGCGCCTGGACGAGATCGAGCGAAAAACCGGATAATCGAACTCCGCTTCGCCGACAAGGCTGCGCAACTCACCCGCGACGAGATTCCACGTCGCCAGTGAATCCTCGCTCCGCGCCTCGAGCAATTGCGCGGCGACACGTGCCAGGCGCTGACTCGCACTCACCACCAGCATGCCAGGCTTCAGCATCAGGCTCCTACGTTCAACATCACCCTCGATCACGACCGGGTTCCTGTTCTGGTATCGTCGGCCACGCGATACGCGACGAACCACGAATACCTCCGCATCGACTTCGACAACCTCCGTCAGCCGCCCCACTTCGACGCCGTGAGTCAACAAGGCCTGAATCACAGCTCTCTGCCCGCTCGGGATGATCCAGGCTTTCGGCAATAAAAGATGCTGTTTGGAGGCGAAGGCCACCCGCACTGACACGCGAACAGATTCAACCTTCTCGCCAGCGCGCATCATGTTGCCGACTCCATCGGGATGCGGCACGCGCTCGAGCTTGCAAGAGAGAAGGTCGTCTTCGAAGGCCGGAGCAAAATCGGTGTCATAGCCGAAAGCCACTGGTTCTCCCGTTGCCCGCACCAGACGTTCGTCCGCAGACCGGCACAACTCCTGGATCCGATCCGCTTCCTTGGCGGCCATACGCAAGCACTCCAGCACGAAGGCGCGAGTTGCCCTGACCCGAACTTCAAAAGGCTTGTAGGAATAGGCCTCGCTCAAGATGCCTATCCGGTTGCGCAATCCATAGTAGTTGGTACCAAAGCGCGGGCGATGGTCGTAGGTCGACCACCTGCTCGGTGGGTCACGCCGATCGAAGTTCCCGTAGTGATAGAGGCGATATCCCTCATCCACTGCGCCACAGTTCATGCGTACCGCCGGCAGAAAGTCCTCGCGCATGAAGGTATCCAGGCTCGGGTCTATATTCGTGGAAAGCGAGGGTGCGTAGGTCAGGTGGTAACCGTGCGCCGATCCATTGGTCGTGTGCAGATCCATGAATACATGGGGATCATGCTCACGAAAAACTCTGAACAGAGCCCGTGCCTCAGGCGACGCCACCTTGACGAAATCCCGGTTCAGGTCGAGCCTCATCGCATTCGGACGCAGACCCACACCTCCGATCGGACCATACTGACTGACTCGATGACGCGTACTGATCTCGTCATTGCCGTCGGCGTTGTAGTCCGGCACGAAGAACAGGTCGGCACGGCGAAGAATCTCGGTATGCGCGCCGCCAGCGATCTCGCGCAACAGGATCTGAACAGCCTCCTTACCTTCCACCTCACCGGCGTGGATGTTGGCATTGATGAGGATGCGTAACTTGCTTGGAGCGCCCTCACCTTCGAGCCTCGCCGACACCAGCAAGAGTTCCTTGCCCAGCGATGTTCGACCGATGACGCGGCGTGCCAGACGATCGCCATGGGGCAATCCATCCAATCTCTCCAGGAAAGCCGCTACCTCGGCTTGGCGAGAAGTCTCTTTCCAGCCACTGCGTTCAGCCACGGTCAAGGGCCCATCCTGAGCCCAGGCGGAGATGGGGAGAACGACCATCGCGATGAAAGCAACGATCAGGGTTCGGGCCACAGGCGAAATCCGAGCAGAATGGACCAGGAATCGCTCACCTGCCACGGCCTCACTCACCATTCTCGATCCGGTAGAGATGCGTCTTGGTACGAAGGAAGAAAGCCTTCCCGACAATCGCCGCCGAAGCCATGAAGCCGCCCTCCAGCTGGTTCTCACCCAGCGACTCGAAAGCCTTCCCCGGCTTGAAGATCACCGTCCGGCCATCTTGTCCGAAGCCGTAGATGCGACCATCGACATAGACGAGAGCAGAGGAATATTTACCACCCACGCGCTCCTGCCAGACCGTCTTGCCCGTCTTCGCCTCCACGCAACTGGCGACTCCATCGTCGTTCAGCATGTAGAGAGTCTCACCGATGAGCAAAGGGGCCGGCTTGTTCGGCACACCTTTACGCAGACGCCATTCGATGTGAGTGTCGGTCACATCGCCTCGACCGGTCGGCCTGACCGCCAGTAATTCGGCCTTGGCATATCCCGTGTTGATGAACACCAGCCCGTGCCCGAACACACTCCTCGAAGCACTGGAGTGATTCGGATACCGAACCGTCCAGATCTCCTCGCCCGTCCTCGGATCGTAGGCGAAGGCTGCCCTGGCGCCGGGGCTGATCAACTGCGGCTCGCCGCCCACCTCGATCACGATAGGAGTCGAGAAGCCCTTGCGGAAATCACCATCGCGCTTGGGCTTGCCGGTGCCGGCATCGATATCCTTGAAGTCGGTCGATCGCGCCGTTGTCCAGCGGGTCTTTCCCGTCGTCGTGTCCATGGCGATCAGATACTGACGATCAGAACCATCCATCGTCAAGATCAACAGATCCTCGTAGACCAGAGGAGAGGACCCTGCGCCACGAAAGTGATTGCAGACGAGGTCAGTTCGTTTCCACTCGACCTTCTTGCTCTCTCGATCGAGGCATGCTGTTCCTGGCGAGCCGAAGGTAACGAAGATCTTATCGCCATGGATCACTGGCGAAGGAGACGCGTAGCTGTTGAACGAATGCGCAAACTGAGGTTTTTTCACGTGGAAGAGCTTCTCATCCATGGAGATCTCTCCGGATTCAGCATCGATGCACAGGACATACAAATCGTGCCCATCCGCGGTCGCCGAGGTCAGCCAGACCTCGCCATCTGCAACCACCGGCGAGGACCAAGCTCGTCCGTGAATTTCGGTTTTCCACGCAACATTGCGGGTCTCGCTCCACACCAATGGCAGCCCGGTTGCATCGCTATGGCCATCATGGTGAGGACCTCGGTAGTCAGGCCACTCATCACCCCCACCAGCGGCAACAGGGAAAAAAGCGGTCAAGAGCAGTAAACAACTCGATGCTTGAACCCTTGGAATCATCTTCTGCGGCACCATCTTTGGTTTTCCACCGAACCGGTGAAGCTCCGATTCTTGGCACGGCCCCCGAGAACGCAAGCATGAGTCATCATCTGAGGAAATCGATCTGCCAAACCGGCCAGGCAAGGGCCTTCCTGACCCTGAACCCCTCTTGCGCAGGTCGGCAGGCAATGGAAGCCCGCATCCGTTAGTCTTGGTGCGATGAAGGCAAAACTGGCATTTCCGACCTTCTACCTCGCCATGGTGGCGCTGCTGGTGCAACCAGCTCCTGAGGATCCGTGGTCACTGCGACCACTGGCCAGAGCCAGGGTGCCAGCCACCGATTCGGCATGGGTCCGCACGCCCATCGACGCCTTCATCCTCGCCCGCCTGCAGCAGCACGGATTCACGCCATCCGGAACCGCCAATCGACGCAGCTTGATCCGGCGACTCACCTTCGATCTGCATGGTCTACCGCCGACACCCGATGAAACCCGCGCCTTCTTGAACGACACCTCGCCCCGTGCCTACCAGAATCTGGTCGACCGTCTGCTGGCCTCGCCACGATACGGAGAACGCTGGGCGCGACACTGGCTCGATACCATCCACTACGGCGAAACCCATGGTTACGACAAGGACAAGATCCGCTCGCATGCCTGGCCATACCGCGATTGGGTCATAACGTCGCTGAACAAAGACAAGAGCTACACGCGGTTTGTACAGGAACAAATCGCCGGTGATGTCCTGTACCCGGATGATGCCGATGCGACCATCGCGCTGGGTTTCATCGCCGCTGGTCCATGGGACTTCGTCGGCCATGTTGAACTTCGCGAGGGCACGGCCGACAAGAAGATCGCACGATCTCTCGACCGCGACGACATGGTGACAAACGCAATGTCAAACTTTGCGAGCACCACCGTGCACTGCGCTCGTTGCCATGACCACAAGTTCGATCCCATCCCGCAGCGTGATTACTATCGCCTGCAAGCCATCTTCGCGGGAGTCGAACGTGCTGACCGCCCATATACCAGCGAGCAGCGTCCTGCTTTCATCTCGAAAGACATCGGCACCCTGGGATGGCACAGCAAGATCATGCCCCGCGCCGACATGGAAAAGTGGGTCCAGGTCGACCTGGGAGCTAGCCACCGAATCGACGAGATCCTGCTGTTCCCCGCCCACGTGGTCTATGGCGGCCACCCGGGCCCAGGGTTCGGCTTCCCGCCACGCTTTCGGATCGACGTCTCGGACGACCCGGACTTCGCCTCTTTCACGGCGGTCACGGACCAAACTTCCGGCAACTACCCCCACCCCGGCAGTGAGATACAAGCCTTCGAGGGCCCCAGCGCCAAAGCACGCTTCGTCCGGATCACGGCAACAAAACTCTGGCAACGTACCGAAGACTGGATCTTCGCACTGGGTGAACTGGCCGTCCGATCGGGAACCAAAAATCTGGCCGCCGGCGCAAAGGTGACCTCTTCGGACTCGATCGAAGCCGGACGTTCCTGGGGCCGACAATACCTGACCGATGAGTCCGCCCATATCGCTCGGAGCAAGCTGGTCTACGCCGTCGCGACGAACTTTCCGCCCCAGGGAAACTTCACCCCGCCCAAGACGCCACGGGACATTCACATCCTCCACCGTGGCGATGTGCTGAATCCGGGACCCGCCGCCATCCCCGGTGCCCTGTCCTGTTTACCCCACCTCGATCATCACTTCGCAACCGAATCCATGAACGACGAAGGGCAGCGACGCGCAAGTTTCGCACGCTGGCTGACCGATCCCGAAAACCCTCTCGTCTGGCGGTCCATCGTCAACCGCGTCTGGCAACATCACTTCGGCCGCGGCCTCGTCGATACACCAAACGACTTCGGCAAGATGGGTAACAAACCCACCCATCCGAAGCTTCTCGACTGGCTCGCCCGGAACTTCCGCGACGGTAAAGGGTCTCTCAAACAACTCCACCGCCTGATCCTCCTCAGCGCCACCTATCGCCAAGCCTCCAGCAGTCGGCCAGGATCTCGCGAGGAAAGCGGAGATATCGGTAACAACTTGCTGTGGCGCATGAATCGACGGCGCCTCGAAGCCGAGGCAGTCCGCGACAGTGTGCTCGCAATCAGCGGGCAGCTGGACACTTCAATGGGCGGCCCTTCCGCAAGGTGGTTCGGACTCATCGACGATCACTCTCCACATTTCCTGTATCAGGATTTCGACCCCGATGACGTGGCCGGTCGGCGAAGGAGCATCTATCGCCTGATCGTGCGGAGTGTGCCCGACCCCTTCATGGAAACTCTCGACTGCGCAGATCCTTCTCTGCTCACGCCCAAACGTCACGCGACCTTGACTGCCTTGCAGGCGCTGACACTGCTCAACAACCCATTCATGGTCCGGCAATCCGAGCACTTCGCAGCCCGCATCGAAAAGGCTTCCTCGGAACCACGGAAAAGGGTCGCACAAGCCGTCGAACTGGCGCTGAACCGACGGCCAAACGCCATGGAATCCCGCCGGCTCATCGAGCATGCGCAACAGCATGGATTCGCCAGCATGTGCCGCCTTATCCTCAACCTCAACGAGTTCATATTCGTTGACTGACCCCATGATCGACCGCAGAAAGTTTCTATCGCGCATGGGAGGTGGCCTCGGCGGAATTGCCCTTGCCAGGATGCTCGAGCGAGACCACTCGCAAGCGCTCGGTCATCAGGGCAAGGCCAAGAACGTCATCCAGCTCTTCATGTCGGGAGCCGCAAGCCAGGTTGACACCTTTGACTACAAGCCCGAACTCATCCGGCAACACGGCAAGGAGTTTGCCCCCGGAAAGGATGTAGAACTGTTCCAGAGCCAGGCTGGCGCTTGCATGAAAAGCCCGTGGGCCTGGCGCCAACACGGACAATCCGGCAAGTGGGTCAGTGATCTGGTCCCGAACATCGCCCGCTGTGCCGACGACATCGCGTTCATTCACTCGATGGTCACAAAGAGCAATGTTCACGGGCTCGCAACCTTCATGCAGAGCACCGGCTTCCTGCTGCCGGGATTCCCCTCGATGGGCGCGTGGGTCTCCTACGGGCTCGGCTCCTTGACTGACGACCTGCCGACCTTCGTCGTCTTGCCGGACTCTCGTGGCTTCGCTCCAGGGGGGCCCAAGAACTGGTCGGCAGGATTCCTGCCCGCCAAATATCAGGCGATGATGATTCGCCCCGATCGCCAGACGCCGATCGCCGATCTTTTTCCCCCTGAATCAGCCCACTTCATCACCGCACAGGGCGAGAAAGACACGCGCCACCTGCTCCGCGAACTCAACAAGCAACACCTCTCGGACCGCCGTGGCGACTCTCGGCTGGATGCGAGAGTTCGGTCCTACGAACTCGCCGCACAGCTACAACTGAACGCTCCAAACACTCTGAACATCGATGACGAACCTCGCGAAACCAGAGAACTCTACGGCCTGAACAATCCCGTCACCGCCGAGTTTGGACGCCGATGCCTGATCGCGCGGCGCCTGATCGAACGTGGCGTGCGCTTCGTTCAACTCTGGAGCGGCGCAGATAATGGCCACCCGCGACGGAACTGGGATAGCCACGAGAACATCGAGAGGGATCATTTCGACATGGCATCGAGCATGGACCAACCGACTGCCGCCTTGATCTTCGACCTCAAGCGTCGAGGCCTTCTCGACGAGACGATCGTCCATTGGACCACTGAATTTGGTCGGATGCCGTGCAGCCAGGGGAACCTTGGGCGAGACCACAATCCCTTCGGATTCACCAACTGGCTCGCCGGTGGTGGCATCAAAGGCGGCACCAGCTATGGCGCTACCGACGAGTGGTCCTACAAAGCCATCGAGAACCCTACCTATTGCCATGACGTGCATGCAACCATGCTGTGGCTCCTCGGAATAGACCACGAAAAGCTCACGGTTCGGCACAACGGCAGCGACCGACGCCTGACCGACGTGCACGGGAAGGTGATCCACGAGATCCTCGCATAGGGTGTCGGCGGAGCTCTTGGAATCCGCTCGTGGAGCCACCTTCCGACACTCACCAAAGCAAGCGCCGAGGACTGATGGTGAAAGACGCCAAACTGCGGCATGATAGAATTTCGGGTTCCCCGCACGATTCAAAGATGAACAAAGCCAGCTGCAACTCAACTTTGCGCTCGACACTTATCGGCGGGAAGCTGTAACACCGGGGCCGATGACCACGGATCCGAACACCTACATCAGCCTCGAATCTGACCACAGCGCCCACAACTACCACCCCCTCGATGTTGTCCTGACACGCGCCGAAGGAATCTGGGTCTGGGATGTGGGCGGCAGGAAGTACATGGACTTCCTGTCGGCTTACTCCGCCGTCAACCAGGGGCACAATCACCCACGGATCGTCGAAGCCCTCATCGAACAAGTAAGGCAGTTGAGCCTGACATCCCGCGCCTTCCACAACGATCAGTTCGGACCCTTTTGTGCGAAGCTCTCGAAGTTGCTGGGCTACGACAAGGTCCTGATGATGAACACCGGGGCAGAAGCCGTCGAGACAGCGATCAAGGCAGGGCGACGGTGGGGATACCGCGAGAAGGGCATCGCCGCCGACCACGCGGAAATCATTGTCTTCGACGGAAATTTCCACGGCCGCACCACCACGATCGTCGGTTTCTCATCCGATCAGATCGCGCGCGATGAATATGGGCCCTTTGCACCCGGATTCGTGTCCGTTCCCTTCGGCGATCTCGGAGCCGCCGAGGCAGCTTTCGGTCCGAACACGGTCGGCGTCCTGGTCGAACCCATTCAGGGTGAAGCAGGTGTCGTCATCCCTCCGGATGGCTTTCTCGCCGGACTACGCAAACTATGTGACCAGCACCAGGCACTCTTGCTGTGCGACGAGATCCAGTCTGGACTCGGACGTGCGGGTGCGCTGCTCGCGCATACTCGCGATGGAGTCCGCGCCGATGGCGTCATGATCGGCAAGGCTCTGTCCGGAGGTGTTTACCCCGTCTCCGCCTTCCTCGCAGATGACCGGGTCATGCAAGTCTTCGAACCCGGTTCCCATGGCTCGACCTACGGCGGCAATCCAATCGCCTGCGCCGTCGCCAGCGTCGCTATCGATGTTCTGATCGATGAAAATCTGTCCGCACGATCAGCAGAACTCGGCCAGCATCTCCTGCTACGACTCGGTGAAATCTCGTCATCCAAGATCAAGCAACTGCGTGGTGCCGGCCTGTGGGTCGGAATCGAACTGCAGGAATCCGCCGGCGGCGCACGACTCGTCGCCGAAACCTTGCGCGATCAAGGGTTGCTCTGCAAGGAAACGCAAACCCACACCCTTCGTCTGGCACCGCCACTGACCATTGCGCGCGAAGATCTAGATACCGCAATCGATCAGATCACCGCGGCGCTGTCGGACTAGCGCTCCCGGTATGTGATGCGCCCACGAGTCAAGTCGTAGGGCGAGACCTCGACCGTGACCTTGTCGCCAGGGAGGATACGAATGTAGAACTTGCGCATCTTGCCGGAGACATGCGCGAGCACCGTATGCCCCTCACCGATCTTGACCTTGAATCGAGCATTCGGCAAAGCCTCGACGACCTCGCCTTCGAGCGTGATTCCTTCTTCCTTGGCCAATCCTTCTCCGGTCGGTAATGGTGAAATGTTCGAGACTTCCGGCAATGTCCGGAGCCCGTGGCGCGAGAAGTCTAGAGGCATGGGCAGAGAACGCAAGTTCTGAACGCTGTAAGCGAACCCATACGGAACAAGCGAGCAGATCCCGTCCCGAACAGAGATCGGCAAAACACACCACCATCGACGACGAATCGAGCCGCCAATATCGGCCACACCCAGGCCAGATCCGCATACCTCGAAAGCCAGCATGCCCCCTGAGTCTCCTCACAAATAAGCTGGGAGGCCAAATAGCTTCAATCTGGAGCCGGAGGGCTCTGGACACCCATCGGGCGACCATTACCTTTTCGTTGCAGTTGGGGCGGAGGACGCCAAGCACGAGCCAACGTAAATACCCATACTGCTGTAACACGGAGTCCGATCATGAACCGAATCATCCTCATCCTCACCACGGTTGCCGCTGTAGCAACGACATTGCCTTCGCAGGGAACCCGGAGCGAAAGTTCCCCCGATGCCTGGAAGTTCCTCTCGCAGAAGTATGACAAGAACAAGGACGGCAAGATCACCGCTGAGGAACATGGACGCAGCGAGTCATCCTTCCGGAATCTCGACCAGAACGGTGATGGCGTGATCACTGCTGCAGACATCCCCGCCGGCGACATGCGCGGACGTCGCAGTGGCCAGCGTGGCGGCGAAAGCCGGCGTGGCGGTCGCGGTGCTGGCGGCGGCGAAGGCCAACGTGGCGGCGAAAGCCGACGTGGCAGCCGCGGTGCTGGTGGAGGTGGCAATATGCCGATGGCCATGCTCATGGGACGGTTCTTCTCGCGCTTCGTCGATGATGATGGTGACGGCAAGGTGACGGCCAAGGAATGGGAAGTCTTCGTCGGCGATTCCGACCCGGATCAGAG
>CAZIVO010000085.1:0-16286 GCA_964542765.1 uncultured candidatus Brocadiaceae bacterium | reverse complement strand
CACGTAGCCGTAGGTGTCGCCGTCAGGGCGCAATTGCAGTGTGCGCAGGAGGTCAGGATCGGTACCGGCGGGCGGCACGTAGTCTCCGTTCACGAAGGACAAGACGTACGGGTTGGCCGTGGACCGGACCTCAATGATGTTCCCGTCCTTGTCGAGGATGTCTTCGCCTGGCGCGAAATCCGGCTCATCGCCGACAACCGGATCTTGCTGGATATCGGTCTGTCGCACCGTGACCGGCGCATTGTCCAGCGGAAGTTCCTGCGTCTTTTCGGCAGGTCGGTTCGTCGTGGCCCCGGTCGGTGGCAGCGGTGTGCGGCCAGGTTCTTGCGCCATGGCTGGCGACAGCAGGCTCAAGCCGAGAAAGGCAGAAGTGATGGAGCGAGTGATCGTACGCGAGCGGGAGTCGCTGAGCATGGGCGGACTCTTTGACGTGCCTGGAGGGAAATTGAAGTCTGGAAATGGCCAGAGCCTGAAGGTCGTGGCGATACTTGCTATAGAGTAGCCACGCCGCCATCTTCTTGACAGTCCCTTATTTTGGGCGAGGTCTCGGTATGTGTTTGACTGTTCGGCTTGAGCGGGCCAAGAACCGAACAGAAGCATTGTCGTAAAGAGTCGTTGACAAGGCTGGTTCGTCGGCACCCTTCGACTCATAAACCGGAGGGTTTAGCGGAGCTGTCGCCACCGAGAGTTTTGCGGGCGCCTTCAGGTCGATCGCTGATCGGCCAGTTCCAGCATGATCTGCAGCTTGAGGAAGTCCACGTCCTTGATGCGGATCCGGATCGAGTAGCCCTCGGTGAAGGAGAACAGTCGCTTGCCGGCGCTGAGTTGCAAGGTGGGACCCTTCAGCTTCGGATGTTCGCCGATGGCGCGCGCTGGCAGGAAGGCGCTGATGTTGAATTTCGGCAGGCGCACTTCGAGACCGTAGTTGGAGACGCGGATGATCTTCGCCTCGTGGAGTTCGCCGATGTGCGGTTCGATGAGCTGGCAGGTCTTCAGATCGCCGACCGCCTGTTCGGCCATTTCGGCGACTTCGGCCTGCAGTGAACTGTGGGTAGCCTTCTCGTTGAGGTCCTGGAGCAGATCGGCCGTGCGCAGTTGGGCCTCGGCTTCCTCGCCGCGACTTTCGATGGCGTGTAGCCAGCGATGCACGACCAGATCCGGGTAGCGCCGGATCGGCGAGGTGAAGTGTAGATAGGCTTCGCGTGCCAGGCCGAAGTGCTTGGCGAGGTCCTCGTGGTCCTTGACCTCGTAGACCGCGCGCTCGATGAGCCCCATGATCCTTTGGGTCAGGGCTTCCGAGTTCTGCTTGCGGCGGGCGATACGGATCATGCGGCCGATATCACGGCCGGTCAGGCGTTCCTTGTTGGGGACACGGATGCCGTGCTCGAGCAACATCGCCGCCACCGCTTCGATCTCTTCGGGGTCCTTCTCGGGATGCACGCGGTAGATGGTCGGCAGGCCGCGCTCGCGGAAGAGATCGCCGACGGCCTGATTGGCTGCCAGCGCCGTTTCCTCGATCAAGGTCTGGGAGAAGTACATCGGCGAATCGACGATTGCCGTGACGCGGTGGTCCTCGTCGAAGACAAACTTTCGTTGCGGTGATTGCATGCGCAGGGAGCCGCGCGCATCACGGATTTTTTGCTGCTGCAAGGTCCAGCGCTGGAATAGCTTCAGCGGCCCTTCGAGAAAGGCGATCTCGCGCGTTTCGTCCGTGTCCTTGCCGTCGAGGAGATCCTGGACGACGCGGTAGGTATTGCGGAAAACGCTGCGGATGACGCTCTTGTGGACACGCGCAGCCACGCGCTTGCCGTCAGCGTCGAACTCCATGGTGACCGAGTAGGCGAGACGGTCGCGATCAGGGACCAGCGAGCAGAGGTGGTTGGAGATCTTCTCCGGCAGCATCGGCACGACCTGGTCGGCGAGGTAGACGCTGGTTCCGCGTGCGAGAGCTTCGGAGTCCAGTGCCGTTCCTGGTTGCACGTAGTGGCCAACGTCGGCGATGTGCACGGCCAGTTCGACATTGCCGTTGGGCAACTCGGTGATGCCGATGGCGTCGTCGTAGTCTTTGGCGTCGGCACCATCGATCGTGAAGATCACCTCGCCACGCAGATCGACCCGGCCTTCGAAGTTCGCCGGGTCGGGGTCCTCGGGCAGCTTGTCGACCTCTTCGTGGACATCGTCGGGGAAGACGGTGCGCACTCGAAAGGAGGCGAGCAGCGTCATCTCTTCTGACTGGATGTCGCCATAGACTGCTGGCCCCTCGGTCATCGGTCCGAAGGCCGCGGGCCGGGCCAGGATCCGGTCGCGAGCGGTATCGCCTTCGCCCTGGTCAGCGCCGGTGCCCTTGCCGGCTGCGGTCTCCAGCGTCCAACCGCGATCGTCAGGGTTCTCCGGTTCCGGCTCACCGCCGCGTGCACGCAGCAGATCCTTGAAATCCTTGAACTTTCCCTTGTCGGCACCGCCGCTCATGTCATGAGGATACGCGCAGTGGCGGTGTCGACGAAGAACCACGCGACATAGCCGCGGATTCTTCTTGTTGCTGATGTATCTTCGCTGACCTGGCTCACTTCCCCAGCCCGAGTCGTTCGATCAGGCTCGATCTTCTCGAGGCCGAGTGCTGGCGCCTTGCCGATGGTGTCTGGTCTCATCGCGCGCCCTGTTTGAAGTGGCTGGAATGCGAAAGAGGGCGAAAAAGTTTGTGCAGAATTTTGTATCTGGAAGTGGAGGGGTTGAGTCACAGGAGGGCGAAAGGTCGCGCCGGACTCATGCGATGATGTCATGGATGACCTGCCCGTGCACGTCGGTCAATCGGTAGTCGCGCCCCGAGTAGCGGTAGGTGAGTTTCTCGTGGTCCAGTCCCATCAGGTGCAAGATGGTCGCATGCAGGTCGTGGACATGGACACGGTTTTCCACAGCGGTGCATCCAAAATTGTCGGTGGCGCCGTAGCTCATTCCGCCTTTGACGCCGCCCCCAGCCATCCAGACGGTATAGCCATAGTGGTCGTGATCGCGCCCGAGCTTGCCTTCAGAAGTCGGTGCACGACCGAATTCGCCACCCCAGACGAGTAGGGTTTCATCGAACAGGCCTCGTCGCTTGAGATCGGTGATGAGAGCAGCGATGCCTTGGTCGCATGCGACCGCCAGATCCTTGTGCCCCTTCGGAACATTGCCATGGCCGGTGTCCCAGGCGATGTCATAGCCACTGATCGAGTGCGAGAGTTGCACGCAACGCACCCCGCGCTCGATCATTCGTCGGGCGAACAGACATCCCTTGGCGTATTCGCTGTCGCCATACATCTCGAGCGTTTGTTTGGATTCTTGCGACAAGTCGAACAGGTCCGGGACCGCGAACTGCATGCGGAAGGCCAGTTCCATATTGTTGATACTGGCTTCCAGACCCTGGTCCTTCTCGACCCGGTCGAGATGTTGCTTGTTGAGGGATGCAATGAGATCTGTTTGACGCCGTTGCTCGGCTTTGTTCAGGCTCGGATTGATCAGGTCGGGGATCGGTTGGTTTGCCTTGAGCTTTTGAATGTTGATGTAGGAACCGGCATAGGCGCCGGGCAGGAATGCATTGCCCCAATTTGCCAGTGTGCCGCGTGGCCGCGCGCGTGGTGACATCGCGATGAATGCTGGAAGATCCTGATTCTCCGACCCCAGTCCGTACCCCAACCAGGCACCCATGCTCGGGCGAGTGGACTGGAGGTGGCCACAATTCATCATCAGGATGCCGCCGGCGTGCTCGGGGATGTCGGTATGCATGGAGTGGATGAAGCAAATATCGTCCACGTGTTGAGCAACATGGGGGAACAGATCGCTGACGTGCTTGCCGCACTCTCCGTATCGCCTGAAGGGAAAGAAGCTTGGCATCAGGCCGAGCTTGGTATTGCGAAGAGTTTTGCGGGCTACGATCGCAGGGCGTTGCCCCCGATACTTTTCGCAATCTGGTTTGTAGTCGAAGGTGTCGATCTGTGACGGGCCGCCCGGCATGAACAGTTGGATGACTCTCTTCGCCTTGGGCGCGAAGTGTGATGCCTTCGGAGATAGAAGGTTCGAGGCTTCGGTGGCGGTGCCTCGCTGGAACATGGATGCCGCGAGCCCGATGCTGCCAAAGCCCGCACCAATTTTATGTAGTGCCTCCCTGCGTGACAGCAGTTGCTGAGCGCGTCGGAAACTCGCTTGGTGCTGGTGAAACTTACTCATCGCTGGGCCCCAGCATCTTACTGGATCTGCATGAATTCATGAGTGCTCAACAAAGCTTGAAGATAGTGCTCCAGATTTGGTGAGCCTTGTTGTGAGGCGGTCAAGAATGTCAACCCAACCTGCTTCTCCGAGGCGTCAGGTTCACGGCTGAACAATAATCGGTAGGCCAGTTCAATGCGTGCCTCATTGCCCTGCGCTGCTTTCGTCAGCCGTGCTGCCAGGGATTTGCCGCGGTTGATCATGAACGGGCTATTCATCATGAAGAGATATTGTTGTGGAACGATGCTCTGGACACGCCCGGCGCTGGTTGTGCGAGGGTCCGGGAAGTCGAATAGCCGCAGGAAACGATCCGAGTCATACCGGTCGCCGTTACGGCTCACCTTGGCGTAGATCGTGCGGCGTGTGGACTGGAGGAACCCTCTTTGCACTGGCTCGCCACCCAGATCAGGGCTCAGTTCACCGCATACTGCCAGCAGGCTATCGCGCCAGGCTTCAGCTTCCATCTTGCGTGGTTTGGCTCGCCACAGGAGGCGGTTGTCTCCATCCACTCGGAAATTCTTCTCGACGTAGCTGCTGCTTGCTCGATAGGTGTCAGACAGCATGATCAAGCGATGCATGGCCTTCATCGACCACCCCTTGTCGATGAACCGAGTTGCCAGGTAGTCCAGCAGCTTTGGATGCGTTGGGCGTTCTCCGAGCGCACCGAAATTGCTGGGAGTGCGCACGATCGCCTGGCCAAAATGGTGCTGCCAGATGCGGTTGATCATGACTCGCGCAGTCAAGGGATTGTTCTCGTCGACGATGGCCGCCGCCAGTTCCTGGCGGCCGCTTCCTCTGGTGAAGTGTTGCGCGTTCTCGCCAGCGATGATGTGTAGAAAACGTCGAGGAACCACTTCGCCACGTTTCCGAATGTCACCGCGAATGGCGATCGCCATGTCATCTGAACCGGATTCGGTCAGAAAATGCGCCTCGGGCAAGGGCTTCGGCTTGTGTTTGTTGGCTTGCGCGAGCGTGTCGCGAAAGGCGGCCAGCCGAGTCTGCTTTGCGGGTTCGAGTTCGACCATGCTCGACTTCTTGAAATCCGGTGAGCAGTGGTTTCGAAGGTTCTTGTTCAAGCGCGCATAGGCTTCGGATGGCTTGGGCTTCGGGAGTTTCGAGTTGCCTTTGACCGCAAGCTGGTATGTCGCGAGATCTTGTTCATGTGATTGCAAGATCTCGTTGGTGGTGTTTTGAATCGCCAAGGTGATTGCGCGCAATTCTTCGTCGATCACGTAGCCCTTCTTGTTGGCGTCCACCCAGTCGAAGTAGGGCTGGAATTCCTTGAAGGGCTTGCGGCGGCCTTTGTTGGTGAACCACTGCAAGAAGCGAGTCAGGATGGCGTGCGAGATTTTTCGCTTCTTGGCGAAGGCTAGAATGTCGCGCTTCTTGTCCGTCAGCCGGATCCTGCTGATCTCGACGGCGGCGAGCATGTATTCGGAGAGGTTGGTTTGCAGGACTCTTTGCTGATAGGCCTTGGATTCCCCGTCGAGAAAAGCCTTGAGCAGGGCGTCGGCTTTCTGAATCGGCGCCATCTCCTTGTTGAATAGATCTGTTGACGGCTTGTCGGCGATCGATTGCTTGGTCAGCTTGGTGTTCTGGAAGACACCCCCGATCGAGTAATAGTCCGCCGTTGGAATAGGATCGAATTTGTGGTCGTGGCAACGTGCGCATGCAACGGTCAGGGCCAAGAAGGAACGGGTGACGGTATCGACCCGGTCATTCAGGGTTTCGGCTTTGGCTTCCGCAACGGCTATGGGATCTCCGCCATCAGCCGTGTAGGTCGGGCCAACGGCGAGGAAACCACCCGCAACGCGTAGTTCGGGATCACCCAGGAGGTCGCTCGTCAGCTGCTGGATGACGAATTGGTCGTAAGGGAGATCCTCGTTGAAGGCCTTGATGACCCAGTCCCGGTACCTCCAGGCATGGGGCAGTGCTGCGCGATCCAAGAAGCCACCTTCGCCATCGCTGTAGCGAGCCACGTCGAGCCAATGTCTGGCCCAGCGTTCGCCGTAGCGGGGAGATGCGAGCAATTCGTCGACGACCTTGGCGAAGGCATCGGCATCCTTGTCTTCGAGGAACGCGGTGACCCGATCAGGGCTTGGTAGCAGCCCGGTGAGGTCGATGTAAGCGCGGCGAATGAGGATGTGCTTGGGTGCCGGCGGATTGGCTTCGAGGCCTGCCTCGTGCAGTCGCGCCAAGATGAAGGCGTCGATGGGGTTGCCAGACCATGGCTGCGTTTTGACGGTCGGTATCGTTGGCTTGGTGATGGGACGGTAGGACCAGTGCTCTCGACGGAGCTTGTCCCAGTCCGTTGGCACCGTTGCCGTGGAGGTTGGGGCAGCGGTGACCGATTGCTCTGGCCATGGCGCTCCCATTTGGACCCATGTGCGGAAATCATTTGCCACGCTGTCCGGCAGCTTCTTCTTGGGAGGCATCTGCAGGTCGTAGTCGAGGAAGCCGATGGCGGTGAGCAGAAGGCTCTGGTCGGGCTTGCCCGGGACAATCGCCGGTCCGGTGTCGCCGCCGGACAGCATCCCTGCACGGCTATCGAGATAGAGGTGCGCCTTGAGTTTCTTCGATCGGTGACTGTGGCACTTGTAGCAGCGTGTGGCCAGGACAGGTCGGATCTTGGTCTCGAAGAAGGCGAGTTGATCGGCGGTTGCCTGTGCGGTTCCGGGATTGCTGATGGCCAGCAAGAACGCCGCCGGTAGCAGGACGGAACCGAGGGCACGATTCACGAGTGCTGTTCGCGAAGCTATTTTCATTCACGCCTTGCGGGATTCTTTCGGTGTTCGGTCCACGCACCAGAGGTCAGAGAATATGCCCCCGGGACGCGGCCGTATTCTAGCCGGGCGGGGGTCGGTGTGAAGTGGGGGAGTGCTTGTTCGGGAGGGGTGCGATCTTTTCGTTCTACGCCACTCCAGGAGTTTCAGCAGGGATTCCTGCGCTGTGCGAGGTGGAGTAGAATGTGCGGCGCACACTTCAGGACACCTGTCATGCGTATCTTCGTCACTCTCATCACCTTGTCCGTTCTACTTGCGTCAGCCCCGCATGAGGCGACACGATCCATAACGGTTTCTCCCAAGCACGAGGCCCAGCCGCAACCTCGCGGTACCACGGATAACACTGCCGGAGCGCAGAGTCTGCTCGATGGTCTTTCCTCTCCCTTCGTCCCCAACTTGGGACAGTGGGATCACGATGCGAAGTTCGTACACCGCAGCGGGGCGATGACCGTGTTCCTCGAGGATCGGGGCTGGACGCTGGATCTGGTGGAGCGTGCACCTGAGCCCAAGGGAAGGCCGCTCAATCCCGGTCTCGCCGATGGGCAGCAGGCGATATCGGATGAGCCGAAAAGCCGTGGCGTAGCCCTGCAGATGACCTTCGAGGGCGATGCGAATCGTCCCGAGATCCGCGGCGAGCAGAAGATGCCGGGTCACCACAACTACTTCCTGGGCAATGACGAGAAGCGTTGGCATACCGATGTACCGCTCTACGGGTCGGTGCTTTACGAGGGACTGTATTCGGGCATCGATTTGAGGCTGCGCGAGGCCAAGGGCGTTCCCGAGTATGATCTGTTGCTGCAACCCGGTGCCGATCTCTCGCGGGTGAGTGTGCAGGTCGAGGGTGGACAGGGTTTATCGATGGCGAAGGATGGCTCCTTGGTCATCAAGACCGCGCTCGGACCCTTGACCCAGTCGGTGCCCAAGACCTGGCAGGTGGATGCTGATGGCAACAAGCGTGCGGTGGCTTGCCGTTTCGTGTTGCTTGGCGTGGACCGATTCGGGTTTGCGGCTCCAGGTTGGGATGGCGACACCAGCCTGACCATCGATCCGGGCTTGGTGTGGTCGACGTTTCTGGGGGGCAGTGGCTCGGATTACATCAGCGCACTCTTCGTCGATGCCAATGGCGTGGTGACGGTGACGGGAGAGAGCGGCTCCACCGACTTTCCAAGGACTCCTGGCGCATACGGAATCCCCCCCAACGGAGTTGGGCAGGTTTTTGTCAGCCGGCTGGATCCGAGCAAGGCCGGAAGCGCGCAGCTTCTCTACTCCACATATATGGGAAGTTCAGCTGCCGATAAGCCTTATGGACTCTCCGTCAATGCTAGCGGTGTGGTGGCGGTGACGGGCATCACATGGCTACCCAACACGAAACTCGCCTACCACTATCCGACGACCGTCGGTGCCTATGATACGACCCACAACGGCGACTGGGACACTTTCGTCAGCTGCCTGGACCCAAGCAAGTCCGGGTCCGCGCAGCTCGCCTACTCCACCTTTCTGGGAGGGGGGCGAGCTGACTGGTCCCGGGCGCTTTCCATCAATGCTGGCGGGATCATGACCGTAACGGGTGGGACTCACGCTTCTGACTTTCCAACGACGAGCAACGCCTACAACAAGACCAAGACCTCTGGCAACAAGTTCGAGGTCTACGTCAGTCAGCTGGACCCAAGCAAGTCCGGAAAGGCTCAGCTCATCTACTCAACTTTCCTGGGCGGGGAAGCACACGATCTTGCCAACGCGCTCTCCGTCGATGCCAATAGCGTGGTGACGGTGACGGGACACACCGAGTCCACCAACTTCCCGATGACGAACAACGCTTACGATGCGAGCTACAGTGGTGGCGTCTATGACGTTTTCGTCAGCCAGCTGGACTTGCGTAAGAGCGGAGGTGCGCAGCTCGTCTACTCAACATATCTGGGGGGGGATCGAAGGGACGATGGCAATGCACTCTCTGTTGATGCCGGCGCGATAGTGACGGTGGCAGGGACGACAGAATCCACCAATTTCCCCACAACCAAGAACGCCTACAGGACAAGTTCAAGTCGCACGGAAGCCTTTGTCAGTCAGCTGGACTTGAGTAAGACCGGAAGCGCGCAACTCGTCTATTCGACCCACCTGGGAGGAAAGAGCTCGGACCATGGCAACGCGCTTTCCGTCGATGCCAGCGGCGTGGTGACGGTGGCGGGGACGACCTCTTCCACCGACTTTCCGAGAACCCCTGGCGCATACGGAAAAGCCCATACGGGGCCAAGGCACGCCTTTGTCAGCCGGCTGGATCCGAGCAAGACCGGAAGCGCGCAACTTCTCTACTCCACTTATCTGGGGGGGAGCTTGGGTGGCAACCGTGATGCCGTTGGCAATGCGCTTTCCGTAGATGCCAACGGCATGGTAACGGTAGCAGGAGGCACCGGTTTCACCGACTTTCCGACGACCAAGGGTGCCTACAGCAGGACCAACCGCAGCAACGACGGCTTCATTAGCCGACTCAACATAGGTTTAGCGTCCTTCTCTTCGTCAGGCACCGGCTGCAAGGGTTCTGCGAAGGTGCCCCAGCTCACAGCAACGACGCTTCCCGTCCACGGCAAGACCTTCACGACCAGGCTGTCGCCGTTGCAAGCCACACCCGCCGCAACTCCCTTCATGACCGTTGGCATATCGAACCAGCAGTGGGGTGCGATCAAGCTTCCTCTAGATCTGGGCTTTTTAGGAATGCCCGGCTGCAAGCTCTTCGTGAGCGCAGATGTATCCCTACCACTGAAGAGCAACGCAGGCGCCGCGCGTTGCGATCTTGCGATCCCAACGGTGGCCGAGTTCGTTGGCAAGAGCTTCTATCTCCAGGGCCTTGTCCTCGACCGCAAGGCCAACAGGCTAGGCGTCGCCCTCTCCAACGCAGGCAAGGCGACCATCGGCTTTTAGCTGCGGGGGGAACTCCACTCAGCACTGAGTGCTCCCTGGCTAGGGTGGCGCTCGGTGGTTCGCGAGGCGCGGCAAAAAAGCCGAATGATTCGGGATTGTTCGCGCGCAGGAGTTTCGTGTGCAGGTGGGGGTTGCGAGCACCGGTGATGACGCGATATCTCCACCGAGCCTTCAAGCCTGATGGCGTTCACCCAGGTGGTCGAAAGTTTATCAAGATGCCGGTGGAAACCCTCTGAGCCCTGTCGTTCCTTCTGCTCGGTGAGCAGACCGCACCGTTACCAGAGCCCCGTTTGCAGAGGCCCTATGATGATCTCCAAGCCGTTCCTCCCAAGTCTACTCGTGGTGAGCTTGCTGCTAGGTGTCGTAGCCAAGGCCCAGACAGCCGCGACGGGCACCAGAGGCTCTCGCCCCTCCATCATCTTCATGATGTCGGACGACCAGTCCTGGAATGGACTGTCCGTGTCGATGCACCCGCAACTCGATGCCAAGAGCCGGGTGGTGCAGACGCCCACGCTGCAGCGACTGGCACGGCAGGGCATGTGCTTTTCCGACGCCTATGCTCCTGCCCCGGTTTGCGCCGCCACGCGGATCAGTCTGCAGACCGGCAAGTCTCCGGCGATCTTGCACTGGACCAAGGCCGCGAAGAGCGTTGGCGCCGCTGACGGCTACAAGATGATCCCGCCGGTGAACATTCGGAGCATCAGCGAGAGGGAAACCACCTTTGCTGAACTTCTGCAGCGGTCCGGCTATCGCACTGCGCACTACGGCAAGTGGCACATCCAAGGAGGCGGACCGGGCCGGCATGGCTACGACGCACACGACGGCAACATCGGCAACGAGTACGCGGCGCGCTTCACGGACCCGAACCCGGTGGACATCTTTGGCATGGCTCGGCGGGCGGCTGGTTTCATGGCGGAGAGTCAGAAGGCGGGCAAGCCCTTCTTCATCCAGCTGTCCTGGCATGCCTTGCATGCGCCGGAGAACGCGCTGAAGAAGACCTTGGCGAAGTACCAGGGGCAAGGCGGCAAGGATGGCGGCAAGAAAGCTGGCCGTGCTGCGATCGCTGAGGATCTGGATACGGGGGTGGGCATGGTGCTCGACGCTCTCGATGACCTCGGACTCGATGACAGCACCTACGTCATCTACACGTCCGACAATGGTGGTGGGGGAGGCGGCGGCGGTGCCAGACTCAACGGTGGCAAGGGTTCGCTCTACGAGGGTGGCATCCGAGTGCCCTTGATCGTGCGTGGCCCTGGCATCAAGGCGGGCTCCTTCTGCGCCGTGCCTGTCATGGGGGTGGATTGGTTCCCCACATTTTGTGCGTGGGCCGGTATCCGCAATCTGCCCGAGGGCCTGGAGGGCGGCAGCCTGACCAGTCTGCTCAGCAGCGCCGGTAAGGGTTCGGTGAAGCGCCCGAACGAGGGCCTCTGTTTTCACTTTCCTCACTACCAGAGTGGCGATGGTCCGCATTCCTCGATTCGCGTCGATCAGTTCAAGCTGATCAAGTTCTACGAAACGGATCGTGTCGCACTCTTTGACCTGAGCAAGGACCTCGGCGAGCGGAGCGATCTTTCACGCCAACACAAGGCGAAGGCGAGGGAGCTGGAAGCCAAACTCAGTCGATACCTCGAGGAGGCGAAGGCGCAGATGCCCCAGGCCAACCCTCAGTATGATCCGAATCGTGCGCCGACCGAACGCAAGCGCGGTGGCGGCAATCGCGAAGAGAAAGGCGGGGGAGGTCGTCGCAAGCGAGACCGGGACGGTGACGACCAGGGGCAACAAGGAGGCAGGCCGCGCCGTGGTGAGCGCGGTGACCTGCGCGATGCGGAGAGGGTCAAGGACTCGGAAAGCAGTGAGTTCATCACCGCGACGGCGACTACGACGATCGTTGGGCAACGCAATGACCGATCTCCTGATCGCCCCGAAGAACCGAAGCAAGACGGCAAGCCCGCAGCCGCCGCGGCGTTTGCTGCATTCGCCGACAAGCTGAAGGTGCGCTGGGACAAGGACTACATCTACATCGAGTCCGAGGGTATGCCGGCTCATCCGATGATGGTCGGGATCCGCGCCTGGAACCAGCAGGTCCCCCTGCCCCAGGCCTACAGCGGCAACAATGCGTTTCGCCTTCCTCGTCGCCCGAGGTTTGCCGAGAAGCCATCGGAACTGCCCTATCTGGGTCCCGTGGCAGTCGCGATCAACGGCGTGCCGATCTTCAACCCGATCAAGCAAGACGGGCGAACCGACACGGTTACGGCGGGTGAGCTGGATGAGTTCGGCGGACACGCCGGGCGCGCCGACGACTACCACTACCACAAAGCACCGCTGCATCTTCAGAAGAAGGCCGGCAAGAACAAGCCGATTGCGTACGCCATGGACGGCTTCCCCATCTACGGTGAGAAGGACCTCGATAGCAAGAAACCGAGCGAGCTCGATGCTGCGCACGGTCATTCGCACAGCCACACAGGGACCGGCTCGCACAGTCATGGCGCCACGGCCAGGCCGAGCGAGTATCACTACCACAGCTCCCCGGCCTACCCGTACATCATGTCGCAGTTCCGCGGCGTGGTGGAGCGCACGAACCATCCCAGAGCGCAAGGAGTGCGGCCGCACACGCCACCGTTGCGAGGTGCGCACGTCGTGTCCTGGTCCGAGAAGGGCGGTTGGTATGAAGTTGGCTACGAACTGCGCAACGGCGACAAGCAGTCGATTCGTTACCGGCAGAAAGGTGAGGACAGCTACGAGTTCCAGTTCATCGATGCTCGCGGACAAACCGTGACCAAGAACTACGCCGGACGCCAGCGTGGAGGTGGAGGTAGAGGGCCCGGACGTGGCAACGGAAACGACGGACGCGGCGGTCGACGGCGCGGGCCTGAAGGTCGAGATGGGCAAGATGATCGGCGCGGGCCGCCCCGCGAGCGCGAGGGTGACGGCGGCGTCCGCCAACCTTGGATCCTGGTGCACGCTGGTGAACTGGACGGCAACGGCGATGGCTCGATCACTCGCGCCGAGATGCTTGACCAGGCGAACAAGACGATCGCTTCCTATGACCGTGACGGCAACGGTAAGATCAGTTCGGCCGAGCTCGAGAGCGGTGGGCGCGAAGCTCGGTTGGCGATGGCGGGATTCGTGCGAAAGCACGCCGGCGAACTCGATGACAATGGCAACGGCTTGCTCGAGGCGGCAGAAATCCTGGCCCATGCCGGGCGCATGTTCGGTCGCGCCGATGGCAATGGAGATGGTGTCGTGACTGCAAAGGAACTCGGCCAACTCGAGCGTGGACCGGGCAGCCAAGGCGCCGAGCGTGGTCAGGCCGGCGAAGGCCGGCGCCGGGGCGGTCGAGAAGGCCGGGGTGAAGGCGCGGGCGACGCCAGGTCCGACCAGCAGCAGCGATCCCGCCGCAACATGGCAACGGAGATCCGCAGCGGCTCGGCAGCATTTCGCACCGAGGTGCCGAGCAACCCGCTGGACATCATCCTCGGTCGCCCCACCGATACCGCCGTCACAGCCAGTGTGTTGAGCTATACCGATCGTGAGGCCTATCTGGAGTACGGGACGATCAAGGGTGACTACAGCGGCAAGACCACCCAGGTCCTGCTCAGCAAGGGCAAGCCTTCACAGATCCTCATCGATGGACTCGATCCGAATCAGCGCTACTACTACCGACTACGCCACCGCGATGGCAACACAGGGGCGTTCGGCAAGGATGCCGAGCACACATTCCACACTGCGCGGGCAAGGGGCAGCGCCTTCGTCTTCACCGTACAGGCAGATTCTCATCTCGATGACCGTACCGAGCCGGCGATGTATCTGCAGACACTGCGCAACGCCTTGGCCGATGGTTCTGACTTCCACATCGCCTTGGGCGACGCCTTCATGACCGACAAGCGGCAACGGGACTTCACCGATGCCCACGCGCAATATCTGGCGCAGCGCTACTACTTTGGACAGCTCTGCCATTCGGCGCCCCTGTTCTTCGCGCTCGGCAATCACGACGGGGAGTCGGGCTCCCAAGACGATGGCAGCGCGAACAACATCTCGGTTTGGTCCAACCAGACGCGCAAGCGCTACATCCCGAACCCGGTTCCCAACGGTTTCTACTCGGGTAGCAACACGGCACATCCGCATGCAGGGCTCTTGCAGAACTACTACTCGTTCGAATGGGGCGATTGCCTCTTCCTCGTTCTCGATCCCTACTGGTACACCACGGGGCGGTCTCGCGATGGTGGCAATTGGGACAGCACACTGGGCAAGGAGCAATACCAGTGGCTCCAGGACACGCTGGAGAAGAGCCGGTCGAAGTTTCAGTTCCTGTTCCTGCACCACCTGGTTGGCGGCGCGGATCGGCAAGCTCGAGGCGGTGTCGCCGCGGCGCGTCTTGGTGAATGGGGCGGACGCGATACGACGGGCGAGAACCTGTTCGGTGAGAAGCGGCCGGGCTGGGCCATGCCCATTCACGACCTTTTGAAGCGCTACGGTGTCGAAGCCGTGTTTCACGGTCACGATCACATGTTCGCCAAGGAAGAGCTCGACGGCATCGTCTACCAACTGGTGCCGCAACCAGGCCACCCGGGAAACAACACCCGCATCGCGCAGGAGTACGGCTACGTGCACGGCGATGTCTTGCCAAGCCCAGGCCATGTGCGAGTCTCGGTAAATGGCGATACGGCTGTGGTCGATTTCGTTACTGCCAACGTCGAGGCGGTCGGTCGTGGTCGCTATTCCAACGGAGAGGTCGCCTATACCTACACCCTTCAAGCCCGCGCTGGCGCTCAGCACTGAGTGCTACCTGGCTAGGGTGGTGTTCGGTGGTTCAAAGGCACGGCTTAGCTGACTGATCTCAAAAGGCTTGTGTCTTCGAGTGTTGGCTCGGGGAGAAGGCAATGCGTTTCATTTCCGGCCAAACTCCGGATGGGCCACTATGGATTCGATGGCGACTTGAAGGGAGTGGTTGTGGGATTTGGAGAACTGGTAAACGGCATCAATGTATGGCCGATCAGCGCGGGTGACTTCGCGGCCATGGGCGTAACTGATCAGTTTGCCAATGATGCCCTTGAGGATGTGTTCCTTGTCGGCCATCAGAGCGGCCTTGAGCGTGGGCAGATCGCGCACCTCACGGCCGTTGGGCAGTTTCATGGCGGACTCAATCGGGATCTTGGTGAATTTGACTTTCTTGGTGTTGACGACTTCAACGTGGCGGTACTCGGATCGCTTGCGGCCAACGGGATCGTAGTATTCAAGAGCAAATCCCAAGGGATCAATCTTGGAATGGCAACGGGCGCAACTCTCGAGTTCCTGATGTTTAATGATGGCCTCGCGGATGGTGGTGGTGCCGCGGATGTCCGGCTCGTTAATCACCACATCGGCCGGTGGCTCAATGTTTTCGTTGTAAAGATTCTTCAGAATCCACGAGCCGCGGTGGATGGGTGAAGTAGCGAAGTCGGTGGAGGTGAGCTTGAGGAAACCAGCTTGGGCAACAAGCCCTCCGCGTTCACTCTCCTTGGGCAGCTTCACCGGCACGAACGCATCACCTTTGACTGCGGGCAAACCGTAGAAGCGCGCAAGGCGATCATTGACCATGACAAAATCCGAGTCGATGAAGTGTTCCATGCTCAGGCCTTTCTCGAGCAGATGGCGAAAGAGTTCACGGCCTTCGCGCCCCATGGAATCGACCGTCATCCGGCGCACGTTCTTGAAGACGCGCACGTCGGGGCCAAAGTCGTTTACCTTGTCGCGCTGCAACCATTGACGAGTGAAGTCGTCGATGAAGCGTCCGGCTTTGGCGTCCTTGAGCATCCGCTCCACCTCGGCCGATGGATCTTTTCTTAAGTCGCCGGACCTGGCCGCGCTGAGAAGTTCCGCGTCGGGTGCTGAGTTCCAAAGGAAATAGGACAGGCGGTGGGCTCGTTCCACGTCGGTTAACTCAGGCGACTCGGCCTTGTAAATGAAGTGCGGCGAGGTCAGCAGCGCGATCAGCACGCTGCGGGCAGTGGCGGCTGGTGATGCCTCACGTGTCTGCTGCTCTTGCGCGATCTTCACGAAAGCCGAGCGGTCCTCCGCGGACAACGCACGTTGAGTGAGCAACAAGGCAAGGTGATCCACCAGTTCCTCTGGTGTCATGTGTTGCCTGGGCAGGATCGCCTGCATCGCGGCCGTGGGCCACTCGTCCAGCAACGGGCCGGTCAGCTTCAGATGGGAGAACCGCAAGGTGGGGCCCTTGTGTTCTTTCTTTTTCAGACTCTGCCCCGCTACGCGGGCGCTATCGAAGGTGAAGGCCAGCTTGTCGCCCGCTCTGAGAGTGAGCTCGGTCGTAAAACCTTTCGAGCCATGCGGCATGGGGATCCGACG
>CAZIVO010000084.1:0-16337 GCA_964542765.1 uncultured candidatus Brocadiaceae bacterium | reverse complement strand
GAAACATTCCCCTTATAAAAATTAATAAATGCGTTTAGGAGCTCATATGACCTTTAATATTGATTGGATTAAAAATCATTATCATACCCTTCCTGGAAAAATGGAAGAATTGAAATCCCTTGTAAATCGCCCGCTCGAGTGCTGTCGTGCCCAAAAGAAGCTCGTCGGTCGACGCCAGATAACCCCAAGCAGCATCCTGCTCCGGCTTCAGGTCTCCGGGCAACTCGATCAGGGTCTCGAGCTTTCCTGTCTGCGCATCGAGTTTCCAGCAGGCATCACGCACCGCCACATAAAACCGATCGCCGGTAACGGTCATGTTGCTCGAGTCGCGAGGAACATTGGTACGCTTGAGGGTCGGAGCCTCAAGACTCCACAAGATGGTGCCGTTGTAAGCATCGATTCCGAACAAGCGGCAATCGCCCTGCACGAAGAGCCGCCCGTCGGCGTAAAGGGGAGCCGGCGTCCGCGCTCCACGATCCACCATTCCTCGCGGACCAGGACGACCAAACCACTGGAGTTGAAGATCCCCAGCAATCCGAGAATCACGACTATTGGTAGCATTGTCGGCACTGCCATACTGATGCGTCCACTCACCTGATCCAATCAATCGCCCGCGGCGCAAGAATGCCCAGCAACCCTGATCGTCCTCTTCTATCTTCCAGTCCATCGCCACCGTCGAACCATCAGCCCAGGCCGATAGGGCATCGAGCCGAACGGTGCCACGACCGGTAAAGCCGCTTGCCGGCTGCCCGATCATCGCCACTCCGCCACAAGGGCGGAGCAACCGCAACACCTCGTCGAGACTGGCAGGCGGCCGACCACCTTCGAAGGAATCCGCGACGATCAAATTGGCAATGTAATCGCCCAGCGGCACCTTCTCGCCCTTGACATGCATCACGGAAACACGAAGACCGTAGAACCCGGTCGCTGACAGGAATTGTCGGGCGCGCCGCACCTTGCTGAGGCTCTTCTCGACGACAATGATCTGCAAATCGGTTTGCCGAGCAATCTCGTAAGCGAGCCGGCCATCGCTTGAACCGAACATGAGGCAATAGCCCTTGTTGATACTGCTGCGCTCAAGGATAGCCGCAGCAGTAGCGCGACAGTGCGAGCCGGCAGCATCGTCGGAATATGGCGAAGGTAACGCTTCGATCGCTGTCGGCTCGTAGTTGAATTCGGTCGCAAGTTCAAAAGGCGCCGTTGCAAGCTCCCGCCCATCCCGATCCTCGCTGACGATCCGATAGGTATATGAACGATCGGAACGAAGACCCGTCAAGGTAGCCTCGTGCACCCCTCCCTGGGACCGAACCTGAACCTGCCGCAATCCTCGCCCCGGATCCACGTATTCCAGCACCGCGGGGCGATCACCCTGCATGCGCCAGCTGACGACCGCCGCATCTTCCCTGATAAACTGTGCACTGGGACCAACCGTCACGGCCTGAGAACGAGGGAAATCGGCACTCACCGCCGCCCATGCCTCTCGCACTTCCTTGTCATCCAGGACACCTTCGTGAATTGCTACCTCGTGCAAGAAACCGACCATGCGATGCCAAGCACCGCCACGCCGCCAAGCACCAAAACGAAGCTCTTCCTGTGCTGAATAAACGATGGGGCCCGACGCATAGCGCGCAGAACCCACTACTGCCCCATTGACGAAGACCTTCTGCAGACTGCCATCGTAGGTGCCGATGATGTGGTACCAGGTAAAGGGTCGGACCACGACATCAGAGGTCACGAAAACCATCGAGTCCGCTTCTTCGGCCACAGCCAGACCAAAGCGGAACTTGCCATCCAGAACCTCGAGCCTGAAGCCTGAAAGCTCCTCACCGGCTGCATCTTGGGCAACGACAATCGCGTTTTGCCGCTGACGATCACCAATCCACACGCAAGCTTCAACGGACAGAGCAAGTTCGGGAAGAAGACCGTCGAGTTCGCCCTGAACCTTCACCGAACTGGTTTCACCATCCAGGATCAAGGCGGTGGGCATGGTTGCCCTCAAACCAATCTTGCCCTCGATGCGAGCCGCGGCGGCACCCGTGACAGGTGCAACGAGGTCATCGGTGATGGCTTCCCCCGAAAAGCGCCATCGCCCCTTGGTCGAAGCGGAAGGCGTCACCGCGTAGGTCGTCCGATCACGCTCGTATCCGGCCACAACTTCCTCGGCCGTCAAGGCACGCTTCCAGACTCGAACTTCACCGAGCAAACCCTGCAAGGGGTAGTTCTCATCATCGTCGACATAGGCTCCGAGCTCATACACCGCCCGGCGCGGATAGAGAATCTCGCCCGACTGTTCGGCGCTCTCGTTATCGAGCGCGCCGTTGATGTAAAGCCGCATCCGTTTGCCGTCGTAGCTGCCGACCAGATGGCACCATTGCGTGCGTTGAAAATCCTGGCGCGCCTTCAAGTAGGTGATCTTGCCGTCGCCATCATCAGCACCCTTGGACGACAGAGCAAAACAGAGCCTGGAACCATTGAATCCGAGCAGCCAACCCTTCTCGAAGCTTCCATTATCCTGCAAGGCGGAAACAATGCCGCCCCATGTCTGTGGAACATCCACCGCAACCCATGCCTCGACCGTGATTTCCTTCGACGGCAAACCCGCCTTCGACAGGTTGCGGTTGAGGATGACTCGGTCGTTCCGATCAGCAAAGACCATGGCCGAAGGTAAGGGGCTGGCCAGGAAACGTTTACGCCCTTCGATCCGCCCATGATTACGACCAGCTCGGTCGGCGAGCTTGGTGGTGGATGCCGAAGCCTTCTCGAACGTCCAGTGGCCGACGAGACCATCGGCCTTCTGGGCGAGAAGAGAACCGCCGACAAGCGCGAACGCGAAACAAGAAATCCTGATCTTCATCGTTCCTCCTGCGCTGCAAAGCAATGGATGCGCCCCAGATCAGTGCTCACGTAAAGCCGTCCGTCAGCAGCAGCCAAACCATAGGCTCGGCCCTCGACCGTCGCGCGCCACACCTCCTTGCCACTACTCGCATCGAACACCGCAATCTCACCATCACCGCCGGTCACCAGATGGTCTCCCACCACTATCAACTCCAGCGACAAGGCACATGCCCGCCGCCAAACGAAGCAGGCGCGCAACTCTTGGCTGATCTCGCTCAACCGCTCACCGATCTCCTCGATCTTCCTTTGGATCTGGGCCGCCTTGACGCGATTGCCCTTTTGCTTCTTCAACTCGGCATTCCGTTCCTTGGTTTGCGCGGCCAAGCCGTTCTTCTCACCAAGCAACTCCAAATAACGGGTGCGTCGCAGGGCTGACAGTTCTCGCGTCGTCAACAGCCATGCCATGTCGCGGGTCACGACCATCTGATTCCCCTGGAAAGTCGCAACATGGTCCTGCCCTGTCCCCGCGAACTCTCCGATACTGCCAGCCTTCCCCGGCCCATAAATGAGAGAATCACCAGCGAGTAGCGCAAAGGTTCCACCTTCGCCGCCGAGCTGACGAATCTTGTCGCCGGTCTTCCTGGAGAAAACGATCGGCGGACCCCTTCCGGTCGGGACATAGAGATGATCAGCGGAAGCGAGCATGTATCCCTGCGGCTGTATGGAAGAGAAGCTCTTCTTCCACACGGGTATCCCCGATGCCACTCGCAGCGCACAAAGATACGAAGCCTCGGCCGGAAACAGACCGGCGCAGAAGTACGCCTTGCCATCATGGACCACGACGCCCGTGCGAACCGGCCAAACCGACATCACACGACCATTGCCGGGAACACGCATATCTTGAGGAGCTGCGGTATGACGCCATACCTCCTCGCCATTCGAGGCTCGAAGACAGTAGGCCCGCCCATCATCCGATCCGAAGAACACCCTGCCGCCACTGTAGGTCGGCGCAAAACGGATCGGCGCCTCGGCAAAGAAGGTCCAGAGCTCCTCACCGGTCCGCGCATCCAAACAATGGACCTGATCATCCGCCGAAGAACCGAACCAGAGCTTGCCCTTCCCGATCGACACATGGAACGCACGATCGAAAGCCAAACGCGGCTGCAGAACGCTGAGCTTGTTGTAGAGATCAGCCTTCGCAGGCCCGGGCCAGGCGGGTTGTGGCGAACCCTTGGCGCGATGGACCCAAGCCTGTCGCAGCGGCAATGCCAGATTGGTCTTGCTGACACCGCTGCGTGCATTGTTGCCGCGATAGCTCGGCCAGTCCTGGGCAGGAATGCCGGCAACGCAGAGAAGGAAGACCGCCATGGCGCGGTCACAGGGGCGAGGGATGAGATTGATCATGTCGGAGGCGGCGCCAGATTACCCGTAATCTGCCCACGGAAGGAGCCTCACACGTGCAGATCCTCCCTGGCAACCGCCGGTAAGGCCCACAGGTGAAAATCATGCCATGACCCCAAAAACGGCAGACCGTTACCAGAAGGAGTACCGGGCTTGCACGAGCCAAGCTGGAACCAGTAAACCTGAACGCTCCACAAGCCTCGGGAGGGGCATCATCACCGATGAAACAATGGATCAAATACCTCGGACTGATCGCCTTGATCGGCATCACCACCATGGCCGCATCTGGCCAGCAGCGCCTTCCTGAGCCCACCATCGAGCGGGCGACCCATGTCGATGAACAAGGACTGCAGCAGTGGGAGGAGTTCCGGGCCGCCAATTGCCCGGCATGCCGCAGCCTGAAAACCACAGCCTGCCAGCATTGCAAGGATCTCGAATTCAACACCCGGTGCCTCGAGTGCGACATGAAGAAAAAGAGTCCCTGCCGCGCCTGCGGAGGCAAGGGCCAGATTCCCGATCCCTTTGTTCTTGTCCACTGCCCCGGTTGCTACGGAGCCGGGATCTTCCCCTGCGATGGCTGCCGTGGAGAGGGGAGCTATCCGGTTCAGGGCGGAGGGAAAAAGAACCAGAAATGTTCCTCATGCCGTGGTGCGGGAGCATACGCGTGCGAAGTCTGCAAAGGCCGGCGGCTGATCCCGGTCATCAAGCCCAAGCCAAGTCTCCAAGGGGCCAAGCCCAAGACTCTCCGCACGGTTCTCGCGAGTGCGGAGAAGGTCCTGCAAGCACTGCATGGCTTCACTGCAACCGGCACCAACAGCCGCAAGGAAACGAAGGCTTACCAAAAACTCATGGTGCCGGCTGTAAGGTCAATACCGACCCTCAAGCTTTGCAGCAAGATGCTCGAGAACCTCATGAAGACACTCGCCAAGGGCGATGGCTGGCAAGGCAATGACGAAAAAAAAGCACACGCCTTCAATCGCTTCCTGACCTACAACAAGATCTACCTCATGCACCAAAAGAAACTGCTGGAACTGTCCCTCGGGCGTGCAGAGTTCAACGCCGAAGTGCTCGCCAAAAAGAAATGAGTCGATGCTACCGCGATCATGGCAGCACCCCAAAATCTCAGCGACGGGTAAACTAGTCCTCGTGCGACGGTCCCAATTTTTCCTGTGCTCGGTCCTCTTGCTCCACGCACCCCTGTCGACCCAGGGGCCGATCAACCGATCCTTGCTGGCACCGCTCCCACGAGGCGAGGACCAGCATCACGATCCCATGGCAGCAGCGGCCACCAAAGCGCTACCCAGCGTGGTTCATGTCTTTATCGAGATCAAAGAATCCAAAAGATCCTTCAAGATCGAGCGGCCGAGTTCGGGTGTGATCGTCGACCCTTCGGGGCTGGTCGTCACTCAATGGTCACTGGTGAAAGAAGCCCTCGACACTGCCGGAAAAAACCTGAAAGACCGCGCCCTGATGATTCAACTCGGCAGCGGCCAAAAACTTCCGGCACATTTTCTGACCAAGCACATTCCATCGGGACTGGCTCTCTTGCGTGCGAAGTTCCCGTCCAAAACAGTCTTGCCCTCGATCGAACTGGCTGATTCAAGCCAGCTCGCACCAGGTGAGCGCGCTGCCGTTCTCAGCTATCACGATGGCAACAGTCCTCTCGCATTCTCCGGGGTGGTGGCACACGCCTGTGGTGGCACCACCGTCGACAGTCAAACCCTGACCGCCAAAGAGATTCTGCTGACCGACGCTGCCATCCAGCAACGCAGCCACGGCGGTGCCTTGATCGACGCCAATGGCCGCTTGCTCGGGATCTGCAATGCCGAACACGTGCAGCGCGCAGTCAGGGAACCAACGCTTACCGATCTCAAGAAGCCAACTTTTGGCTTCGCCATTCCCACCGCAACATTCCGAGCCGCTTTCAAAAAGGAATTCGCCGGCGGCAAGAGTTCACGCAAACCATCGCCTGAAAAAATACAAAAACCGACCGCTGCCGCCGTCGCCATCGTCGCCAGTTCCATCGTCGGCATCTGGAACAGCAAAGAATCCATGCCCGAGATCGGTCTTCGTGACCCCTACTCGAGCAGGAGGAGGCCGGGACTCGGATCGGGCGTCATCATCTCAACCAACGGACTGGTGCTGACCAATGCTCATTTGATCAACAAGGCCACGCATATCGACGTGACCCTGAACAACGGGCGTCATTACACGGCACGGTCGCTGGCCACGAACAGACAACTCAATCTTGCACTCCTGAAGATCGACTTGCCCAAAAACATGACTCTGCCCGCAATCGTCTGGGCAGATTCGGACAAGGCCATGCTCGGCGAAACCGTCCTGGGCATAGGCAACCCCTGGGGTGACCGAGCCCTGACCATCAGCATCGGCGTCATCTCCGCACGGCGCAGCCAAAACTGGTTACAAGCCGACCCCACCCTGGGAAATGCCAATGCCGGCGGCGCCCTGATCGATCTCTCGGGGAGATTGCTCGGGATCGTCGATGGCGGGGTCATCGACAAGATCGACCGCGCTTTTCGCGAAAGAGGCGATCGAGCCAAGCTGGACACCAATCTATCGATGGTCGCCAGCACCGACAGCATCCGCAGAGCCTTCGCCGAGGTGCTCGCCAAGCATGGCCCACTGCTGCCAACAACACCGCCAACACCGCTGGAGATCAAGCAACGACGGAGCGGCATCACTGCGATGATGGAGAAGTCAGCAAACGCCCTCATCAACGTCTACGTCAGCCGATCCTCCGCACAAGCCGATGTCGAAGACAACCCCTTTGCTCCGGCTCAGCCCAAGATTCGAGGCGAGAGCTTGGGCTCGGGCGTCATCATCGATCGATCGGGCCTGGCTCTCAGCAACTGGCACGTTGTCGATGCCGCTACCGAGCCAGACGGGAGCATGCGCCGCGACCACGTTGTTCATGCACGACTCGCCAATGGCAAACAGTATCCGGTCCGGGTTCTCAGCATCTCCCGCGAAGAAGACCTGTCCCTTCTGCAGTTACAACTCCCGGAAGGATCACAGGTCGATGCCATCGAACTCGGTGATTCCGATCACCTCAGGGTCGGCGAAACCGCCATCGCCATCGGCAACCCACATGGCCGCGCCAATACCATCACCGCGGGCGTCGTCAGCGCTCTGGATCAGGCGACCAACGTGAGAAACCGCTGGGCCAAGCTCCGCGATCTGATCGAAACCGACGCCGCCATCAATCCAGGCAATAGCGGTGGTGCCCTGCTCGATCTGCAAGGCCGCCTCATCGGCATCAACAGTGCTGGCGGCGGCAGCCATTCGGCCACCAGCTACGCCATCGCCGTCAAGCGGGTGAGAGAGAAGACCCTGGGTCTACTCCTGACGCCCGAAAAACTCCGAAGCGCCTACCTCGGCATGGAGGTGAGGGATATCGATGGGAAGCTGATGATCGATACGGTAAGCCCCTTCGGACCGGCAATCCGAGCAGGCATGAAGAAGGGCGATCGCCTCGCCTCCATGGACAGCATCCGCCTCACATGGAGTGTCGGTTACGTGAAGCAGCTCTTGACCAAGTCAGCAGATCGCGAGATCAGCTTCGAGATCGAGCGGGACGGAAAGCGCCTGACCCGGCGCATTCGCCCTCTCGGCCCCTCTGCTTGGGCTGTCTGCCGCCAGACCGGACTGGAAGTCAAACTCCTGTCCGTGCAGGCAGCACCGACGATCGTCCGCGACGCCTGCATCAACCTGCATCGCGAATACACCGGTGATGCAACTGCACAGCCCGGTGAGATCATGGACAGCCTGGTCCAGGTCGAACGCCTCCTCAAGGGACTGGCACCCGATGACCTCGAACTGGCACCGGGTGATCTCCTGCTGGCCATCGAATCCCCTCCCGATGATGCGGGCAGCAGTTCGCTGATCCGTTTCAAGACCCCCGAAGAGATCCAGAATTTTGTCAATCGGAACAGCAGCTACGAAGGCCGAGAGTTTCGCTGCTGGATCTACCGAGAAAAAGCCGTCCGGACTGTCAGCCTGACAGCCAAACGCCTGATGCTCTAGCTCGTCCCGGGAGAGACCGCCACTTCACTTGGTCGTGAAACTCGCCTTCAAGCGTCGAACCTCGCTGCCTTGTTCCCAGGTCCAGGTCGCCGTGATCTCTCCGCGTGCGAGGGGCTCGAGCGGGAAGAAGGTGACCATGCCCGGCGCCGAAGTTCGTCGAATCGTGCCCCCATCGAGCAGGATGAGGCCCTCGATCGCATCGCCCCGTGACGTGGTCACCGCGCAGCGATAAGAACTTCGATTGCCAGGAACCGAAACACCGAAGTGAAGGGTCAACGGATAGCCAACCTTCTTGAGTTTGCCGTGACCGTTTTTTTCCAGTAATTGCCGCAACTCGGGGCCGAGGAGTTCGACGGCGACCTCCCTGGGAATCCGCGTGTCCGTGTTGCGCGGATAACAGTGATATCCCTGGCGACTCTTCGATTGTGGCGGACCAAGGTCACTGACCAGATTCATGACCAGGATATCGCCCATGCTGTAAAGCCCGGCGGTGCGGATGTAATTGTTCACCAGTCCGTCGCGATATCCCGGAATATCCAACCATCCCTGGAACATATCCTTCGCCTTGCTGATCTTCGCACTGGTCACAACCACCGCCATCTGCGCGAACATGCTGCCCAGATGGGTCCCCCCCATTGCCGGGTCCTGGCTATGCTCGGCGACCGGACCTCGCTGCTTCTTGTTCGCCTTGAGGTAGACCGCGTGGTCATGGCAACGAGTCGAAAGATTTGCCGACCAGGCCACCGGCACGGCGTTACGGGTCTTGCGTGCTGCGTTGTAAGCAGCCAACCACTTCTCCACTCCCTTGCTCACCGCTGCCAGTGGCGGCGTATCGTTCTGGATCGCCTTGAGCACCGGACTCGCTCCCGTCCAGAAGTCCTCCCACTCCTTGTCAAGTTGCGCAACCGAAACATCATGCGTCTCACCAAACCGTTGTGTCAGTTCCATCGGGCTGGTGCGATTCTCCCGCCGCATCTCCAGGCCCAATCGATCCATGTCGCGCAATAACGCAGGATCTCTTCGCATCAGATAGTCGCAGAACGACCAGGCCTTGATGCGCTGCTGATTGGTGAACTTCGCAGCGTCACAGAAGGGCAACTCCATGGCAGGGACGCTACCGGTACTCCTCCACGCCAACTCCAGATTCAAGTCCTTCCAGACATCGAAGTCGGGCGAGTTGTACTGACGATCCTCCTCGCTGGCCGTGGTCCCTTGCTGCTTCATCAGATCGACCGAGAAGAGTCGGTTGTTATTGAAGATCATCCCGACGAAGGTATGGCCAATTCCCTCACGGAAGCCATCCGTCCCGAATCCCGCATAGGCCCGAGCAACATTACGCACCACCGCGTCGAACAGAACCTTGACACTACCCGTCGCTCCCACCGTCAGAACACCTTCGGGGCCGGCAATGCCAGAGGTCGATGTATGCTCGAGTTGCCACTGCAAATTGGGGAGGCGGTCGCCATTGGCGGTAAGAATCTGCTTGTAGGTATCCTTCGAAACGAAAAAGGCCCAGTCCGTTTGCCACTGGCCAGGATTCTGGGGAAAGGATTCCTTGGGGAAGGCTACCTGCGCAACCTGCAATGCTCGCTCTGCCCAGACCAGTGCCTTGAGTAGATTCTCTTCCTCTTCGGGATCCCCCCGAAGGGTGAAGTGCTCGGACTTCACGGTGATGTACTTGACCTGCGCACGTTCGAGATAAGGCTGAGTCGAAGCCGCCATCTTCTCCACGCCATAATCGATTCTCGACTGTTCGACGACGGCCTGTTCGATCATCTTGGAGCGCTCGTACAGCGTCTGTTCGAGGCTGGTTCCTGTCAGCCCACCGATCTCGCGATGCTCCAAGGCCGCCTGTGCTTTCTCATCGCTCTTCACCCAGCGCAGCACCATCTGGTAATGATACCGCGACTTGTCAGTGCGCTCAGCCCGGCTCCACTTCTGAGCTTGTGTGCGATGCGCCGAGGCCAGATCCTTTTTCAGCTTCTCGTAGGACTTGAATAACGATGCACCATCCGAACCCGAACCGGTATCCGCAGTCGGATAGCTGAAATCGGGATCGGGACTCCAGGAAGAGCCCAACTTCACATGGCCCAGAGCCTTGTGGGCCACCGCATCATCGAGGTCGTAGAGCTTGATCGTCTGCAGCCAGATCAGCTTCGCCTGCCGGGGAAAGCCCTTGTCAAAGGCCCGTTTGGCGAACTTGTTCAGGCGATCGGCCTGCCGCTCGTTGAAACGCGACTCGTCATCCTGGGCCAGTAATGGAACCGCAGCCATTGCCGCGACGAGAATGAGGATCAGCTTGTTCTTCATCTTCGCTCCGTGTGGGGAGGGGTCTGGCCAGAGAAACCCCGGCCAAGCAAGACGGCACGAGTCTAACCCAATCACCCCTTCGCCCGGGCCTCAAATGGGTCTGCACTCCGGTCAGCCCATGATTTCAAACATCACCGATCTCACCCAAAAAATCGAGATCGGTGATCCCACGCTATACGATCACCGCCATGCCCTCATACCACCCCACCACACTCGTCCTGCTCCTGCTAACGGTCCTGCCCGCCACCGGCCAGACTTCGAAGAAGGCCAAAACTGCCAAGCGACCCGGCAACTCACCACTGGCGGCGATCGCCGATGATCCCGACCTGCCTCGGGTCCTGTTGATCGGCGACTCGATCTCGATCGGCTACACCCGGCCGACGCGCAAGCTTCTCGCCGGCCGTGCCAACCTTCATCGCATCCCGACCAACGGTGGCCCCACGACCAAGGGGCTACAAGAGATCGATACATGGCTAGGGCCCAAGCAGTGGGATGTGATCCACTTCAACTGGGGCCTGCACGACCTCAAGTACATGAATGCTTCGGGCGGACTCACCGACCCCGACAAGGGCAAGCAACAGGTGCCGATCAAGGCATACGAAAAAAATCTCGATCGCCTCGTGCGCCGATTGAAAAAGACACGAGCCAAGCTGATCTGGCGCAACACGACGCCGGTTCCACCCGGCTCCAAGGGCAGAATCCCAGGCAATGCCGCACGCTATAACACGGCTGCAGCACGCGTCATGACCAAGCACAAGATCCCCACCCAAGATCTCTACAGTTTCAGCAAGAAACGCATGGACAGCCTCATGCGAAAGGCCAATGTCCACTTCACCACCGATGGATCACAAGCACTGGCACGCGAAGTCGCTGCAGCCATCACACAGCAACTCGAATCCTGGTCCCCCCGACCTCAGACGCCTCCGCGAAAAGGAAAGCGCCACACCATCGAACTTTTTGACGGCAGTAGCCTGACCGGTTGGGTCGGCCACGCAAAACACTGGTCGGTCAAGGACGGCACCATCATCGGCAAGAACACCCAACCTGTCACTGTCAGCACCTACCTTCTGACCGAGCGGAGTTTTTCCGACTTCCGACTCACCGCGACGGTCCGCTTGGCCACCTCCGAGATGCATTCGGGCATCGCTTTCTGGGGCCGAAACGCTCCCGAACATGGCGATGCGCACACCTACGCCGGGCATCTGGTCATGTTCCCCTCGAACTGGGGCTTCTACGACCTCTTCGGCCGCAAGGGTCTCGGTGTCAACGGTGGCTATGCCAAGGTCCACGGCCACCAGCACGACTGGAACCAGCTGGAAATCCTCGCACAAGGCAACCGCATCCGACTGGTCGTGAATGGCGCGCTGGTCGCCGACTGGTATGACCCGGAGCCCGATCGCATCCGCGAAGGCCCGATTGGCCTGCAACTCCATTCCAACAAGGTCCCGCAAGAAGTGCAGTTCAAGGAGTTGACCTTGACGGCCTTCCCCGAAGACAAGTTGATCACCCTGAAGCGATAACCCTCAAGCGCCCGACACCCGCGCGAGACAGCCATCGATCAGAGAATAGTTCGAGTCCGCACGCTCGTCACCTGACCGACCATGCGTGACCAGCAAGACCGTGCCGCCAGTGGCATGAAAATCCGAGAGGAGATCGAGGACCAGAGTCGTGTTCTCTGGATCGAGATTGCCGGTCGGTTCGTCGGCCAACAAAACCGATGGCTCGTGAAAGAGCGACCGGCCGATGGCCGCACGCTGCCGTTCGCCAGCACTCAATTCACTCGGGTAATGATGGGCGCGATGAGCAAGTCCAACCCGGTCGAGCAACGCCAGAGCCTCGCTCCGACGATCGCCAGAAGACGCCCCGTCGCCACCGGCCAGCAAGACATTCCCTACCAGGTCGAGATAGGGGATCAGGTGAAACATCTGAAAGACGAAGCCGATCCGCTCAGCTCGCACCCTTGAACGAGTAGCTGCATCCATGTCATAGATCGCTTGCCCCCCCACCAGAACGTCACCCGAGGTCGGACGCAACATACCGCCGATCAGCAAGAGCAAGCTGGTCTTGCCGCTACCGCTCGGCCCCTGAATGCACGCAAACTCGCCAGCAGAGAACTCGGCATCCACACCCTTGAGAGCAGACGTCGACTTCTCCCCATGGCCGTAATTCAGGCCGACCGAAGACAGGCTGATCGCCGGACACGAAGCCTCCATCACTGTGACTCCCGCAGGCTGATCGCCGGATCATCAGTCACCGCCATGAGCGTCGGTACGAGGCTCGCTATCGCAGCGAAGACGGGAGCCAGGATCAAGAAAATCGGCAGCAGCAACCACTGTGTCTGCACCTGCCCCGCCGACGTCTCGAAAACATCGAATCCATGTGCGGCCCCGGTGCCGATGGCAAAACCAACAAAGGCTGCAACCAATCCCAGCAGGATGGATTTTCCCAGAAACAACCAAGCGATGCGTTTCGACCCATGCCCGAGAGCCCGAAGAATACCTATCTCCACACGTCGATCTCGAACATTGAGAACGGTCAGAAGCGCTATCAACAGGGCTGATGCGAGCATCACCATGGGCAAAAGAACCGCAAAATAATCCTCCGCCATGCGGCGCTGCTTCTTGCGCGCAACCGCCATGGCCTGCATCCGTAAAACCTGTGCATCCGGCAAGATCTCGCTCAACTCCTGACGAAGTTTGGCAAGACTATCGACCTTTGGATCGCGGCAATAACACTCCAAGGCCTTGATCTCGTTGATCCTCCCGGGAAGTTCGAGAAGCTCCTGAGCCTCCGCCAGATCCATGTAAACACGCACATCATCTTGAGAACCGCTCTCGGCCAGGCACCTCGCTACCTCGAACTCCTTGCCGAGGAACTCGGTGGAATTCCCCTCCTTCAGTTCGAGTCGCCGGGCAGTCTCATACCCCACAACCACCGCACCTCGCTCGACCACAAAGCCCATCGAGGACTGTTTCTTGCCACGAGGGGTGACCTCGCTGGCGATTCCCGTCATCAGCACCGAGTGCCCGCGCCACTCGACACGGCGCTGCAAGATCGCGATCAGGTGGTTGTACGAGAGATCACCACGCTCGCGGAACTTTCGAACCCCTTGATCATCCATGGTCAGATCCGAATAGCCCCTTGTCCACAGACGCTCCATATCCGTTCCACGCGGGATGATCCGAAGATTGTAGCCAATATCGCGCATCAGGCGAGTCGTCTCGCGCAGCGATGCATGGCCGGCGGTGTAGAAAGCGACAGGAAGCCCGACTGTCGTCACCAGAGCCAGCAAAACGAGCAGGGAGTTGAGCCGCCGGTAGCAAGCCTCCTTGAAGATAAGCGCGAGGGTTCCCATCACCTCGAACTCCGCATCATCACGACCACTCCCGCCACCACGCTGATCAAGAGCAGACCTGCCAGTGCCAGCAACGCCATGTTGATCGAAGGATCTCCCGGGTCATCCTCCGTCGAAGACGGGGGCGGCAAGCTCTCATCGGTCGCCGAAATCATCTCTTCGCCATAACCGAGCAGACCATCCGCATCACCCTTCCCCTGCCCCGATCGTCCCTCACCCCGCGCGAGAATTCCGCGGATCTCCGCGCGCACCAACGGGTTTTCGGGATCGAAACCCAATAACCGGGGCGCCTGTGCGCGCATGCCCGCGTCCCAGCGAAGGGGCAATCTCGGACCTCGCATCCACGAGAGATCCAACTCGCATTCGCATGACTGCCCGACATTGTCGAGAATCCGCGACATGGCCATGGCCGTGATCCCATCACCTTCCAGCACCGGGCCAACCCTGCGCCCACGACCAAAGATCACCGCCGTTGCCGCCAGCGGCGAATCGACATCCATGTTCAGACTCCACAGCAAAACACGCTCGGCTGCGCGTTCAGCGGACGGCACGACCAGCAGGCGAGGTAGATCACCAACCGCCTTGGGCATCTTGTCGAAGACCTTTTCGAGTTCAGCAAACGATTGCCGGACCACAGCCTCAGCACGCGCGTTTTCAGTCGTATCGAGACCTTGCACCAGCACGACCACGGCAAAGCGGCCCAGCACGGAATCGAGGATCTTCTGACGCACCGGCGAACTCACTACGCTCCCCAGTGCCTGACTCCCCAACTCATCGAAACCCTTGTCCGCGGCCGTTAGCGGGACTGCGAGCGCATCACCAGCGGGACTGACCACGACCGCCGTGGGAAACTCCTGAACCTGCAACTCCGCCAGGTAATGTTCTGCTGGATGCTCCTCCTCGCCTCCGAAAGAAACAACTTCCCAGTCCACGTTGGAGTCCAAAAAAATCGCTGTCGCCAGCCGCTCGACAGTCTCCTTCGCTGCGGGTGTCTCCTCTTCATCGATGAAGGCATGCAGGCGATAGCGCGCATCACCAAGATCGGCGAAAGCGACATCGCGCACGGTGAAGCGGCAAAGCGCCATCAGACTGACGCAACAGATCACTGCACAAAGACTCACCCGCATGACAAAGACTTCAAAGCATCCATGAGAGATCTATCATCCTAACCAGACAAGGCCCTCATCACTCACCCGCTGGTTTTCTCCGAGCGAGCCGCCGCGCAGCGGCGTTGCCATTCCACCCCAAAAGCATCGATCCCGCCAAAGCGATCCGGGCGGCAAGCTTCCAGATCGAAGGAGGTTTCGCCGGTGTGTGCCAGTTCCGCGATCGCCAGTCCAACCCCCCCGGATACGGCGATTCCGGCCCCGCAGCAGCCCGAACAAACCACCATACCATCGACTCCGGGCAGGCGCCCGAGTACGAACTGGCCATCGGGGGTATAGGTCGAGGGACCGGCGATGTAGTGGGCAATCCCGATATCGGACAGGCCCGGGAAGAAGTTCTCCAGAAGCGGGCCGCTTTCGGTCAACGCCTCATGCCCATGCGGCTCATCACCAAACCGAAGGCTGCCGAGATCTTCGGGCAAGGAACGCGGGTCACAACTCGCGGACTTGCGATCACGCAGACCAAAGAGCAGGCCACCGACCTCGGGACGCGTATAGGCGCGTGCGTCGGGCAAGATCACACATGGATGGTCATCGGGAAAGATGGGTCGGGGCTCGGTGATCCAGTAGTGGCTGCGGATCGGCGTGATCGGCAGGTGATATCCGGCTTCGAAGGACAGCAATCCCGACCAGGGGCCTGCCGCATCGATGGTGCATCCCGCATGGATGGTTTCCTTCTCGGTCCTCACACCGAGAACACGCTGGCCCTCACGCACAAGCCCAATCACCGTCTCAGCCGTGCGAACCTCCACTCCGCGCTGCCGGGCGGCGCGGGCAAAGAAACTCGCCAAGAGATAAGGATCCACGAAGGCCTCGTCGGGCATCATCACCAGATCCAGGGCATCGCCAGCATCCAACCATGGCACACGCTGCTCGGCCTCGGCACGATCGATCGTTGCAAAAGGTTCCTTGCACGTCTCTGCAGCCCTGCGCAGATCCTCCAACCCGGTACGGCTGCCTTCGGACGCCGCCACATGAAGGCTGCCTACCTTGCGCACCCCCACCGACTCTCCGAGTTCTTCCTCCAGTTCGGCAATCGCCCGACGCGTCTGCTGAGCCAGGGCGGTCTGACCGGTCTTCGTACGGACGCGAGTCAGCAACCCGGCTGCGCGACTGGTCGACGCCGTGCCGATCTCACCTCGTTCGATCAGGATGACATGCCGCGCTCCCAAGCGAGCCAGGTTCCAGGCAACTGCACAGCCAAAGATACCGCCACCCACGATCAC